>NZ_JBEYIX010000069.1:0-24053 GCF_040636055.1 Micromonospora sp. NPDC006766 | reverse complement strand
AACGACGACCACCCCGCGACGCCGCCAACCCCGCCTCAGCCACAAACCCGAGACCGACCAGACGCTCCAGCTCGGCGAGCAGCCGCGGGCGAGGCATCTGCAAGCGGTCGCCGAGCTCGGCCCGGGACACCGCCCCCTCGTCCCGCAGTAGTCGTAGGAGCTGTACGTGCAGGGGGTCCAGCGTCCGCACCGGGACTCACCTCGCATCGGAGTCGTTGCACATCGACGCACCGGCGATGTGTCGTGCCCGACACAGTAGGAGCCTTCCGGGTCGGCTGTCCATAGCTTCAATCAAGGCGACAAAAACTTTTGTCGCTCCGGACGAAAGCCACCACCGAACCGGCGGAAGTGATCTTGTCGTGTCCCGATGAGAAGTTCGGGGCGGCGATCAATTGCCCGCTTTACCCTTCTTCCTCAGCTTGCGGTCGTCGCGCAGTTGGACGTAGGGCTCCTTGTCGGCCGGATGCCCCGTCGCTATGGCCCGGCTGCGCGCCAACTCGGCGTCGAACTCCGCGCCGAGCAGAATGGCGATGTTGGTCAGCCAGAGCCATACCAGAAAGATGATCACGCCGGCCAACGCCCCGTAGGTCTTGTTGTACGAGCTGTAGTTGCTCACGTAGACGGCGAAGAGCCCGGAGATCACCAGCCAGATCACCACCGCCAGCAGCCCGCCCGGGCTGACCCAGCGAAAGCCGCCCTGCCGGGCGTTCGGCGAGGCCCAGTAGAGGATCGCGAACATCAGGCTCACCAGCACCAGCAACACCGGCCACTTCACGATGTTCCACACCGTCACGACCGTTGCCCCGAGACCGAGCGCGCGGCCCACCTGGTCGGCCAGGCCGCCGGTGAAGACCACGATCACGGCGCTGGCCAGCAGCATCACCCCGATCGCGGCGGTGACACCGAGGCGGATCGGCAGCGTCTTCCAGATCGGCCGCCCCTCCGGCACGTCGTAGATCCGGTTGGCGGCCCGCATGAAGGCGGAGATGTAGCCGGAGGCCGCCCAGAAGGCGCCGACCAGGCCGAGGGCCGCAGCCAGGCTGGCCAGACCGCCCGAGTTGTGCGCCTGGGAGATCGCCGTCTCGATGATCTGCCGGACGCCCTGCGCCGGCACCGCCTGGTCGACGGTGTTCCGGACCCCTTGAATGGCGCCGGCGCCGAGCAGGCCGAGCACCGAGATGAGCACCAGGATGCCCGGGAAGATCGACAGCACGCCGTAGTAGGTCAGCGCGGCGGCCCGGTCGGTGAGGTTGTCCTGCTGAAACTCCCGGCCCGTACGTTTCAATGTCGCCACCCAGTCGGCGCGCGGCAGCTTGGTCGGGCCCTTCGGCCCGTCGCCTGGCTCGACCGGCCCGCCCCGGTCGCGGGCGTCGCGGGCGGGGTACTCGTCGGCGGCCATTTGACCCTCCCTCGTCGTCGCATCGTTCGCCGACATGCCCGGACGGAAAGGCCTTAATCACCTACGTGTAAAGCAGCCGGCCCATTCGCCGGGATGCCAACGTGAGCATGCCGGCGGCCAGCACCGCCAGGTAGACCACATCCAGCAGCCAGGACCAGCCGGAGCCTTGAACGCAGATCGCCCGGACCAGGTGCACCGACCGGTAGAGCGGGGTCAGTTCGACCACCCAGCGCAGCAGGGCCGGATACGCCTCGGCCGGCACAAAGGTGCCGGAGAAGAGGAAAAGGGTGAACTGGGCCGACCCCATCAGGTCGAAGTCCTGCCAGCTGCGAATGAGCGTGGAGACGACCATGCCGAGCGCGCCGAACGCGATGCCGACCAGTATCGCGGCCGGGAAGGCGGCAACCGCGCGGGCTGCGGTGGTCAGGTTCATCACCGCCATGATCAGCAGGAACGCGGCCGAGTAGAGGCTGCCTCGGATCATCGCCCAGCCCAGCTCGCCGAGGGCGATCTCGAACGGCTGCACCGGGGTCGCGATGACCCCGTCGTACAGCTTCATGTACTTCATCTTCCCGAAGAAGTTGAAGGTCGTCTCGGACAGCGCGCCGTTCATCGCCGAGGACGCCAGCATCGCCGGGGCCACGAACGCCGCGTACGACACGACCTGCCCGCCAGGCAGGGTGAGGTCGCCGACCAGCGCGCCCACCCCGACGCCGATCGAGAAGAGGTAGAGCACCGGCTCCAGGAAACCGGAGAGCAGCACCAGCCAGTAGGCGCTCCGCAACGCGGTCAGGTTGCGCTCGGCGACCGAGGCGGACCGGCGCGGCGCCCCCTCGAAGCTGACCAGCCGGGGCAGAACGAGACCGACCACGACACCCTCCCCCTACACGACCAGCGAGCGGCGAAACATGCGCCGGGCCAACAGCCAGCCGGCGGCGGCCCAGGCGGCGAGGTAGAGCAGGTGGCCGGTGGCCGACCACTGGGGAGCGACGCCGAGCGTGACGGCCCGGCACAGGTCCACGGCGTGCCAGAGCGGCGTCGCGTACGCCAGCCAGCGCAGCGCCTCCGGCAGCGACTCGATCGGGAAGAACACCCCGGCGAACAGGGTCATCGGGATGACCGCGAACCGGAACAGCAGGGCCAGGTAACTGTCGCTCGGCACCGCCGCGCTGAACGCGAAGGTCGGCGCGGCGACCGCGAGCCCGAGCAGCAGCGCCACCGGCAGGACGGCCACCGCCCAGGGCGAGCGCAACGCCCCGAACAGCGCCGTCACCAGTACGAACGCGGCGACGCTGGTGAGCACCCGGAACAGCACGAAGGCGACGTGCCCAGCGAGGATGTCCCCGATCCGCAGCGGCGCCGCGACCTGGGCATGGTAGGTCCGGATCCAACGAAAGTTGCTGTGCACCGGCCAGGTCGACTCGGCCATGGCGACCTGAAGGGCGGTGGAGGCGATCAGACCGGGCACCAGCCACTCCAGGTAGGGCACCCCGCCGACGCCCCGATGCACGTACGCCCCGACCCCGACGCCGAACCCGAGCACGGTGAGCACCGGCAGCAGGAGCGACGAGAAAACCCCCGCCCGCCAGGTGCGCCGGTAGGCGACCAGGTGGTGGGCGAGGACCGCCAGCGCCGGGATGCGTGCGATCCCCGGCCCGGCCCGCTCCGCCACGCTCATCGCGACCACCCCCGCTCTCCGTCCACCCTGGCCTTCCTACCGCCCGGGTACGACAAGACCGCCGGCCACCTTACGACGGGTCACCGACACCGTCGCGTCAGTTTCCCCGCAGTGGAGGCGGCGGCTGACTCCACCGTCGCCGGCAGGTGGCGGCCGGGCCGGCTACGGGTCACCGTTCGGGGGCGACATTGCGCAGAATGGTCCCGTGAACTTCGAAACGGGCAACCCAGAGATCGACCGCCACATGTCGAAGGTGTTCGAGCAGCTCGACAAGTTCCAGACGATCCAGCGCGATCTGGCCGAGGCGAAGGAGACCGGCCTCGGGGCGGACGGCCTGGTCGAGGTCACCGTCGGCCCGAGCGCCAACCTCCTCGGCGTCGACTTCGACCAGCGCGCCATGCGGCTGGACGCAGTGAGCCTCACCGAGGCCATCATGGAGGCGTACCAGACCGCCTGTGACCAGATGACCCGTCGTGTGGCGGAGATAATGGGACCCCTCATGCCTCCGGGGGTCAGCGCCGGGGACGTCCTCGGCGGCGGTCTGAAGGTCGTCAGCGAGGACGGCACCCCGAAGGATCCGATGGCCGCGGTCCGCGAGGCGTTCGACCGGGTCAAGCGCCTCCAGCGCTAGAGACGGCCGTCGGGGCGGAAGCGTTCGCCGGCGTGCGTCGCGACCGCGGTGGAGACCGGTTCGGGAGCCGCCTCGAGCAGGTCGAGCGGCATGACGACGAGGCACCGCAGCTCGGTGGACCACGCCGGCACGCCGAAGGAGCCGGGTGCCGGCTTCGGCACGCCAGGGCGCAGGGTGGCCAGGACCGCGTGCCCGCCCCGGGGGTGCGTGGCCACCGTCACCGCCTCGATGTCAGCCCAGGCGACGGTCCGGGCCGACCGCTTCGTCTCCAGGTGCATGCCGGCAGCGTCCACCCGGAACACGGCCCCGGGCAACTGGCGCTTCGCGCGCCATGCCGCGATCCACAGGGCCGCGCCGAACACCGCCGCGCAGGGCAGCGCGGTGAGCGCGCCGACAACGCCCTCCTTCAGCGTGAAGGCGATCGCGATGATCAGCAGCACGCCGGACACGACGGCGGCGAACAGAAACGTGCCCCGCAGCGCCCGCTCCGGACGGATCGGTACGACCAGGCCACCGGGGGGCGCATCGGAGGTCATGGTTGCCTATTGTACGCAGAAGGCGTTCAGGGGCAGCGCCGAGCGCAGCCGGGCGGTAACAATACCGGCATGCGCAAAGTCGACCCTGACATGATCGACAAGGCTGCCAACAACGTGATGTCGGAGCCCTTGGCGTATATGAAGGTGGCCAAGGAGCATGTCGAGCGGGACTGCAAGGGCCACCCGGTGATGCTGGGTGTGATCGGGACGCCGGCCATCCTGACGAAATACCAGCCGTCGTACGACGCCTTCCTGCAATCGGTCAGCGGCGGTGTCGACAAGTTCAAAGAGATGGCTAACGGGCTGTCCTACACGGCGGCGAACTGGGCGAAGGCCGAGCACGCCAACACGCCGACCGGATCGCCGACAGAGGTGCGATACAAAAAGCCCGAAGAGGGGTCCTCCAATGCGGCCAACGTGTTCGAGGGCACCGGGCTCTACTGGCTTTCGTCGATCGCCGTGCTGGCGCTGGCCGGCGAAGGCGCCATCGCGGCTTGCGGGGCGCTGTCACCGACAGCGCTGATCGCGGTCGCCGCCTGGGCACTATGGACACCGGACGACGCCGAGCTCAGCCGGGTGCAAAACGGGTGGGAGGCGGCCTCCGGCGCGGTGCAGGCTGCCATCGACCAGCTCGACGCCGCGCTGCGCCCGCTCAACGGCGCGTGGGAGGCCGACGACCGCCGCGCCTTCGACGTGTGGCTGGCGAGCTTCAAGACCGAGCTGGGGCAGACCCGGGACGATCTGAAGGCGATGTCCGAAGCGATCAAGACCGCACACGACAACATCAACGACGCGCAGTTCAAGTTCTTCGTGTTCGCGACGATCTGCCTCGCGATGATCATCGCTTACAGTGTTTTCGACGCGACCCCGTTCGCGCCGGTCGCGGAGGCGCTCAAGGTCATCCAGTCGATCATGCTAAACATCTCGGCTTCCACCACGGTGGCCTGGATCGGTCAGGCGGCGGTATTCGCGGTCGCGGCCTCGGTGATCGGCAAGGACACGATCAACCCAGACATCCCCACCCTGACCAACAACGCAGATGGCCATGGCACCGGCCTGCAGGACATCAAGATCGACTGGGACAACGCTTACCAGGCGCGGTACGAACATTGAGCAGTCGCAGGGCGCAGGGCCGGCAGCTCGCGTGAGCTGGCCACTTATGACCTACCTGCCGAGCGGTCTGTCCTCGTGGAACAGGCGAAGAGTCAGTCCACCAGGGTGCGGCCGGTGAGGTGAAGGAAGACATCCTCCAGGCTGCTGCGCCGGACCAGGACGCTGGCCGGGACGAGGCCGCGTGCGGTCACCTCGGCCACCGCCGCGTCGCCGTCGGCCACGTAGAGCAGGATCCGGTCGGGCAGCACCTCGACCCGCTCCCCCAGCCCGCTCAGCTTGCCGGCGAACACCTCCTGCGACTCGGCGGCGAAGCGCAACTCCACCACCTCGCGGGTGGCGTGCCGCTCGATCAGGGTGCGCGGCGAGCCCTCGGCCACGATCCGGCCGCCGTCCATCACCACCAGCCGGTCGCAGAGCTGCTCGGCCTCGTCCATGTAGTGCGTGGTGAGCACCAGGGTGACCCCCTGCTGCTTGAGCCGGAACAGCCGTTCCCAGACCAGGTGGCGGGCCTGCGGATCGAGCCCGGTGGTGGGCTCGTCAAGCAGCACGATCGCCGGGTTGTTGACCAGCGCGCGGGCGATGGTGAGCCGGCGTTTCATGCCACCGGACAGCGGCTCCACCTTGCTCTCGGCCCGCTCGGCGAGCTGCACGAAGTCGAGCAGCTCGGCGGCCCGCTCGCGGGCCACCCGGCGCGGGATGCCGAAGTAACGGGCGTAGGTGGTGAGGTTTTCCCGGACGGTGAGCTCCGGGTCGAGGCTGTCGAGCTGCGGACAGACGCCCAGCCGGGCCCGGATCGCCGGCCCGTCGCGGACCGGGTCCAGGTCGAGGATGCGCAACTCGCCGCCGGAGGGCGGGGAGACGCAGCCGATCATTCGCATGGTGGAGGACTTGCCGGCGCCGTTCGGCCCGAGGAAGCCGAACGCCTCGCCGGGGCGCACCTCCACGTCGATGCCGTCGACGGCGGTGAAGTCGCCGAACCGCTTCACCAGCCCCCGCGCCTGGATGAGTGGTCGAGCAGTGGTCACCGGTGCACGGTAGCCGCCCGGTCCGACAACCTCGACCGGTTAACGTCGAGTCCCTGCCCGGACAGCCGATGGGCGTCGGCTACGCCCAGTCACGCCCAGAAGAGCGACGGGGCCAGGACCTTTACCCGCCATTCTGGACAGATCGCTCTCAGTGTCAATGGACAAACCGGAACCGCAGCGCATGTCCGGATCAGACATTTACGAAGGATGCCGGTAAGGCGGCCCACGAATCAGAGATCGGCCGCCCAGTTTCGTCACTCAATGCAATCACGGTCGGCAATGTTCCCCCGGGTGCGCGATTCGCGTATCGTGCCTGGTCGTGTCGCCCGGCCGTCCCCCAGGCCCGGCACCCGACCCGAACTGGGAGACCCCGTGCCGCTCCCCGACCCCGCCCGCGTACGCCGGCACAGCCGGCCCGCGGACCGCACCGGCCAACTTCGGTCGGTGCGCACCCAACTGCTCGCGCCGATCCTGGTGGCGACGGTCGGCCTGGTCGTGCTCGGCGCCACCCAGACCAACGCTGCGCTCGCCGCCTCGGCCGACGCCGATCGGGCCCGCGTGCTCGCCGGCACCGCCACCGCGACCGTACGGCTGATGCACGAGCTGGAACGCGAACTCGGCGAGACGACGGCGCTGCGGCAACGGGGCGGCATGGCCGGCCGGCCGCTGGTCGACGCCCAGCGGCGACGGGTGGACGCCGCCGTCGACCGCTACCGCTCGGCCAGCGGCAAGGCCCGACGGGCCGCCCCGGACCTGGGCCGGATACTCGACGACGCGGACGGCTACCTCGGCCAACTCGACCCGACCCGCCAGCGGGCGCTGGACGGCGAGCCCGCCGACTCGGCGTACGTGACCCTGGTCGAGTCACTGCTCGCCGTCGCCGACGCGCTCCCGGCCCAGCTGCACGACACCGACCTGGCCAACGGGGCGCGGAGGGTGGCGGCCGTGGCCGCGCAGGAGCACCTGGCGTCCCTGGAACGCGCCCTGCTGCGTGGGGTCTTCGTCCGGGGTGACCTGGCCCGCGGCGAGCTGGTTCGGCTCGGCCAACTGCGCGGTGCCCGGGAACAGCGCCAGGCCGAGTTCCTCCGGATCGCCACCGGCCCGGCGCAGTTCGCCTGGCGCCGCCTGATCGACGGCGTCGACGTCTCGACCGCCCGTCGGATGCGGGACGACGTGCTGGACACCGACGGCGGGCCGGAAGCGCTGACGACCGACGGCGACGCCTGGTACGTGGCGCAGAGCGGCACCATCCGCCGGTACAACCTGCTCGGCCGGGAGTTGTCCGAGGACCTCGACCGGGACGCCGCCGCGCTGGCCGGCACCGCCCGGCAACGGGCCCTGCTCACCGCCGGGGCGACGAGCGCCGTCACGCTCGCCTCGCTGGTCACCGCCGCGCTGTTGGCGGTGCGGACCAGCCGGCGGCTACGCCAGCTGCGGGTCGCCGCGCTCACGGTGGCCAACCGGGAGCTGCCGGAGCGGATCACCGCGATCGCCGCGGGCGAGCGGTGCCCGGACGACGGCGCGGCGACCCAGCTGACCGAGGGTGTCCGGCGCGGTCGGGACGAGATGGCCCAGGTGGCCGAGGCGTTCGACACGGTGAACCGGACCGCGCTACGACTCGCCGGCGAGCAGGCCGAGCTGCGCTTGGACGTGACCCGGATGGCCGAGGCGCTGGCCC
This sequence comes from Micromonospora sp. NPDC006766, assembly GCF_040636055.1. Lineage (NCBI taxonomy): Bacteria > Bacillati > Actinomycetota > Actinomycetes > Micromonosporales > Micromonosporaceae > Micromonospora > Micromonospora sp. NPDC006766. Next base: position 15,993 of record NZ_JBEYIX010000069.1, on the reverse strand, counting down.
GGCGGATCCGTACGCTGATCACCCGTCAGCTGCGCCTGCTCGACGAGTTCGAACACGAGGAGACCGACCCGGAGGCGTTGGCCCGGTTCTTCGCGCTGGACCACCTCGCCGCCCGCCTGCGCCGCAACGGGGAGAACCTGCTGGTCCTCGCCGGCGGCGAGCCGGGTCGAGGGCACGAGGGCGCGCTGCTCCTCGACGACGTGGTCCGGGCGGCGGCCGCCGAGATCGAGGACTACCCCCGGGTGGAAATCGACGTGCCGACCGCCGCGGTGCACGGAGCGGCGGCCGGCAACCTGGTGCACCTGCTGGCCGAGCTGCTGGAGAACGCCACCCTCAACTCCCCGCCGCACACCTTCGTGCTGGTGGACGGGCGGCGGACTGTCGACGGGGTCACCCTGCGGGTGCACGACCAGGGCATCGGGATCAGCGAGGGTCGGCTGGCCACCATCAATGGGCGGCTCGCCGCGCCGGCTCCGCTGTTCAGCGCCGCGGGCGGCAGCATGGGCCTGCACGTGGTGGCGCACCTGGCCGCCCGACACGGGATCCGGGTGCAACTGCATCGCACCCACACCGGCACGATCGCCCAGTTGGAGGTGCCCGAATCCGCGTTGACCCGGGTCGAGGCGGTCACCCGACGGGCCACGGTGGCGCACACCGCCCCGGACGACCCGAGTGCGCCCTGGTTCCGACCGCGAGCCACCGTCGCGGTCGCCGGGCCCGTGGCAGAGCCGGTCACCAGGCCGGCGGCCGGGGCGGACCCGGCGGCCGGCATCGTCCGGGGCATGGCCGCCGTGCCGCCGCCCGGGATCACCCTGCTGGTACCCGACGTCGCCCCGACCCGACCGTCCGACAACATGCCGACCACCGGGACCGGGCTGCCCCGCCGGATCCGGGGCGGCCAGCTTTCCGTCACCACAACCACCACCACCCCACCGCCCCGACCCGATCTGCTCGACCCCGAGGTGGTTCGGGCTCGCCTGTCCGCGCTCTCCGAGGGCGTGGCCAGCGCGATGCGCCGCAACCCGCACCCCACACCCACCGGGAGAACCCAATGACTTCATCCGTGACCGACGGACTCGACTGGCTGCTGGCGAACTTCGCCGAGCGGGTGCCGGACGTGTCGCACGCCCTTGCCGTGTCCGAGGACGGGCTGCGGCTGGCCGCCTCCCCGGACCTCGCGGTGGACCAGGTGGACCAGCTCTCCGCCGTGATCAGCGGGCTGGCGAGCCTGACCGTGGGTGCCGCCCGGCTGATGTCCGCCGGCCGGGTACGCCAGCAGATCGTTGACATGGACGGCGGCGTGATGCTGGTGATGGCCGTCGGCGAGCGTGCGCTGCTCGGGGTGCTCGCCGCTCCCGGCTGCGACCTGGGCCAGATCGGCTTCGAGACGGCGACGCTGGTCCAGCGGGTGGCCGAGGCACTGGAACCGGCGGTCCGGGCGTGATCGGGCGCCCGCTGCGACTGGTGGCCACACTGCTGTCGGCTGCCCTGATCGCGGGCTGCGCCAATGCGGACGCGGGGCCGCAGGCGTGGCACGGCGGGCGCATCTTCCTGGCCACCGGCAACACCACCGGTGTCTACTACCAGCTCGGCGGTGGCTACGCCGACGTGATCAGCCGGCACCTGCCCGGCTACGAGGCGCGGGCCGAGCCGACCGGCGCCTCGGTGGAGAACATCAACCGGCTGAGCAGCGGCGACATGGAGATCGCCTTCAGCCTGGCCGACACCGCGGCGGACGCGGTCACCGGGCGCGGCGCGTTCGACGGGCAGTCGCAGCCGATCCGCGCGCTCGCCCGGGTCTACCGCAACTACACGCACGTGATCGTCCGGGCCGACGGGAAGATCGACAGCTTCGGCGAGCTACGCGGCAAGCGGATCTCCACCGGGTCGCCGCGGTCCGGCACGGACACCATCGCCGGGCGGCTGCTCAGCGCCGCCGGGATCGACCCGGACCGGGACATCCAGCGGGTCAACCTGTCGCTGCCGGAGACGGTGAAACAGATGCGGGCGGGCAGCCTGGACGCCATGTTCTTCTCCGGCGGCCTGCCCACCCCAGGCATCAAGGACCTGCTGGCCGAGGCACCGGGAATGTTCCGACTGCTGCCCGCCGCCGACCTGGTCGAGCCGCTCACCGCCCGGTACGGCTCGGTCTACACCACCGCCACCCTGCCGGCAGAGGTCTACGGCACGCCGACCGCCATCCCGACCATCACCGTGGCGAACGTGATCCTGGTCCGGGCGGACATGCCGGACCAGCTCGCGTACGACCTGACCCGGTTGCTCTTCACCTATCAGGGTGAGCTGATTTCGGTGCACCCGGAGGCGGCCAACTTCACCCGGGAAAGCGGGGCGGGCACCGAACCGATCCCGTTGCACCCGGGCGCCGCCCAGTATTACCGCGGCGGCTGACGGTCAGAGGTGCGCCGGGGTGGTGGTGCTCCGGGCGGCGGCGACCAGCCTGCCGGTCTCGGCGGCCACCGCCTCGTCGTCGGCCGGCGTGCCCGGGTCGTAGCGGACTGTCCAGGTCAGCCCGTCCACACCGGGCACCCGGCGGGCGGCGATCCGGCCGGCGCCGCCGGGCACCGGGTGGTGCGCGGTGTACGCGACGGAGCCGGTGACCCGGGTCCGCACCTGGTGCGGCAGGTCGGCCGGATCGAGCAGCAGGTAGGTCTCGGCCGGACTGTCGGCGACGACCAGATAGCCGTCCCGCTCGGCGACCCGCTCGGCCGGAGTGACGGTGAGTTCGCGCCCGGACCAGACCGCCTTGAGGATGTCGTGCCAGCCGATCCGGTGCCCCCGGCCGGGCAGCCAGAGCCCGAGGTTGCTGGCGACCACCACGCCGTCGCCCTCGCCGTTGCCGGCGGCGGCCCAGGCGAGCACCCGTTCCTCGGCGGCCAGCGGCGGCCGGTCGGCGGGCGGCAGTTTCGGCTTGCGGTTGAACAGCCCCATCACAGTCCTCCGGCGGCCTGCTCGCGCAGCGCTCGCGCGTGCTGCTCCAGCGAGAGCAGTTCCCCGAAGAGGCCGAAATACTCGTCCTTGTGGCTTACCGGGTTGATCCGCTGGATCTTCGACTTGAGCTCCTTGATCCGGCCGGTCACCGAGCCCCACTGCAGCCGGGCCATGGTGACCGAGACGTAGCGGGGGTCGGGTTCGCCGTCGATGCGCAATGGCTCGACGGCCAACTCCCCGACGAGCGCCTGACCGGCCAGGTCGTCGCAGGCGTCCCGGACCTGCTCGATCCAGACCGCGCCGCCGGTGGCCGCCGCCACACCGCCGGCGTCGGCGATCGCCGCCCGGACCGCCACGTGGACCGGGTGCCGGTATTCGCCGGCTTCCACCGCGTCGAACATCGGGCCGGCCAGCACCGGCTCCTGGAGGGCGAGCTTCAGCGCCTCCCGTTCGACCAGCGACCGTGGGCTGTCCGCCGTCGGCGCGGCCGGCCCGCTACGCGCCGGGGCGCTCGCCCCGCCGGCCGACTGCCCGGACCCGGCGGCCAGCACCGCGCGCTGCACCGGCTCGATCTCCATGCCGAGGTCGCCGGCGAGTTTGCGAACGTACTCGGGGCGCTTCTCCCGGTCTTTGATCTTGGCGACGAGCGGCGCGGCCCGGCGCATCGCCTCCACCCGGCCGTCGACGGTGTCTAGGTCGAACCGGTTGATCACGTGGCGGAGCGCGAAATCGACCAGCGGCTCACGGCGGGCGACCAGGTCGCGGACGGCCAGGTCGCCCTTGGCCAGGCGCAGCTCGCACGGGTCCATGTTGTCGGGGCTGACTGCGATGAAGGTACGCCCGACGAAGCGCTGGTCGTCCTCGAAGGCGCGCAGTGCGGCCTTCTGCCCGGCCGCGTCCCCGTCGAAGGTGAAAATGATCTCGCCGGCTCGTTCGTCGCTGTCGAAGAGCACCCGACGCAGGACCGAGATGTGGTCGGTGCCGAAGGCCGTGCCGCAGGTCGCCACGGCGGTGGTCACCCCGGCCAGGTGGCAGGCCATCACGTCGGTGTAGCCCTCGACCACGACCACCTTGCCCTGCTTGGCGATTTCCCGCTTGGCCTGGTCGATGCCGTACAGGACGTGGGACTTCTTGTAGATCGGCGTCTCGGGGGTGTTGAGGTATTTCGGGCCGTCGTCGTCGTCGAACAGCTTGCGCGCGCCGAAGCCGATGACGTCGCCGGTGAGGTCGCGGATGGGCCAGAGCAGCCGCCGGCGGAACCGGTCGATCAGGGTGCCGGAGCGGGACGGCCGGGACAGCCCTGCGGTGACCAACTCGTCGTGGGTGAAGCCCTGCTGACGCAGGTGCTTGGTGAGCAGGTCCCAGGCGTCCGGGGCGAAGCCGCAGCCGTACCGCTCGGCGGCGGCCCGGTCGAAGCCGCGCTGCGCCAGGAACTCCCGGGCCGGACGGGCGCCGGCCGTGGTGAGCTGGGCGCGGTAGAACTCCTCGGCGGCGGCGTGCGCGGCGACCAGCCGCTGCCGCTGCCCCTGCTGTGGCCGGGCCCGCGGGGCCGACCGGTCGTCCTCGACGTAGCGCAGCTGGATGCCGGCACGGCCGGCGAGCCGCTCGACGGACTCCACGAAGCTCAGGTGCTCGGCGTCCATCAGGAACTTGATCGCGTCGCCGCCGGCCCCGCAGCCGAAGCAATACCAGACGTTGCGGGCGGGCGAGACGTTGAACGACGGGCTCTTCTCGTCGTGGAACGGGCACAGGCCCTTGAGGTTGCCGCCGCCGGCCGACTTGAGGGTCACCGTGTCGGAGATGACCTCGGCGATCGAGGTGCGCTCGCGGACCAGCGCGATGTCCTCGTCCCGGATCCGCCCCGCCATCTCCGCCACCTCCTCGGCGTACATCCTGCCCTGCCGGACCGACGGTCCAGCGGTCGGGGGACGGGCGTGTGGCGGATCTCCTTACCGGCGGCCGGCCGCCGTGTCGCCGATCCTGGGGAACGGCTCGATCGAGAAAACCACCTCGACCGGCACCTCGAAGTACGCGGCGATCCGCAGCGCCAGGTGCAGGCTGGGCCGGAACTCGCCCCGCTCCAGGTAGCCCACCGTCTGATAGTGCACGCCCAGCGCGTCGGCGAGTTGCCGGCGGGAGATGCCCCGCTCGGCGCGCAGCACCGCGATCCGGTTGTGCACGATCTCACTCATCGATGTCCTTTCACCCGACCCGCCGCATGGCCCGCTCCCGGCGGGCGGCTACCCGCGAACCGGACTCACGACGGGCCATCCGGCGCAGGACGGCCGGGGCGACCACCAACCCGGCCGCAGCCCAGAGGCCCAGCACGACGAACGTCTCCAGGTGTCGCCAGGAGCCGCCCAGCTCGACCGCGGCCATCGCCTGCGGCAGCAGCGCCGAGCGCATGCCCAAGCCTAGCCAGTAGATCGGGAAGGCCTGGGCGACGGCCTGCAGCCACCCCGGGTAGCCGTTGATCGGGTAGAAGATGCCGGAGAGCGCGATGAGCCCGAACATCGGCAGCACCACCAGGCCCATGTTGCGGGGGTTCTCGATCAGGGAGCCGATCACCGCGCCCAGCGGCAGCGTCGCCACCAGCCCGAGCGGCACCACCCACGCCAGCGTGAGCCAGGCGCCGCCGTCGGTGAGGCGCAGGCCGTCCAGGAAGAACAGCCCCGGGGTGAGCTGAAGGACCAGCCCGATCAGCGACACCGACGAGAGCAGGACGATCTTCCCGATCAGGTAGCCGAGCATCCCGTTCGGCGTCGCCTTGGCGCGCAGCAGGGTGCCGTCCTCCCGGTCGACGATGAGCTGCTGGGACAGGCCGAGCAGGCCGCCGAAGGCCAGCCCCATGCCGAGCGCGCTGGGCAGCGTACGCGCACCGAGGGAGAAGGAGGTGCCGGGCACGGTGGCGCCGCGCATGAAGAAGATCGTGACCAGCAGGAGGACCGTCGGGAAGAAGTAGTTCCACAGGTCCTGGGCGTTGCTGAAGGTGTTGCGCAGCTCGATCGCGCCGCGCCGGATGCCGGCCCGGACGGCCGCCGTGGTCGGGCTCATCGCACACTCCCCTGCTGCCACACCCGGCCGGCGGCGCCGGTCCGGATTCCGGATTCCTCTTCGTAGACCAGGGCCAGGTACGCGTCCTCCAGGCTGGCCCGGCGAACCTCCAACTCCTGCACCTCGTCGCCGTGTTGCCGCAACAGGTCCCGAACGAAGCCGGTGGCGTCGGCCGCGGCGTGCACGAAGCGCTCCCCGTCCCGGGTCCAGCGGATCTCCGCGTCGCCGGCGACCCGGCGCGCCAGCTCGTCGGGCGAACCCTCGGCGATGATCCGGCCACCGGCCAGGATGAGAATCCGGTCGGCGAGCTTCTCCGCCTCGGCCAGGTCGTGCGTGGTGAGCAGGACGGTGGTCTCGTCCAGGTCGGCGAGCCGGTGCACCAGCTCGTGGAACTCGCGCCGGGCGGCCGGGTCGAACCCGACCGTCGGCTCGTCCAGGAAGAGCAGCTCCGGACGGCCCACGATGCCGACCGCCACGTCGAGCCGGCGGCGCTGACCACCGGAGAGCTGGTGCACCCGCTTGCCCGCGTGCGGGGCGAGGCCCACGGTGTCCAGCAGGTCGTCGACCGGCCAGGGCCGGCGGATCCGGTCGGTGGAATACGGGGCGTAGTAGTCGCCGAGGTGGGCCACCACGTCCCGCACCCGCCACTTGCCGTGGTCCCGCCAGGACTGGAGCACCACCCCCATCCGGGCGCGCCACCGCTCGCCGCCCCGACTCGGGTCGACGCCGAGGACGCGGACGTCGCCCGCCGAGCGCAGCCGGAAGCCCTCCAGGATCTCGATGGTGGTGGTCTTGCCGGCGCCGTTGGGCCCGAGCAAGGCGAGCACCTCGCCCCGCCGGGCCGCGAAGTCGACTCCGTGCAGCACGTCGACGGTGCCGTAGCGCATGCGCAGGTCGCGGACGTCGAGGACCAGGTCCTCGTCGGGCGGTTGGGGAGTTCCGGCGACTTCCGGTAGTTCGACAACAGCCATGCCTCGGAATGTAGCACCTCTGCTATCTATTGAGGTAGACCCGCTTTCGGTGGCCGGGCGACATGTTCCTTGCATTTGCCGATCTTGGCTACGGTGGGAGCCGCGACCGGGGAGGGGACGCCGGATGGCCGACGACACTGAGCTGACCATCGCGCTCGCCGAGTACCAGCACCTGCGCGAACTGAGCCGTACGGTGCACGACCAATCCGTCGCCCGGTTCACCTTCTTCCTGGCGGTGGCGTCCGGCGCGACCGCCGTGTCAGCCGGGTTGATCAGCACCGGCGGGCCTCACGGCCGGTTCGGCCCGGCGGTGGTAGCCGGGCTCGGGCTCCTGGTCCTGCTGCTCGGGATCTTCGTGTTCGCCCGTCAGATCGAGCTGAACGACCGGGGCCGCCGGTACGCCGTCGCCGCGACCGTGCTCCGCACCTATCTGGCCCGCCGCGCGCCCGCCCTGAGCCCCTTCATCATCATGCCGACGCTGGATGACCCGGGTCCGTTCGCGCCCGAGCCGTTCAACCGGCACTGGTTCCGTGACCTGGTCAGCCAGGCCGGCATGATCGCGCTGGTGAACAGCGCGCTGCTCGGCCTGGCCACCACCCTGACGGCACTGCTGCTAGCCGCCCCGGCCTGGCTCGCGGCACCGATCGCCGCAGTGGTAGCCGCCACCTCGGTCACCGCCCACCTACGCGCGATGCGCCGCCGCATAGCCCGCTCCGCCGCCCACGTCGGCACCGTCCTAACCACCCGCCCCCTCACCCCACCCCCACCCCCACCCCCACCCCCACCCGGGGTTGATCATGGAGTCGCGGCACCTACCCAACGCCACAAAAAGGGCAAGTCAGGCGCCACCACTCCATGATCGACAGGGCGGGAGGGTGGGTTAGGGCGGGGGTGGGTTAGGACGGGAGTGGTGTTGACTCGTTGGCCTCGATTTGGGCGTTCCAGGCGCGTTTGGTGGAGCGCCAGGCCTCGTCGTCGAGGCCGCGCCGCCAGTAGCCGGAGATGGAGAGCGCCTCCGGGGGCACCCCGCGCTCGACGCGCAGCAGCTGACGCAACTCCTTGACGGCGGCGGCCTCGCCGTGCACGAAGGCGTGCACCCGGCCGGGTGGGAAGTCCAGTGCCCGGACCGCCGCGATCAGCGCCTCGCCCACCGGGCGGCCGGCACGGTGCAGCCAGGTCAGCTCGACCGTGCCCGGGCTGGTCAGCGGCAGTTCGTCGGCTGGGCCTTCGACCTCGACGAAGACCTTCGCCCGCGCGCCGACCGGCAGCCGCTCGCACGCGGCGGCGATCGCCGGCAGCGCGCTCTCGTCGCCGGCCAGCAGGTGCCAGTCAGCCGTCGGGTCCGGCGCGTACGCCCCGCCGGGGCCGGTGAAGAGCACCCGGTCGCCCGGGCGCAGCGCGGCCGCCCACGGCCCGGCCAGCCCCACGTCGCCGTGGTGCACCACGTCGATCGTCAGCTCGCCCGCCGCCGCGTCCCAGGCCCGCACCGTGTACGCCCGCAGCCGCGGCCACTGCTCGGCCGGGAACTCCCGCTTGATGGTGGCCAGGTCGATGGGGTGCGGATAGGCCACCCCGGCCGGCGGGAAGAGCAGCTTCACGTAGTGGTCGGTGTACGCGCCCACCGGCAGGCCGGCCAGCTCCTCGCCGCCGAGCACCAGGCGGATCAGGTGCGGGGTGGGCCGCTCGGTCCGTACGACCGTGGCGGCGGTGACCTTCTTCGGGCGCTCCGTCATACGACTTAGGCTAGCCTAAGCCACCGGCCCTCGATGCGGCCCGGTCAGGCGGCGCGGACCAGGCGGGCATGCCAGGACAGGGCGGCCGGGTCGGTGAGCGAGGCAACCTGGTCGATCACCACCCGCAGCCGGGCGGCGTCGTCCGGGGCGTCCCGCCACAGCGGCGCGAAGACCGGGTCGAGCGCGTCCGGCGCCCGGTCGAGCAGGGCGGCGACCAGGTCGGCGAGGATCTCCTGCTGCTGGGCGTACCGGGGGGCCGCGCCGGGACGGCGCATGACGTAGCGCAACGCGATGCCCTTGAGCAGCGCGCACTGCGCCCGGATCCGGCGCGGCACCACCAGGTCGGCGGCGTAGCGGCGGTGCGGGCCGGGGCCGTGGCGCGCCTGGGTGGCGGCCACCACGGTGGCGACGAACCGGCCGGTGAGCACGCTGGTGGTCGCCTTCAACGCGGCGAGTGCCCGGTGACTGCCGTCGTACGCGGCGAGCGGGGCGAGCACCGGCTCGGCGAGCAGCTCGGCCAGCACCTCGTTCAGGTCCTCGGGGGTCTCCCCGGAGTATGCCGCCGCCACGTCGACGCAGAGCGCCCGCCGTTCGTCGGCGTCGGTCAGCAGCGGGCGCAGGCTGACGTACCCGCCGTGGATGCCGTCCTCGACGTCGTGCACCGAGTACGCCACGTCGTCGGCCCAGTCCATCACCTGCGCCTCGAGGCAGCGCCGCCCGCCGGGCGGGGAGCCGGCGCGCAGCCAGTCGAAGACCGGACGGTCGTCGGCGTACACCCCGAACTTGCGCTGGCCGGGGCGGCGTGCCCAGGGGTACTTGCCGACCGCGTCGAGCGCGGCCCGGGTCAGGTTGAGCCCGACCGAGCGGCCGTCCGGGGCGAGCACCTTGGCCTCCAGCCGGGTGAGCACCCGCAGGGTCTGGGCGTTGCCCTCGAAGCCGCCGCAGTCGGCGGCGAGGGCGTCCAGGGCGTACTCGCCGTTGTGCCCGAAGGGCGGGTGGCCGAGGTCGTGCGCCAGCCCGGCGGTGTCCACCACATCCGGGTCGCAGCCGAGCCGGGCACCCATCTCCCGGGCGATCTGCGCCACTTCGAGGGAGTGGGTCAGCCGGGTACGCAGGAAGTCGTCCGTGCCCGCGGTGTGCACCTGGGTCTTGGCGGCGAGCCGGCGGAACGCCGCCGAGTGCAGCACCCGCGCCCGGTCCCGCTCGAACGGCGACCGCCCGTGCCCGGTGTCCTTGGGCGCCTCGACGACCAGTCGTGCCGCGTCGTCAGCGCCGGGACCTGCGGTCAACCGTCATCCCCGCGATCGCAGTACGCGGAACTCGTTGCCCTCCGGGTCGGCCAGTGCCGTCCACCCGACATCGCCCTGATCGGTGTCGACGTGCCGCGCGCCCATGTCGACGAGGCGTTCCACCTCGGCCTCCTGGTCGGCCGGGCGCAGGTCGAGGTGCAGCCGGTTCCGGCCCCGCTTGGGCTCGGTGACTGGTACGAAGACGATGCCGGGCGGTTGGTCCGGTGCCCGGCGGATCTCCACCTCGTCCGGCTTGTCGCTGATCACCTGGTAGCCGAGTGCCTCCGCCCACCAGTGGGCGAGCCGCGACGGGTCCTGGGCGGCCACGGTCAGGTTCTCCCAGACGCTGCTCATGCGGCCACCTCTCGCGACGAGATCGGACAGTGATCGAGCCAACCCAGGCTACGCCGCGCGGTCCGGATCGGCGCGCCGGCCGACGGCTGATTCTGTTGATCATGAGGTTAGCGGGGGTCGGAACCGGTGGGGTGCACTGCGGCGCGGCCGGCCTCCAGTCGGGCGACCGGGACGCGGAAGGGGGAGCAGGAGACGTAGTCGAGCCCGACCTCGTGAAAGAAGTGCACCGAGTCGGGGTCGCCGCCGTGCTCGCCGCAGACGCCGAGCTTGAGCCCCGGTCGGGCGGCCCGGCCCTCCTCGGCGGCGATCCGCACCAGCCGGCCGACCCCGTCGCGGTCGATCGACTCGAACGGTGAGATGCCGAAGATGCCCAGCTCCAGGTAGCGCCAGAAGAACGCGCCCTCGACGTCGTCCCGGGAGAAGCCCCAGGCCATCTGGGTCAGGTCGTTGGTGCCGAAGGAGAAGAACTGTGCCGCCTCGGCGATCTGCCCGGCGGTCAGCGCCGCGCGGGGCACCTCGATCATCGTGCCGATCAGCACCTCGACACCGCTGTCCCCGACCACCTCCGCGATGATCTTCTCGGCCTCGGCGCGTACCGTCTCCAGCTCTTGGACCGCGCCGACCAGCGGGACCATGATCTCCGGGCAGGCCGATCCGCCGGCCCGGGTGACCTCGACGGAGGCCTCGGCGATCGCGCGGACCTGCATGGCGAACAGGCCGGGGATGACCAGGCCGAGCCGCACGCCGCGCAGGCCGAGCATCGGGTTCTCCTCGTGCATCCGCCGGACGGCGGCGAGCAGCGCCTCCTCCTTGGCCACGTCCTCGCCGCGCTCCTGGGCGACGGCGACGTTGACCGCGAGCTGCTCCAGCGGGGGCAGGAACTCGTGCAGCGGCGGGTCGATCAACCGTACGGTGACCGGCAGGCCGGCCATCTCGCGGAAGATCTCGATGAAGTCCGCCCGCTGCAGCGGCAGCAGCGCGGCCAGGGCGTCCTCCCGCTCGCGGTCGGTGCCGGCGAGGATGAGCCGCTCCACCAACTCCCGCCGGTCGCCGAGGAACATGTGCTCGGTGCGGCACAGGCCGATGCCCTCCGCGCCGAAGCGCCGCGCCCGCGCCGCGTCCGCGCCGGTGTCGGCGTTCGTCCGGACCCGCAGCCGCCGTGTGGCGTCAGCATGCGTCATGATCCGGTGTACGGCCCGCACCAGCGGGTCGTCGATCCGCTCCGGGTCGAGGGTGCCCTCGAAGTACTGCACCACCTCGGACGGCATGACCGGCACCTCGCCGAGGTAGACGTTGCCGGTGGTGCCGTCGACCGAGACGACGTCGCCCTCGTTGACGGTCTGCCCGGCCACGGTGAACGTCTTCGCCGGCACGTTCACGTCGAGCTCGTCGGCGCCGGAGACGCAGGTCTTGCCCATGCCCCGGGCCACCACCGCGGCGTGGCTGGTCTTGCCGCCGCGCGAGGTCAGGATGCCCCTGGCGGCGATCATGCCGTTCAGGTCGTCCGGGTTGGTCTCCCGACGGACCAGGATCACCGGCTCCCCCTCGGCGGCCAGCTCGACCGCCCGGTCCGAGCTGAAGACCACCTTGCCGACGGCGGCGCCCGGCGACGCGCCGATGCCCTTGGCCACCGGCTCGAACTCGTGGTCCAGCTTGAACCGGGGGAACATCAGCTGGGCGAGCTGGGCGCCGTTGACCCGGTGCAGCGCCTCGTCCAGGTCGATCAGACCCTCGTCGACCAGTTGCCCGGCGATGACGAACGCGGCGGCGGCCGTCCGCTTGCCGACCCGGGTCTGGAGCATCCAGAGTTTGCCGCGCTCGATGGTGAACTCGATGTCGCAGAGGTCCTTGTAGTGCCCCTCGAGCCGGGCCATGTAGTCGAGCAGCTCGTCGTAGGATTTCCTGTCGATCCGCTCCAGCTCCTGCAACGGCACCGTGTTGCGGATGCCGGCGACCACGTCCTCGCCCTGGGCGTTGGCCAGGTAGTCGCCGTAGATGCCCTGCGCGCCGCTGGCCGGGTCGCGGGTGAAGGCGACGCCGGTGCCGGAGTCCGGGCCGAGGTTGCCGAAGACCATGGCCACCACGTTGACCGCAGTGCCCAGGTCGGCCGGGATGCGCTCCTGCCGCCGGTAGACGATCGCGCGCTCGGCGTTCCACGACTCGAAGACCGCGCGGATGGCCAGGTCGAGCTGCTCGCGCGGCTCCTGCGGGAACTCCCGCCCGGTGTGCTCGGCGAAGATCTTCTTGTACGTGTCGACCAGCGCGCGCAGGTCGTCCGCGTCCAGGTCGAGATCGTTGGTGGTGCCCTTGGCGCGCTTGGCCTCGTCGATGGCGTGCTCGAACTCCTCGCCCGGCACCTCGCAGACGGTCTTGCCGAACATCTGGATCAGCCGTCGGTACGAGTCCCAGGCGAACCTGTCGTTGCCACCCGCTTGCGCGCTGAGCCCGACCACACTCCGGTCGTTGAGGCCGACGTTGAGGACGGTCTCCATCATGCCGGGCATCGAGAACTTGGCGCCGGAGCGGACCGACACCAGCAGCGGGTCGGCGGGGTCACCGAGCTTGCGGCCCATGCCGCGCTCCAGGGACTCCAGGTGCGCCTCGATCTGCTCGGCCAGCCCGGCCGGCTCCCGGCCGGTCGCCAGGTACGCCTTGCAGGCCTCGGTGGTGATGGTGAAGCCGGGCGGGACCGGCAGGCCGAGATTCGTCATCTCGGCGAGGTTGGCCCCCTTGCCGCCGAGCAGGTCCTTGAGATCCTTGTTGCCCTCGGCGAAGTCGTAGACGTACTTGTTGTCCACCCTCTGTTGCGCTGCCACCAGAGCCTCCCACGCGCGCCGGAATTGACACTTAACGAAGGTTCAGTTCGCACATACCCCGGGCCCGACCACCGGCAATCCGGCGTCGTCAGCGTTCGGTGGGCGAAGGCTAAGCGAACTTCGAGCGACCTGGGACCGTTCGGTGACAATCGGCACAGCAGTCACCACTATCCGCGTTCGTACCAGTTTTTGGGAACGTTTCCACGCGCACGACCACGCAATTCCGCTTTCCCTCGTACTCTTGACGGCACTGGTTTTGCTGAACCTGACCTTTGCCACATTCAACGCAAATACACCCCCCGGAGCCGTCGTCGTGCCCACCACCCCCGCCGCCTCCCCCGACACCGGTCCCGACCCGCTCGACCGGGTCGACCTCGACACCCGGCAGCCCGCCGTCGCCGACCTGACCCGGACCGCCGCCGTCGCCGCCGCTGACCTGGCCCGGACCGTCGCCCAGGCGGCCGGTGAGCTGCTCGCCGCGCCAGCGCCGGTGCGGCTGGGCGACGTCGTGCCCGCCCCCGAGCTGGTCACGCCCGACCCGGCGGCCGATTTCACGCTGCCGGAGGACGCGGTGATCCGGGTGGCCGCCGACCCGGCCGCCCGCGACGTCGCCGAGCAGCTCGCCGACCTGCTCCGCCCCGCAACCGGCTACCCACTCCCCGTCGCCGACACCACCGCCGCCCAGCCCAACCACCCACTCGTGCTCACCGTGTCCGCCGCAGCCCAGCAGGGCAGCGAATCTTGGCAGGAAACAGCCCCTGGAGGGGCCGAAATCGTCCAAGATCTCGCACCGAGCGGCGTCGACGTGGTCGGCGCGGCGCTGGGTGAGGAGGGGTACCGGCTCGACGTGATTGGCACCGGGGTACGGATCACCGCCGGCACCGCCGCCGGCCTGTTCCACGGGGTGCAGACTCTGCGGCAGCTCCTGCCGGCGGCGGTGGAGAGCGCCACGCCGGTCGCCGAACGCTGGGTGGTGCCGGGCGGCACGATCGTCGACCGGCCCCGGTTCGCGTACCGGGGGGCGATGCTCGACGTGGCCCGGCACTTCTTCGGAGTCGAGGACGTGCTGCGGGTGATCGACCACCTGGCCCGGTACAAGCTCAACCACCTGCACCTGCACCTCACCGACGACCAGGGGTGGCGGATCGCGGTCGACGCCTGGCCGAAGCTCACCGAGGTCGGCGGGACCACAGAGGTGGGCGACGGTCCGGGCGGCTGGTACACCAAGGACGACTACCGCCGGATCGTCCGGTACGCGGCCCGCCGCCACGTCACCGTCGTGCCCGAGATCGACCTGCCGGGCCACACCAACGCGGCGCTCGTCGCGTACCCCGAGCTGGCACCCGGCAAGGTCGCGCCGCCGCCGTACACTGGCACCGAGGTCGGGTTCAGCTACGTCGACCCCGCCGACGAGCGGACGTACGACTTCGTCGCCGACGTGCTGCGCGAGGTGGCCGCGCTGACCCCCGGCCCGTGGCTGCACATCGGCGGCGACGAGGCCTTCAAGGTGCCCGCCGACACCTACCGCGCCTTCATCGAACGGGCCCAGGACCTGGTGGCGGCGACCGGGAAGACCGCGGTCGGCTGGCACCAGCTCGCACCGGCCGCCCACGCCGACGGCCGGGTGCTGCAGTGGTGGGGCACCAACGGCGACGACCCGGCCACGGCCGAGGCGGTACGCCGGGGCGCCCGCCTGATCCTCTCCCCGGCCAAGCACGCCTACCTGGACATGAAGTACGCCCCGGACACCCCGATCGGGCACGACTGGGCCGGACTCATCGACGTGCGGACGGCGTACGACTGGGACCCTGGGGCGCACCTGGCCGACGTGCCGGCGGAGGCGGTGCTCGGCGTGGAGGCACCGCTCTGGACCGAGTCGGTCACCTCGCTCACCGAGATCGAGTTCATGCTCTTCCCGCGCCTGCCGGCCGTCGCCGAGCTGGGCTGGTCACCCCGCGCGACGCACGACTGGGACGGGTTCCGCGCGCGGCTGGCCGGGCACGGGTCGCGCTGGAGGGCCGCCGGGATCGCATACCACCGTGCGCCGGAGGTGCCGTGGCCGGCCGGGCCCACCGTCCCCGCCCCCCGCAGCAGCCAGCCACAGCGCGGGAGATCGGGTCCACAATCGCGGTCATGACCTGCGAGCCAGCGGTTCGACGCTACGTATACGTCGTGTGGTTCCGCGATCCCAGCCTGCCCACTGACCACGAGGATCACGAATGGCCTGCGGTCTTCCTGGTCGATGCCGCCAGCGAGGAGGCGGCAAGGTCGTGGGGCGACCGCCTGGCGAAGGATCGCGCCGCCAGGTTGCCCGTCGTGCCACACCGGGTTGAGGCGACCGACGACGAACTGGGCTGGTGAGCGCGCCATCGACACCAGAAGGAAATTCACTTCACGGTCGGATCCGGCGGTGTAAGGCACACCTCGTACATCCGATGCTGATGTCCGACTCGGGGGCACCGGCGCGCGGTGCCTGGTTTGTCTGATTCGAAGGCTCGGCCGGCCGGAATCAGGTCGGGGTCGGGGGCGTTGTACATGGCTGACCGCGCCGCATCCCCGCGCCGGTCACCGGCCCACCACCACGGGCCCCCGGCCCGGCGGAATGATCCGCCACCGGCCGTCGTTACATCCCCGGGCCACCCGAGCAGGTCCTCTGATCGCCGGGCCCCCTCTTCTGACTTTCCCCCTCTATCGCGGCACCCGCGCCCCCTGTGCGGTGCGTGCCGCGAAAACCCCCGAACGAAAGGCTTTCACCATGCGTACCGACATCCTGCGTAAGACCGCCCTGACCTTCGCCGGTATCGCCGCCACCGCCGGCGGCATCGCC
>NZ_JBEYIX010000068.1:0-24314 GCF_040636055.1 Micromonospora sp. NPDC006766 | reverse complement strand
GGGCTCTTTTTTTCTGGTTCCCCCTCTTTTTTTTTGGCTGTCGCTTGGGGGGGGGCTTGCCGGCCGGGGGGGTGGGGGGGGCCGCGGCCCCCCCCCACGGACCGGTAGTACACGTGGTCACCGCCGATGAGCAGGCACGACACTGCCCGGAATGCGGCACACAGGCCAGGCGGTCCAAGGGCCGGCGGGTGACCCGGCCGCGTGACCTGCCAGTCGGTGGCGGCCGACCACGGCTGGTGTGGACCAAGCGCCGTTGGCGCTGCGACGAGCCGGCGTGCAAGCGTCGCTCCTTCACCGAGTCCGTGCCGGCCGTGCCACCACGGAAGCGGTTGACCAGCCGGCTGCGCGCCGCGGCCGGGGCGGCGGTGGCCGATCAGGGCCGCACGATAGTCCAAGCGGCCCGCGATCACGACGTGTCCTGGCCGGTCGTCGCAGCGGCGTTCACCGACCACGCGCACACGGTGCTGCCAGCCCAGCCGGAGCCGGTGCAGGTGCTCGGTATCGACGAGATCCGCCGGGGCCGGCCCAGATGGGTCCTCGACGCGGCCACCGGCGTCTGGCAGACCGCCGTGGACCGCTGGCACGTTGGCTTCGTCGACCTGTCCGGCCGGCAGGGCCTGCCCGGACAGGTCGAAGGCCGCACCGCCCAGACGGTCATCGACTGGCTGACCGACCGCGACCCGGGCTGGCGCGACGCGGTCCGCGGGCATCTCGACCGCCGCTAACTTGTAAGAGCCGCCATCCGGCGAAGGCCCTCGTCGACGGTGATCGTCGGCTGGTATTCCAGGTGGGTCCGGGCACGCGTGATGTCGTAGACGCGGTCGCGGCCCATGAAGGTGACGATCCATTGAGTGAGCGGTGGCGGCGTGGCACTGCGGCGGGCCTTGGCGGCGGTCTCCATGACCGTGGCGATGGCCGACGCGATCGCCCGTGGGTAGCTGCTGCTTCTGCTCACATCGAGGCCCCGGGTGGCAAGCAGCGGGGTGAAGAAACTGCGGGCCGGCCGGGGGTTGCCGTCGGTGACGTAGCAGACAAGGCCGTGGTCGCCCCGCGTCATCGCCAAGGCGACGGCGTGGGCAAGGTTGTCGAAGTGGCAGAAGTCGACCGTGTGCTGCCCGCCGTCGATCCAGGCGAACCGGCCGGCCTCGACAGAGTCGACGAACCCTTGCAGGTTGCCAGCCGTGCCGTGGCCCCAGAGGAAGGGCGGTCGGAGGATCACCAGCGCGGTCTCTCCGTGAGGCAGCGCGAGAAGCTCCTGCTCGGTGCGCAGCTTGACTCGGCTATAAGCGATGTTCGCCCGACCTGTGTCGGAGGTCTCGTTCACGATGCTCAGGTGTTTGGTGCCGGTGGAGACGCTGGCGGCCGAGAGCAGGACGAAGCGTTTCACCCCTGCGGCTACCGCGGCCTCGTACAGGGCGCGGGTAGGCAGCAGATTGCGCTCGACAAACAGTTCGTCGGGCCCCCAGAACTCCATGAAGGCCGCCGCGTGGACCACGGCGTCGACCTCGTAGAGGGCGTTCAGCCACGCCGGCGCGCCGGCACCGGTCCGGACGGCCTCCGCCAGGTCACCGTGCACCGGCCGAGCACCTGCGGCCGCGACCGCTTTCTCCGCCGAGGCCGACCTCGCGAGCGCGTGCACGGTGTGCCCGTCGGCCACGAGCCTACGGATGATCACACCGCCAGCAGAGCCGGAGCCGCCCGTGAGAAATATGTCCATGAGATCCTCCAACGCCGAGACGCGTTCCGTTGACGCTGTCATCTGAACAGAGTGTGTGTGGTTGGGTTGACGATGTCAACTGGTGGGCTGACGATGTCAACTCGATATCATGGTGCGGTGATCAGTCGCTTGGAGTCCGCTGCCGCCACCCGTCGTTCACTGCTCGACGCGGCTGCCGGATTGCTGGACGAGGGTGGACCAGAGGCGGTGACGCTGCGGGAAGTGGGTGCGCGGGCCGGCGTGAGTCGCGGAGCGCCCTACCGACACTTCGTCGATAAGGGCGACCTGCTGACCGCGGTCGCGGCGGAGGCATGGGATCGGTTGGCGGATCGGGCCGTGGAGTTGGCCGCCGATCCTCTGACCTCGGCGGAGGAAAAGCTACGGGGAATGCTCGCCGGGATACTTGCCGTCGGCCGCGAGCAGCCGCATCTTTACCGGCTGATGCACCAGGCGCCCGCCGGCGACGAGGTGCTGCGCGCGGCGTCGCGAAGCCAAGGCCCGTTCGTGGCCGTCCTCGGTGATCTGGTGGGCAAGGACCAGGCCTATCGCTACGGGGCGCTGCTGCTCGCCAGTGTGCACGGGATAATCGGGATGGAGGCCAGCGGTCAGCTCACCGCCGACAAGTGGCACACCGACGCCGACGACATCCTGACCCTCCTGACCGGAATGATCGGCGATCGCTGAGCAAGGACACCCCTGAACGTTCAGGGCGAGGGCGGCCGCTTCGACGAAATCGACGTGCGGTTGACGGGCCGGCGTTCTATCGTGCCGCCGTGGCCATCGACATCGTAAGTTTGGCGGAGCGTCCCGACCTCGCCCAACGCCTGGACGAAGACTTTGACGGGGCGTGGCCGCAGTTCATGCTCTGGGATCCGATGAGTTCCGTGTACTACAGCGTCGCGCACGAGCTTTTCCCCGAGTTCGTCTTCGCCGCCGTCGACCCCGCCGAGCCGGGGCGCGCCGTCGCGCGGGCGTACGCGGTCCCGTTGCGCTGGACGGAGGCGGAGCTTCCCGACGGCGGCTGGGACCGGGTGATCCAGCGTGGCCTCATCAACCGGATCACCGAGGGCAAGCCGAACATCGTCTCGGCCATCGAAATCTGCATCCGCCCGGACCGGCGCGGGAGCGGGTTGTCCGCGCTGATGCTCGCCGCCATGCGGGAGGCCGTCGCGAAACTCGGCTACGACACCCTGGTCGCCCCGGTCCGCCCGAGCGGCAAGCACACCCGACCCGACCTGCCGATGACCGAGTACGCGGCGCAGGTCCGTGACGACGGCCTGCCCGTCGACCCGTGGCTGCGGGTGCACGTGCGCGCCGGTGGGCGCATCGAGCGGGTCGCCACCCGGTCGATGATGATCAGCGGGACACTCGCCGACTGGCGTTCCTGGACGGGCCTGCCGTTCGACACCAGCGGACCGGTGCACGTGCCGGGCGCGCTGGTGCCGGTGCACTGCGACGTGGCCCACGACCACGCCGTCTACGTCGAGCCCAACGTCTGGGTCCGCCACCAGTTGTAGGCACGGCCCGTCCTGCGACAGTGGACTGGCACGCGGCCACGGCCGCCGGCCCCTACTGGCGGATGTCGAGCGCGCCGATCAGGCCGTCGCGGAGCGTGAACCGGTGGCGTTGCCGGACCGGGCTGCCCGGGAACGTACCCGAGACAAGCGCGGTCACGACCAGGTTGCCGCCGGCTTCCGCCTCGACCGTCTCCGGCACGGCGTCGTACGCGTACTCGGCCACGGTCCGCTCGCGCCAGGCGCGGATCGCGGCCAGGCCGTCATAGGTGCGGTCCCCCTCGGCGACGATCGCGTCGTCTGTGAAGCAGGCGACGAAGGCGTCCACGTCGCGTTCGCCGATGAGCCGGTAGTAGCGGTCGATCACGGCGGGAACGGTGACGGTCATTTCTGTCTCCTCAGGTCGGGGGCCCCGTCTTTCGGGGCCGCAGGTGGTAGGGCGATCGTGACGGTCGAGCCGGGGTCGAGCGGGAAGAACTTTTCCCGGACGGCCACCGGGACGGGCTGGTCCGCCCCCGGGGCGGCGCTGATTCGCACCGAATCGTGGTCCACATGCAGGTTGATCAACTGGTTGCGGTACCGGATCACGCAGTCGAGCTCGTCAAGCCCGTCCGGCAGCTGCGGGTTGAGCCGGAGCACGTCGCGGCGAATCTCCAGACCGGTGTAGCACCGCTGCAAGATGTCCAGGCTCCCGGCGCTGGCACCGAGATGGATGCCGTTTCGCGTCGAGCTGTGCTGCGGATCCGCCAGATCGGTGCCGAGCGCGGTCACCAGCATCTCGAATGAGCGACGGCGGTCCGTGCGCGCCAGCACCCACGCGTGCGCGACGCGGCTCAGCGTGGAACCGTGACTCGTACGGGACAGGTAGTAGTCGACGGTGGCGGGGATCCGGGCGGGGTCGAACTCGTACCCCATGCCGCGCACCAGATCGGTGAGCTCCTCGGCGCTGAACAGATACAGCAGCATCAGCACGTCGGCCTGCTTGGAGACCCGGTAGCGGTTCGCGTCGTCGCCTTCTTTCTGCAGCAGCGGCCCCAGTAGCCGCAGGTCGCCGTAGCGCTGCCGGTAGCGGTGCCAGTCCAGCTCCGCCAGGTCGCCGTACCCCTCGAATTGGGCGAGTATCCCGTCGTCGAGGAAGAACAGCCGCAGTCGGCGCCCGATGTGCTCCCACCGGCGCCGCTCGTCCTCGGTCGGGTCGACCTCACGCCACGGCCGCACCCCCGGATGCCGGGCGAGGACCCCGCACGCCTCCTCGGCGTGGCCCAACACCCACCCGACCATCACGTTGATGTAGGCACAGTTGTCCAGCCCTTGGCCCGGCCGGCCCGGGTAGCCGTCGTGGTACTCGTCCGGCCCCATCACCCCACGGATGTCGTAACGGTCGTCGTCGGGGTCGTAGGTGGCCAGGCCGGCCCAGAACCGGGCCGTCTCGATCAGCAGCTCCAGCCCGGCGGCGGCGAGGAACGACAGGTCGCCGGTGGTCTCCCAGTAGCGCCACACGCAGTAGGCCACCGCCAGGTTGACGTGCTGCTGCCGGCCGGTGTAATCGTCCACCCACTCGCCGGTGACCGGGGACCGGGACCGGGCAGGGCTCTCGTCCCAGCCGCTCTCCCCGCTCTGCCAGGGAAACAGGGCACCCGCCGTGCCCGCCGCGACCGCCTGCCGCCGCGCGGCCGTCAACCGCCGGTACCGGTACTCCAGCAGGGCCCGGGTCAGCTCCGGCATGCGCAGATCCAGGTACGGATACACGAACAGCTCGTCCCAGAAGATGTGCCCGTGGTAGCCCTCGCCGTGCAGGCCCCGGGCCGGCACGCCCGCGTCCAGGTCGATCACGTACGGAGACAGCGTCTGCAGGAGGTGGAAGGTCTGCACCCGCACCGGCGCCTGCCAGGCGTGTTGCTCGCCGATGTCGAGCCGGAAACGCGCCCAGAGCCGGGCCCACGCGGCGACGTGCTCGGCCAGCACGTCGTCGAACGACCCCGTCTGCCGCAGTTCCTCGCGGGCGGCGGGCACCGGCTCGGACACCGCCCGGTCACGGTTGGAGAAGATCGCCACGGTCTTCTCCACCGACACCCGCTCCCCCGGCGTCACCTCGACCGCGATCACCTGACTCACGTCGTCCGGCCCGGGCACGGCGGTCTGCCGGTGGCGGGGACCGCCACCGATGATCCTGGTGCGGGCCGCCACCGCCACCCGATGTCGGGAACTGGTGGTCAGCGCCGTCAGCCAGACGGTCTCCGCGTCGTCCTCGCCGGTGGCCACATGGGTGAGGTGCCGCCCGCAGCTACCGGCTTCCGTCGGCGCGTTGGCGTTGACCACCCCACCGTCGAGGCCCGACCTGATGTCCAGCCGGCCGGACCAGTTCTCCGCGACGATGGTCGTCTCCAGCGCCGCCAGATGAGGGTTCGCCATCGACACGAGCCGTCGCTGCCGCACCCGGGTACGCCGCTGGTCCCGGTCGACCACCAGCACCTCCCGCAGGTACACCCCGCGCCGCAGGTCCAGCACCCGGTGCTCGTGCACCCGCCTCCCCTGCCCCGGCGCGAACCATTCGCCACCGGCCGCCCGGAACGTCAACGGCAGCCAGTTCGGCAGGTTGACGATGCTCTCCGTGCCGTCCGACTGCCCCGGGCCGGCGAGCCGGTTGTGGAAACCGGCGAGATACGTACCCGGATAGTGGACGCCGTCGGCCCGTGCCTCCGGATCCGCCCCACGGGAGGCCAGATACCCGTTGCCCAGGGTCAGCATCGTCTCCCGGGTGCCCTCCTCACCCGGCGCCTCGCCGCAGTACGCCAACACCCAGCCGGCCGGCGGAGGCCGGCTGCACAGCTCACACTCCGGGTCCACGTCCGGCGGCACCCCGTATTCCTCTTCCACGGCGAGGTGCCGTTTCCCCGTACCGGGCGCGACAAACCCGAGGGCGAGCGGCTCAGGGCCGCGCCGGCGCCATGATCAGCTGCGCGAACAGGTCGGCGGCGGCGTCGAGAACATCCCGGTCGCCGGTGATCAGCAGATCCAGCAGCAGTCCGCGGGCCGCGGCGAGGCCCAGCCGGGCCCGCCGGCGGGCTTCCGGCGGGTCGAACCCGAGTTGGACGAACAACTCCTCGACGGGTCCCGCCCAGGCGGTGATGACCGAGGCGCGGAAAGGCTCGGTCCAGGACCGGTCGAACAGCGCGTGGGCGTAGATCTCGAAGAAGAGGCGTTCCGCCGGGGCCAACGCCGGGTCGGCCAGACGACGCCAGAACCGCCGGCTCACCTCGAGCGGATCATCAGTCCCGGTGGCGAGCGAGACGAGCGCCGCACGCTGCTCGGCCTCGACCCGCCCGACCACCTCGGCGAGCAGGCCGTCCCGGCTGCCGAAGTGGTAAATGAGCATGCGGTGGCTGGTGCCCGTGCCGGAGGCGATCTCGCGCAGGCTGAGCCGGCTGAACCCGCCCTCCTTCAGGAAGGTGACGCACCGGTCGAGCAGCGCCTCCCGGGCGTCACCGGCCACTGGTGGACGCCGTGCCGTCGTCGGCCGCCGTGGCGGCGGCTTCGGCGGCTTCGGCGGCGGCCTTGAGCCCGGCCGCCTCCAGCCGCAGGTACCGTCGCGTTTTCGCCGCGGTGAAGAGCGCGACCGTCCGGGCGAGGGGGCCGGTCTGCCGGATGCCGATGCGGATCCGGGTGGTGCCGTCCGGTTGGCGGTCCACCCGGTGGTGGGCGAGGGTGCGCACCCCGGGTGCGTGCGCCTCCCAGGCGAACGAGGCGCCCGCGCTCACCTCGCTGACCCGCCACACCGTCGTCGGCAGGCCGGGCTGCCGAATGCGGAACCGGTTGCCCGGTCTCAGCGCCGGGCCGTCGAGCGGCTCCACCGCCGACATGGACGCCGTCCACTGCGGATAGGTCGTCACGTCTGCCAGCACGGTCCAGCAGTGATCGATGTTCGCCGTGGTGGAGATCGTCTGCTCGTAATCCATGTACCAGATGGTACAGATCGATGGACGTGGTCAGTAGCCCAGCTGCGCCCGCACCCGCTCGTGCAACACGGTCAGGGCCGGGCTCACCGTGGCGGTGAGCGACACCGGATCGGCCAGGCGACGCGCTCCCTCGGGCAGCCAGGCCAGATCGGCGTGGAACCGGTCCCGCGCCGCGCGCACCTCGCCGGCCGGATCGGCCGCCTCGACCCGGCGTCCGCCGCGCATCACCGGCACGAGCAGCGGTTCCCGGCCGGGCGGCGGCGGCTCGTCGCGCAGCCCGATCACGTCCCCGCTGGGCCTGGTGGGGTCCCGGAAGACCTGCTTCGGGCCTGGCAGGGTGGCCTTGCCGGGCGACAGCTTGAGCACCGGCCGGTCACCGACGGCGACCAGTTTGTACGCGCTGTCCAGGGACGGCGCGTCGTAGGAGACACCCATCTTCGTGCCGACGCCGTAGGCGTCGATCGGGGCGCCGTGGGCGACGAGGCCGGCGATGACGTCCTCGTCGAGGCTGCCGCTGGCCACGATCTTCGCCCCCGTCAGGCCGGCGCCGTCCAGGATCGCGCGGGCCTGCCGGGCCAGCGCCGCGAGGTCACCTGAGTCGAGCCGGACCGCCAACGGCCCGGCCAGCCCCAACTCGGCGACCACGTCGACCGCGGCCCGCACCCCCGCGGGCGTGTCGTAGGTGTCGACCAGGAAGATCGGGTTCACCGGGAAGTCGGTCGCGAACGCGCGGAACGCCGCCCGCTCGTCGGGGAACGCCTCGACGTACGAATGGGCCATCGTCCCGGAGGGGGTGAGCCCGTACCGCCGGGCGGCCTCCACGTCGCTGGTCGCGGCGAAGCCGGCGATGGCCGACGCCCGCGCCACGCCCGCCCCGGCCTCGATGCCGTGCGTACGCCGGAACGCGAAGTCGATCAGCTGCGCGTCACCGGCGGCGAGGCGACAGCGGGCGGCCTTGCTGGCCACCGTGGTGTGGAAGGTGATCAGATTCAGCACCCCGGTCTCCACCAGCTGCGCCTGCGCGATCGGCGCGGTCACCTCCAGCAGCGGCTCGTCGGCGAAGACCGCCCGGCCCTCCGGCACCGCCCAGACGTCGCCGGTGAACCGCAGCCCGGCCAGCGCCGCCAGGGCCGGCTCGTCGAGCCCGACGACGTCGCGCAAGTAGCCCAGCTCGTCGTCATAGAAGGCGAAGTTCTCCAGGAAGGCCAGCGCCTCGGCCAGACCGGCCGCGACCAGGAAGCCACGCCGGTGCGGCAGGCGGCGGACGAAAAGGCTGAAGGTGGCCGGCTCCACCATGCCGCGGCGCAGATAGCTGGCGGCCATCCGCAGCTCGTACAGGTCGGTACGCAGTCCGGTCACGTCATCTCCTCGGCCACGTACCCACTGTGGTCGAGGAACCATCGGCACGTGCCACGAATCTGGAGCCGGGCGGCAACCCCAGCGCGACTACCGGCATCAACGAGGCCACCATCGGGTGCCGGTGAGGCAACGCCCGACAAACCGCCGCCGAACGGCATTACCGTGTGGGGATGTGGGAGTGGGTTGCCCCGCCGGTGGTCGGCCTGATGGCCGCCGTGGCGACGGTCGCCCCGACACCGACACCGACACCATCTCCTGCGATCAACTTCGCGCCCGTGCTGACGTCGACACCGTTCGGGGCGCTGCCCGGGCAGCGAGTGACGCACACCGTCACGATCGCCGGCACCGGCCCCCTCACGGCCGCCCGGGTCACGTTCACCACCACGGCCGATCTCGACGAGGTCATCGCCCAGGCCGAGCCGGGTGGCTGCACGACGTCCCCGCGTACGGTCGTCTGCGACCTCGGTGACCTGAGCCTGGGCACCACCCCACAAGCGCCACGGATCACGATCAGCGGCCGGGTCCGCCCGGGCGCGGCACCCGGCGCGGTGGTCCGCAACCGGGCGACCGTCACCTCGGTGGAGTCCGCCACGGCCGGCGCCCCGGTCGCCAGCAACGCCTACGTCCTTCCGGGGCCGACGCCCCCGCCCACTGATCCGCCACTGGAGTCGCCGGCCGAGGCGACCGGGGTGCCCCCGCAGTCGAGGCCGGCGCGGGCGCCGGCGGTCGTGGCGGTCGTAGTGGTCGCCGCGGTCGCGGCGGGCGCGCTGCTGCTGAGCCGGCGACGCCGCCGGCAGCCGCCCACCGGGGTGTGACCGCCGCACAGCGCAGGTCACGGCGGGCCCGTAACCTTGTCCCATGATTTTCATAACCGCAAAGTTCCGGGTGCTGCCCGAACACGCCGACCGGTGGCCGCAGATCGCCGCGGAGTTCACCGAGGCGACCCGCGCCGAGCCCGGCTGCCTGTGGTTCGACTGGTCCCGCAGCGTCGACGACCCGACCGAGTACGTGCTGGTCGAGGCCTTCCGGGACGACGAGGCCGGCGCGGCACACGTGCAGTCCGCGCACTTCCGCGAGGCGCAGCGGACCCTGCCGCCGCACCTGGCCGAGACGCCCCGGATCGTCAACGTGACCGTGCCGCAGCAGGATTGGTCGCTGCTCGGCGAAATGGCCGTCCCCAAGGGCAGCTGACCGACGGTCACTCCTCACGATCCGGGCCGAGCAGCCGGATCTCCTCGATGTCGAGGGAGGCCTGCAACTGCCGCATCGCCGCGTCGTCGATCTGCCGGGTGTTCCGCAGCCGGGTGACCTCCTGCCGCTTGCGGTCGAGCAGTTCGAGGCGCAACCGCCGGGCGGTGTCACGCTCCTGCGCGGTCTCCTCGTCGCCCGGCGAGCGCGCGCTCTCCAGGTGCTCCTCGTATTCGGCGCGGAGCCGGTCGACGGTGTCCGAGGAGGCGCCGACGTCGGCGGCAACCTGCGGCAGGGCGGCCAGCCCGGCCTCCGTGGCGCGGATCCGGGCCGAACGCACCTCGTCCTCCCGCTCCCGGTCGCCCATCAGGCCGGCCCAGCCGACCACAATGGGCAGGGTGGTGCCCTGCACCAGCATGGTCAGCACGATGACCGTGACGGTGACGAAAATGATCAGATCGCGGTCCTGCACGGGACTGCCGGCCCGGGTGGTGACCGGGACGGCGAGCGCGGCGGCGAGCGACACCGCGCCCCGGAAGCCGGCCCAGCCGGCGGCGGTACGGGTCCGGAAGTCGAAACTGTGGGCCCGCTGCGCCTCCCGCCGGTCGACGGTCTGCAGGCCGGGCAGGGCGACCTGCAGCCAGACCATTCGGGTGACCACCACGACCAGGGTGACCAGCACCGCGATGACCAGCGCCTGGGTCGGCGTGTGGCTGGTGATGCCGCGCAGCGAACGCGGGACCTGCATGCCGAGCAGCACGAAGAGACTGCCGTTGATCATGAAGGTGGCGAGGTCCCAGAACGCGAACGCGGTCACCCGGGAGCGGGCCCGGATCACCCGGGGCCCGGCGTAGGAGAGCAACAGGCCGGCGACCACGACCGCGAGGGCGCCGCTGGCGTGCACCGCGTCGGCCAGCAGGAACGCGACGAACGGGGTGAGGATGCTCACCGCACCCTCACGCATCGGGTCGTCGACGTGCTTGCGGATCAGGAGGACGACGCCGCCGACGAGCAGGCCCGCGACGACCCCGACCGCGGCCGAGCCGACGAAGCGGCCCGTCAGACCGAGCGGGCCGGGCACCGCCCCACCGGCGATCACCCCGACGGTGACGGAGAAGAGCACCAGCGCCGTACCGTCGTTGATCAGACTTTCCGCGCGCAGGGTGGTGAGGATGCCCCGCGTCATCCGCTTGGCCAGGCCGGCGACGGCGGCGGCGTCGGTGGGCGCGAGGACCGCGCCGAGCACCCAGGCCGCTGCCGGGTTGACCCCGAGCGCCTGCGCGGCGTACGAGACGGCCACCGCCGTGATGATCACCAGCCCGACGGCGAGCAGGGTGATGACGAGGAAGTTGGCCCGAATCTCGCGCAGGCTGATGACGAGGCTCTCCCGGTAGAGGATCGCGGGCAGGAAGAGCAGCAGCACCACGCTCGGTTCGAGGATCACGTGGGAGAACGGTGGCAGCAAACCGAGTCCCGCCCCCAGGGCGATGAGCAGCACGGGCGGCGCGACGCTGTAGCGGCCACCAATGGTGGTGCCGATGAGCACGGTGGCGCCCAGCACCGTGATCAGCACGAGCCCGCTCACGTCGTACTCCCGTCACCCGCCCGCCGCCCCAACATGGTGATACGGCGGGCGGAGCCGGCGAGGTGGAACGGGGATATGGCTATTCGAAGCGGGCGGGGTCGCCGGCGCCGTGGCGCAAGATCTCCGGCTCCGGGCCGGACAGGTCGACCACGGTGGTCGGCTCCAGCCCGCAGTCGCCAGCGTCGACGACGGCGTCGACGAGATGCTCGAGCCGTTCCTTGATCTCCCAGCCCTGCGTCAGCGGCTCCTCCTCGCCGGGCAGCAGCAGGGTGCTGGAGAGCAGCGGCTCGCCGAGCTCGGCGAGCAACGCCTGGGTCACGGTGTGCTTCGGTACGCGCACCCCGACCGTCCGCTTGCGGGGCTCCTGCAGCCGGCGCGGCACCTCATGAGTAGCCGGCAGAATAAACGTGTAGCTGCCCGGGATGGCGGCCTTGACCAGGCGGAAGACCGAGTTGCTGACCTTGACGAACTGGCCGAGCTGCGCGAAGTCGCGGCAGACCAGGGTGAAGTGGTGCCGGTCGTCGAGTTTGCGGATCTCGCGGATCCGGTCCAGACCCTCCCGGTTGCCGATTCGGCAGCCGAAGGCGTAGCAGGAGTCCGTCGGGTAGGCGATCAACCCGTCGTCCCGGATCAGGTCGACCACCTGTCGCAGGGTGCGCGGCTGCGGATTGTCCGGATGCAGGTCGTAGTACCTCGCCACGACGCCCAGCCTATGCCGCCGCCACCGGGCAAGTCCGCCCACCCCGGGCAGGGCGGACAGTGCGGGCCGACCTCGCACGCTGGTCCCGCCGACCGGCGTCAGTGATACTCACCCGTGATCAAGAAAGATCCTGGTGCCCCTGGGCGACACCGGAGTGCAGGAAACGCAGATCCTCCGAGAACACCGCCAGCTCGTACCCGCCGGAGTCTGCCGAGCACTCCACGATCACGAGGCCCGGGTGGAGAAACCACTGCTCCAGGGTGGTCGGACGCCGCCGAGCCCCGAGGACCACGTCGCGCAGTATGAAGCGTCGTCCCATCCTCAGCCATTGGGGTGCCCAGCGAATCTCTCCGGCGCGGATCACCGCCTTCCCGTGACGCCAGCGGCCGGCGACGAACCGCCGATCGGGAAGGCGGATGGCCGCCACCATCGTGACCGGCTTGGCCTGCGCCGCATCCGCCTCAGCTTTCGAACGGCCCCGACGCCTTCTCCAGCCCTCGACCACACCGGCGAGCAGACCACCCAGCAGCGAGCCCAACCAGTCGCCGAGGAACATGAGCCTGGCACCTCCTGTGAGTCAGACCTCGCCGGGTGCCGCGTTCCAGGATCTTGGCCGATGGCCCAGCATCGGGCAAGGAGCAGCTTCGCCCAAGGCCTCGCCATCGACGTCGGCTGTGCTCGACATCAGGTGGCCGGGGTGACCGCTCGCAGCCACTGCTGGGCGAGCAGCGCGTGGCCGAACGGTGTCAGGTGCACGCCGTCGTTCGTCCACATCCGGTCGTCGACACCGGCAGTCTGGAACAACTCGTCCACCGCGACCAGCGTCGCGTCGAATTCGGCGGCGAGCTTGCGCACCGCGTCGGCCTTCGGGCCGAGGTCCTCCCGCCAGGCGCGCGTGGCGTCGTCGAGCGGAATCAGGAAGGGTTCGACCAGGATGAGCCGCGCGCCCAGCCGCCGGGTTGCCTCCAGGATGTGCCGGTAGTCGCGGGCGAAGCCCTCGACGCTGGTCGGATCACCCTGGTCGTACCGCCGCCAGGTGTCGTTGACGCCGATCAGCACCGACACCACCTGCGGGGCGTGGGCCAGGCAGTCGGCCTCCCAGCGGGCGCGTAGGTCGCGTACCCGATCGCCGCTGACGCCGCGGTTGACGAACGTGGCCCGGTGCTCGGGATGGCGGGCGGTAAACCAGGCACCAGCCATCATGGCGTACCCGGAGCCGAGGTCGTCCTCGCAGGACCGGTCGCGTCCGGCGTCGGTGATGCTGTCGCCGATGAAGAGCACCCGGCCGCCGTGCGGCACCTCCACCGTCATCTGCCGCTCCCCGTTCCACTCGAATACCAGACGGCACTGTGTGAGCTACCGGGGCGGGCTCTCGTCACACATGACGCCGATTGCGAGACGCACGTCAACCTGTCGTCTCTGAGACCGGATCACCAGCGGTACGCATGCCGGCCCTGCCACCCAGGTGCCGCCGGTGAAAACCGACCATGCGGCCGACGTGCCCGTGGCGGGGCAGGCCTCGACCTGCACGGTCGTCACTGGTCTGGCGGCTGGGCCCCAGCCGATGCGGACGCGGTCCTCCCATCCGGGTGCCACCTGCAGCTCCACAGCCGCTCCGGTCCGCACGTGGAGGCCCCACTTCGCGAAGAGGCGAGACGGCCCCTGGCCATCGCCCGACTCGTTGGGTTGCAGGACCTGGGACGACACCGCGACGCTGTCCGCCTCGATGCGGTACAGCTCGCCCGGATCCGCCACTGTGGCGACGGAGTCGGCACATGACAGGCGCCGCCCGCCCTGCGGCAGCGGTGGGAGCAGCGGGGTTTGTGGATCGGTGGACCCGGACGATGCGGAGGTCAACGCGCCGGCTTCAGGTCTTTCCCGGTCGTCCCCGACCGTGCACCCCGTCGAAAGCAACAGCAGACAGGTGGCCACCGCGAGAAATTCCGACTTCCGGCTATCGATCTGCACAGCTCGACCTTTCCACACGTCGATTTCCGGTGCCAGGTCGAGGGTGTCCACGACGGACCGGACTCTCGG
Source organism: Micromonospora sp. NPDC006766 (assembly GCF_040636055.1). Classification (NCBI taxonomy): domain Bacteria; kingdom Bacillati; phylum Actinomycetota; class Actinomycetes; order Micromonosporales; family Micromonosporaceae; genus Micromonospora; species Micromonospora sp. NPDC006766. The sequence goes on along the minus strand of NZ_JBEYIX010000068.1, from coordinate 10,258 downwards.
GACCGCTCCTCCGTAAGCATTCGGCGAGTCTGGCACATGCGGTGGCCCGAAGACGGTTGCGCCGGGCCTTGACTATATATTGATCGGCAACATATGTTGCCCCGGTGAGCGAGATGCGCGAGGCGACCTTCCTGATTCTGACCGCGTTGGCCGATGAGGCCCGCCACGGCTACGGGATCATCCAGGAGGTGGCCAAGATGTCAGGCGGTCGCGTCAGCCTGCTGCCCGGCACGCTCTACTCCGCCCTCGATCGACTGACCGCACAGGGCCTGGTCGAGTTCGACCGGGAGGAAATCGTCGACGGGCGCCTGCGCCGCTACTACCGGCTGTGCGCCGACGGCCGCGCCGAGCTGGCGAGCCAGACCGCGCGACTGCGCGAGCTCGCGTCCGCAGCCGAGTCCCGGTTGCGCAACCTGCGGCCAAACCTCGCCTGATCCGCCTCGCGTCATCCCCAAAGGAGCTTCGATGCACCGGTGGCTGCTACTGGCCTACCCGCGTGACTACCGCCGTGAGCGGAGCGCCGAGATCCTCGACACCTTGCAGGACATCGCGCCCCAGCGGCGCGGCCTGCGGGTCGGAGCGAACCTGGTACGCCACGGCCTCCGGGCCCGTCTGGGTCGGCCCGCCAGCCGCAGCGTCGTGGCCTGGGCATCCGTCTTCGCCGTGGCCTGCGGACTGTTCGCCGCGTCCTTCGGTATCTGGCTTGCCTGGCTCGGCTCTCGGCCGCTCGACCACAACGAACTCGCCGCAACCGTCGACCAGCTTTACCCCGGTGAGCAGGTCCGCGACATCGACCGCCAGGACCCGCCCGCCGTATTCATCATCTACGGCAGCCCGCTGAGCTGGCAATCGGCTCCCAGCCTGCTCTTCGGCGATGGCGGTGAATACGAGTTTGCCGAGATCGGTGCTTCCTTCAACCGCCTGCCCGCCGTCACCCGCCAGAAAACGCTGGCGCAGCTCCAAGAGCGGCTGCGTGCCGCAGGCTGGGACTTCAGCGAACCGATCTACTCCAACTCCTACGACTGCATTCCGAATCATCCAGCCTGCGACCCGACCTCGATACCTCCCAACATCACCGTGTACGCGCAGCGTGGCGACAACCTCCTTGAGGTGAACATCAACGCCGACAACACGACCCCGCTGATGAACCTGGCCATGACCCGGGCGACCCCCTGGGCCGCTTACCCCGCCGGTGCCCTCGCGTTCCTGCTCGGCACCCTCGGTGGATGGGTCCTGTTCGGCTGGGTCAGCCGGCGGGCCGAGCGCAGCCACCCGGCGGCGCTGGCGCTGGCGAAGCTCATGTTCGGCTTCGCGATGGTGCTGTGGTGGGCGTCGATTCTGCTGGCCGCGCCGCACATGCTCGCGCATCACCTGGAAGAACCGCATTACCGCTGGCATCCGCTATGGGAGTGGATCGGGCAGCCCGTGCTGTCCCTGCCGTTTCTGTTCGGCTGGGTCGTGCTGATCCTGGCCAGCGGCCTGGCCCAGCTGCCGCGTCGCAGGTCGGTGGATCAGACAGCCACCAGCCCATAGTGCGGTGTCCACTAACGTTCACCGGGTTTCCGATGCACCGTTGTGGATCCTCGCCGTGTAGCGAGCGACTCCCCACCGGGTGGTGGGGCGGGCCGCGTTCGTTGACCGGTTCGACGGTGATACCGGCCAGGATGGCCTTGTCTTCCAAGACCTGCAGGAGCCGGCCGATCTGCCACTGCCGCAGGTTGTGCCGCCGCCCCGCGTCCACGTCGAGCACGCCGCGCGGGTCACCGACCTTGAGCACACCGATCTGCTGCTGCACGGCCCAGGACACGACCATGCCGGCGGCTTCATGCTGGGCCTGCCGGACCCGCCGCTTGTGCCGGCCTTCCACCAGCCGTGCCCGGCGGCGGTACTTCCGCCACCGCCGCGACCCCCGCTGGCCAGGTTTCGGGGCGCGGCGGGACACAGCGCGGTGGCGGGCCTTGGTGTCCGCGAGGTGCATGCGGTGCTCGGCGCGGACCGCCCGCCCCGACACCAACAGGCCCTCACCGTCCGGGCCGGCCACCGCGTACGGATGGATGATCCCAAGGTTCACCCCGGCCACCCGGGACGGGTCCGGCCCCTCACCCGGCGCATACACCGCCACCGGCACTTCGGCGGTCACGTCCAAAAACAGCCGGCCGCCCTCACACAGCAGGGTGACCGAGCGGACCTGCTCGACCGGATACGGCACCTCCCGCGCCAGGCGCACCCACAACGGCGGGGCGCCCTGGGCGGTGGGGATCCGCACCCGCCGCCCCTCGATGCCGAACGTGCCGTGATACCAACGCACCGGCACCAACCCCCGACGGCGGCGCGGGAACCCCGCCGACAGGTCACCCTCGTTACGGCGTTTCGCCGCCGTCGCCGCCACCCGTTCACCTCAAGGACACACGCCCACACATCACCGGCCGAACGCAGCAGGCCGAAACACCGCCGCCGCTGCCCCGACGTCACCCCCAGAGCGACCCGGGCCGTGCGATGCACGACCCGAGGCGCGGCAGGATCCCGACGAGGCACGAACCAAACCCCACACCACCGGTACGACAATTTTCCGCAACAGCCAACCCGGCGAACGTTAGTGGACACCGCAATAGCTGCCGGATCGGACGCCAGAGCTGTCCGTCACGCTGTCAGGCGCTGCAGCAGCCAGTCGGGCTTCGGGTTGACGGCGGCATCGCCGCGCGCCACCACGGTCGGGACCGTCTCGTCGCCTCCGGTGACGGCCCGGACCGCGGCCGCTCCGGCCGGGTCACGCCAGATGTTTACCCAGTGGACCTGGCCGGCCCGGCCGCCGAGCCGACGCCGCAGCCGCAGGCAGTACGGGCAGCCGGGTCGCCAGTAGACGATCGGTCGGCCGTCCCGGGCGCTGCGTTCCTGCGCCTGCGCGGCGGTCAGCGACCTCGGGAACACCAGCGGCGAGACCAGGACGGCCAGCGCCATGAAGATGAGGAACTCGACGACGGCGACCCATGAAGAATGTCGGGTGGCGACCACGAACACCCCACAGGCCGTCGCGAGGCCCGCCAACCACCAACTCCGCAGCACGTCGCCGAATATTACGCTCCCTCGCCGCGCCGTTCTGATGGGTCAGTCAGGCCCACCAGAAGGACAGGCGTTCATGCCGAGGAGCTGCTCGGCGTAGACGGTGAGCCGCGGGCTCACCGCGCGCCCGTGGGAGTCGACAGCGGAGCTTCCGTCGCCGCGTCGGTATCAGGCGAGGCCCCGTCCGCCGGGGCTGGCCGGCGGTACGCGACAGTGGCCGCGGTGACGCAGAGCGTGGCCGCGATGACGAACGTCGCCCGCCCGCCGAGGTGCACCGCGGCCGATCCGAGCGGGATGGCCAGCGCGATGGGGGCGAACATCGCGGTGTTCGCGGTGGCGGACACCCTCCCGAGCAGGTGTTGCGGAGTGTGCGTCTGCACGGCGGTGACGGCCGCGACCAGGGCGAGCATCAAGCCGATGCCGGCCAGCACGGACGCCGCGACGTTCGCCGGCCACCACGGCGGGCAGCGCAGCAGGCAGGCGGCGGCGTAGCCGACGACCCCGACCATCGCCACCGGGGCCGGGCCGCGCCGGGCGATGATCCGGCCGGCGACCAGGCCGGCGACCAGCGAGCCCGCGCCCTGGGCGCTGACCAGCACCCCGAGGAACGTCGTGGGCAGGCGCAGGTCGACGGTGACGACCTGGTAGAGCGCGGCGGTGGTGAAGCTGGACATGGCGATCGCCACGGCCGCCAGCGTCACGCTGACGTGGATCGCCGGCTCGCGCCGGAGCACGGCGAGGCCGGCCCGCAGCCCCCGCGCCCGATCGGACGGCGGCGCGCTCGGCGCGTCGGCGAAGCGCACCGCGAGGTAGAGGACCGCGACCAGGACAGGTATGGCGGCGCTGAGCACGGCGACGAGGTGCCCGCCGTGCCAGGCGTACAGGCCCGCGCCGGCCAGCGGGGCGAGGAGCTTCGTGCCCTCCTGGGCGCTGCCCCGCCAGCCGTTGACGTCGGCGAGACGGTCCGGGTCCAGCGCTCGGGGCAGCAGCGCCGACTCGCCGGCCTCGATGAGGACGTAGCTGACGCCGTAGGCGAGGGAGACCGCGAAGAGGATCCACGCGTCGCCGGCCGCCCGTACGGCGAGCAGGCCGAGCAGTGTGGCGGCGAGCAGCAGGTTCACCGTGACGACGACGGCCAGCCGGGGTAGCCGGTCGAGGAGGCCGCCCAGCCAGGGGCCGGCCAGTTGCGGCGCGAAGACGCAGAGGCCGGCCAGGGCCGCGAGGCCGGCGGACCCGGTCAGGTCCAGCAGCCAGATGCCGGTGACCAGGGACATGGTCGTGCTGCCGAAGCCGGACAGCAGAGAGATGGCCACGAACAGGGCCGCGTTTCGTCGCATGGGCTCCCCCGGTGAGTGGTGAACACCCATGCTCAAACTTGAGCCAACCCACGGCAAGGTGCGTCGTCTATGTCAACGCACCGTTGACATAGCCTGTTGAAGGGCGGCGGCGGCAACCCGCACGGCCGGGGGCAGGCGGGCCGGGTCGACGTCTGCCAGGTCGGCTGCGGCGTGGGTGGCCAGGTCGTGCAGCGAACCGGCCGGGGCCAGGAGCGCGGCGGCAAGCGTGCCGCGGACCAGCGGGGCGCGCGGGAACCGGGACGCCCAGTTCCGGTCGTCGAGGATCCACCGGTGCAGCTCGGTCACGGCCAGCCGGAGGTCGGCCAGGGGTGGCGCACAGCCGCGGTCGGCGACGAGGCGCCGGGACCGGGCGGCGGCGACGAGGCGTTGCCGGCGCTGCTCCGCGGCCTGCCGGCTGGCCAGGCCGAGGGCGGTGGCGATCTCCGCCCAGGTGACGCCCTGCTGACGGGCCCGCTCGATGAGGGTGAGTTCCCGCTCGTCCAGCTGGGCCCGAGCCGAGGCCAGATCCGCCAACTCCCGCAGCTCACCCGTCACCGGTCACCCGCGGCCTGTTCAGGCGGTGGCATCGGCGAGCAGTTCCAGCAGGTGGCGGTACGGCTGGCCGGTCGCCCGGGCCAGCCCGATCTCGCAGGTGCGGTTCACCGAGGCGTACCCGTCGAAGGGCTGTTGTGCCACGGCGGCGGCCTCGGCACGGGTGGCCGACGCCGTCAGCTCGGGATGCAGCAGCCCCCGGTCACCGGCGAAGCCGCAGCACTGCCAGCCGTCGGGCACCACCACCTCGTCGGCGACCGCCCGGGCCACGGCCAGCAGCGCCTCGTCCAGCCCCAACCGGGTGGACGAGCAGGTCGGGTGCAGGGCGAGCGAACCCAACCGGCGCTTGACGGTGAGCCGGGGCAGCAGCTCGGTGGCCGCGTACGCGACGGCGTCGACCACCCGCAGCGCACCGGCGTCGGCGACCAGCCGGGCGAAGCCCTCGGTGCAGGAAGCGGCGTCGCTGACCACGGGCAGCGCGCCGTCCCGGCTGGCCGCCCGCAGCGCCGCCGGCACCCGGTCGCGCATCCGCTGGTAGCCGGAGGTCAGGCCCTTCGACGACCAGGGGGTGCCGCAGCACATGTTCGCCACCCCGTCGGGCACGAGCAGGCGTATCCCGGCCCGCTCGGCGAGGGTGAGCAGCGCGGCGGCGACGCCCGAACCGCCCTGCGCCGGCGCGAACAGCGTGCCCAGGCAGGACGGCACGAAGACCGCGTCCGGGTCGTCCACCGGGCGGGGTCGGCGCGCCTCGCCGCCTCGGGGCAGGTCCCGCCGCCACTGCGGCACCCGTTCCGCGCCCAGCACCGCCCGGGCCGCCCGGGTGGCCGCCTCGGGCAGCGCGGGCGGCAGCGCCCCGGCCAGGTCCAGGCCGCGCGCCATGCCTCGGGTGACCGCGCCCCACCGGTTGGCCGCCGCGCGCCAGCCGGCCTGCGCGACACCACCGTTGCGCTCGGTACGCAACCGCTTCACCAGATCACCCGTGTTGATCAGCACGGGGCAGGCGGTGGCGCACATGCCGTCCACCGCGCAGGTGTCCACCGCGTCGTAGTCGTACGCGTCCGCCAGCTCGCCGGCCAGCGACAGGTCCCCGGCGGCGCGGGCGGCGGCGATCTCCCGGCGCAACACGATCCGCTGCCGGGGCGTGGTGGTCAGGTCGCGGCTGGGGCAGACCGGCTCGCAGTAGCCACACTCGACACAGCGGTCCACCTCGGGCTCGACCGTGGGCACAGTTTTCAGGTTTCGCAGGTGCCCAGAGGGGTCGTCGCTGAGCAGCACCCCCGGGTTGAGCACCCCGTCGGGGTCGCAGAGCGTCTTCAGCTCGCCCATCACCGCGTACAGCTCGTCGCCGAACTGGCGGCGCACGTAGGGGGCCATCACCCGGCCGGTGCCGTGCTCGGCCTTGAGCGTGCCACCGTGGCCGAGCACCAGGTCGACCAGCTCCTCGGTGAACTCGGCGTAGCGCGCCGGAGCCTCGCCGCCGGTGAACCGCTCGTTGAGCATGAAGTGCAGGTTGCCGTCCTTGGCGTGGCCGAAGATCACGCTCTGCTCGTACCGGTGCCGGTCGAACAGGTCGGCGAGCGCGGCGCAGGTGTCGGCGAGCGCTTCCACCGGGACGGCGACGTCCTCCAGCAGTGCGGTGGTGCCCGACGGACGGGCGCCGGCGACGGCCGCGTACAGGCCTTTGCGGATGTGCCAGAGGGCGGCGCGGGCCGCCGGCTCGCCGCTGAGCCGCGCGGGGGCGGTCAGCGGCAGCTCGGCCAGGACGGACCGGGCCTCGGCCACCCGGGCGGCAAGCACATCCGGGTCGGACTCCTGCCACTCGATCAGCAGCGCGGCGTGCTCGCGCACCGCGAGGCCGCGCAGCGCGGCGTCCGCCTTCGGGTCGGACTGGGCGACCCGCAGCGCGGCGGCGTCGAGCAGCTCGATCGCCGCCGGACCGGCAGCCACGAGGGCCGGCATGGCCGACATCGCCGCGGCCAGGGTGTCGAAGACCAGCAGGCCGGTCGCGGCGTGCCGGTGCACGGGTACGGTGCGGAAGGTCGCCGCCGCCACGAAGGCGAGGGTGCCCTCGCTGCCCACCACGAGGCGGGTCAGCAGGTCGGCGGGGGTGTCGTGGTCGAGGAACGCGTTCACCCCGTACCCCATGGTGTTCTTCATGGCGTACTGGGCGCGGATCCGGCGCACCGAGTCGGGGTTGCCGCGCACCCGGTCGCGCAGCCGCAGCAGGCCGGCGTGCAGCCGCGGCTCGGCGGCCCGCAGCCGCTCGTCGGCGTCCGGGGCGCCGGTGTCCAGCACCGTGCCGCTGGGCAGCACCAGCAGCAGCGACTCCAGCGTGCGGTAGGTGTTGAACTCGGTGCCGCAGGTCATGCCGCTGGAGTTGTTGGCCACCACGCCGCCGATGGTGCAGGCGGACTCGCTGGCCGGGTCCGGGCCGAGCCGCCGGCCGTACGGGGCGAGCCGGTTGTTCACCTGCCGCAGCACCACCCCCGGCTGCACTCGCACCCGGCGGCCCTCGTCGAGGACCGTCAGCTCGCGGAAGTGCCGGCGGGTGTCGACCAGCAGCTGGTCGGTGACCGCCTGCCCGCTGAGGCTGGTGCCGCCGGAGCGGAAGGTCAGCGGGGTGCCGGTGCGGCGGCTGTGCCGCAGCAGCGCGGCGACCTGCTGCGCGTCGGACGGGGTGACCACGGCGGCGGGGTGCAGCAGATAGTGGGAGGCGTCGTGGGCCAGCCGCAGCCGGTCGGCGGCCCGGGTCGACACGCCGCCCGGGACCGCCGCCGCCAGCCCGGCCGACCCGCCCCCGCTCGTCTGCGACCGCATAGGCCACCTCCCCCGCCACACCCTAACCAGGGGACGGAGGTGCGATCTCGTCGAGCACCCGGCGCTGGAAGGCCCGCGCCTCCGCGCCGCTGGGGGGCGGGCCGCTCCGGCGGGCCGTGATCGCCCGCCGGATCAGGTCGGCGTCCTCGCCACGCGCGGCGAGCCGCCGCCCGGCGTCCACCTTGGCCAGCCAGAGCCCGTCGCGGTGGCGGACCAGGGCGCGGCAGGCGCCCAGCACGGCGTCCTCCGCGCCGGGGGCCGGGCCGTCCGGTGTGGGCAGCGCCAGCCACCAGGTCAGCGCCGCGACCAGCAGCCGGCGCAGGTCGTCCGGGGCGGGGTCGGCGAAGACCTCCGCGGCGGGCGGACCGAGCAGGGCCAGCCCGGACTGGCGCAGAATGCTGCGGTCGAGGGCGTACCAGAACCGCCCGTCGGCGGCCGGCCGGTCGGCCGGGTCGTAGGTGGCGCGGAACGGCAAGGTCGCTCCGGTGTTGAGCTCGACCTCGAAGCCCGGTTCGGGGGTGCCGGAGACGGCCACCTCCCGCCGGTAGGCGACCAGTTCCAGGCCGCGCGCCGGGCAGGGCAGCGCCTCGTGGCGCAGCCGGTCCACCAGCGCCCGCTTTGCCGGCCCACCGATCGGCCGGGCCACCACCAGCGCCACGTCCACGTCGCTGCGCCCCGGCTGGTACGCGCCCAGCCCCACCGACCCGGCCGCGTACGCCCCGACCAGGTCGCCGCCGAGCACCACGCGGGCCCGGTCGACCAGCTCGGTCAGGTACCCGCGTACGTCGTCGTCCATGCCGGGCATTCTGCCGGGCGCGGGTCGGGGCGGCCCCGGTCAGCACGGCGGGTCGGGGCAGCGGCCGACAGGTCTGATTTCGATCAGCGACTTGCTGTGTTCGAGCGGCTGCCTTCGGTACAGTACGAGCGTTGATCGGCGGCGATGTCCGCCGGTTGGAGGGGTGCCGGAGTGACACGACGGGGCGGGCGGCTGATCCGGGGGGTGCTGCGCCTTGGTCTTCTGCTCGGCGGGGTGCTTGCGGCCTGGGCCGGCCACGAGGTCGCCACCCCCGACGCCGCCTACGCCACCGACCGTCCGGCCACCGAGCCGGTCCGGGCCGGAGTGCTCGCCCCGATCGCCGGCCTTCTCCAGCCGGTCACCGAACCGGTCCGGGACGGAGTCCTCACCCCCGTCGCCGGCCTTCTCCAGCCGGTCACCGAACCGCTCAACCCGGTCCTGTCGCCGGTGGTGCGGGAGTTGCAGCCGGTGCTCCAGCCGCTCGACCCGGTGTTGCAACCGCTCAAGCCGGTGACCGACCTGCTGGGCGCGCCCGCCGACCAGGTCACCGCCCAACCGCCCCCGGCCGCCGATCCGGAGGCCCGTCCGGTCGACCAGATCCCACCGCCGATCACCAGCCCGTCGGCGCCGATCACCGCCCCGTCGGCCCCGACCACCGCCCCGTCGGCCCCGACCACCGCCCCGTCGGCCCCGACCACCGGCTCGTCGCCGCCCACCAGCGTCCCGTCGACCACCGCCGGCCCGGCCGCGGCGGTTCCGGAGCGCGCCGAGTCCGCCCCGGGCAGGTCAGCCGTCACCCGATCCACCGGGTCGGCCTGGTCCGCGTCGCACCCGACCGGGCCGGGCGGGCCGCTCCCGCTCCGGTCGGACGCCGATTCCGTGCCGATCAACCCCGCCCCCGGCAGTGCGGTCGGCCCGCCCGGTGGCACGTACGGTCACCTCGGCGACGCTTCCGCCGTCGCCTGGGTGTCGCCCGTCCTGTCGGGGCACCGCTGCCACCCGTCCGACGGCGCGGCCCTGCGCTCCCGCTCGCCCCGCCCGGGCACCCGGCCCGCCTGACCGCCGGGCCGGCCGGTGCCGTCCGTCGGGACGGCACCGGTTGCCGCGCGTACTTCCCCGTCAGCCTGACGGCCCCTGGTGGCCCACGCCGGCCGCACGACCCACGCCGGCGGCGTTTCTGACGTAACCCATCACGATGGTGACCCGGAGTTGCCCAATGAGCGTGAGCATGCCCGTTGTCCGGGCCCGGTGGCGCGACGTCGGCTGGATCGCCGATCTCGTCACCGATGCCCTCCATCCCACCGCCCTCGGTGCCTGGCTCGTTCCCGACGAGCGGCATCGACCGTCCGTGCTCGCCGCCGTGGCCCGCATCTGGACCGAACACGCGCTGCTCTTCGGCGACGCGTTCCTGCTCCAGGATGGCTCGGCGGTGGCCGTCTGGTTCCACCGTTACCGACCGATCCCGCCCCCGGCCCGGTACTCCGACCGGCTCGCCGAGGCGTGCGGTGATCATCAGGATCGGTTCGACCGCCTCGACCGGGCCCTCGCCGCGCGGCGCCCCACCGAGGCCCACCTCCATCTCGCGCTGCTGGCCGCGCCGGGGCAGACCCCGGCGCGGCGGGCCGACCGCTGCGGGGCAGTCCCGGACTCGCACCGGGTTCCCTCTTGCCTCGACCACCCACCCGGGCGGTCGAAC
>NZ_JBEYIX010000067.1:0-25741 GCF_040636055.1 Micromonospora sp. NPDC006766 | reverse complement strand
TATCGCCCCCCCGGCCGGGCGGCTCAAATAGTTACTTTGCGACTTCTCCCCCGGACACCGCCACCCGGGGGTGAGGCGTCTCACCCCTCCGACTCCCGGCCGTTCGTCGTCGCTACAGCCGGGCCAGCGCCCGGCGCAGCGGGTCGAGCCCCAGCGCGCCCAGGTCGAGCGCCTGCCGGTGGAACTCCTTGAGGTCGAAGTCGGCGCCCTTGCGGGCCTTCGCGTCATCCCGGGCCTGCAGCCAGATCCGCTCGCCCACCTTGTACGACGGAGCCTGCCCCGGCCAGCCCAGGTAGCGGTTGAGCTCGAAGCGCAGGTTCTCGTCCGGCACCCGGCAGTGCGCCCGCATGAACTCCCAGCCCAGCTCCGGCGTCCAGCGTTCGCCCGGGTGGAAGCCGAATGGGTTGTCCCGGGGGATCTCCAGCTCCAGGTGCATGCCGATGTCGACGATCACCCGGGCCGCGCGGAACGCCTGCCCGTCGAGCATGCCGAGCTTGTCGCCCGGGTCGTCCAGGTAGCCCAGGTCGTCCATCAGCCGCTCGGAATAGAGCGCCCAGCCCTCACCGTGGCCGGAGACCCAGCAGAGCAGCCGCTGCCAGCGGTTGAGCAGGTCGGCGCGGACGGCGGTCTGGGCGACCTGCAGGTGGTGGCCCGGCACGCCCTCGTGGTAGACCGTGGTCACCTCGCGCCAGGTGGAGAAGTCGGTGACGCCCTGCGGCACCGCCCACCACATCCGGCCCGGTCGAGAGAAATCCTCGCTCGGGCCGGTGTAGTAGATAGCGCCGTCGCTGGTCGGGGCGAGGCAGCACTCGATCCGGCGGACCTGCTCCGGGATGTCGAAATGGGTGCCGTGCAGCTCGCTGATCGCCTTGTCGGCGAGCGCCTGCATCCAGTCCCGGAAGGCTTCCTTGCCCTTGATGGTCCGGGCCGGGTCGGCGTCCAGCGCCCGTACGGCATCATCGACAGTGGCACCTGAACCCGCGATGCGCCCCGCAACGGTGCGCATCTCGCCCTCCAGGCGGGCCAGCTCCGCGAAACCCCAGGCGTACGTTTCGTCGAGGTCGACCTTGGCGCCGAGGAAGTACTGCGACGCCAGCTCGTACCGCTCCCGCCCGGCGGCCTGCTTCTGCCGGCCCTGCGGGGCCAGCTCCTTGCGGAGGAACTGCCCGAACTCGGCGGTGGCCGCGGTGGCGGCGGCGGCACCCTTGCGCAGCTCGGCGCCGAGTGCGCCGTCGACCCCGAGCCGGTCGGCCAGGCCATGGAAGAAGTTGTCGCCGTTCGGGTCGGTCCAGATGTCGCACTGCTTGGCGACCTCGACCAGCTGCACCTGAGAGCTGATCTTTCCAGCCGCGGCCGACTCGCGCAGCGTGCGCTTGTAGCCCTCCAGCGCGCCGGCGAAGCGGTTGAGCCGGGCGGCGATGTTGGCCCTGGCGTCGTCGCCCTCGGTCGGCATGAGGTCGAAGACCATGCGGATGTCGTGCAGCCCGCTGGCGATCACGTTGACCTCGCTGGTGGTCTCGCCGGCTTCGTGCCGGGCGAGTTCCAGGCCGAGGCGCTCCTGCATCGCCTCCTTGGCGGTCCGCTCGGCCGCCGAGCCCGGCTCGGTCGCGTCGAGGTCGGCCAGTGCGCGGCGGACCAGGTCGGCGCGGCCCGCGTATCCGTCTGGGGAAAGGTCGTCGAGCTGGTCGTCGTAGCCGGCGACTCCGACGTAGGTGGCGCCGGTCGGGTTCAGCCGAGCCCAGTCGGCCACGTACTGGTTGGCGAGGTCATCGATTCGTCCCACGCTGCGACCCTACGTGACCAGGTCGGGCCGCTGTCGACCGTGTTTGCCGTGTTCAGGGCAGTAGTACCGCCGGATCGAACTCGATCGGGAACGGCAGGTCGACCTTCAGCAACTCGCCGCTGGCCGCTCGGGCCGTGCTCGTGTACGAGCCGCCCGCGAGCGTGAAGAACTCCACGGCCACGTGCCGCAACCGGCGGACCACCTCCACCCGCATGAAGTAGGGCACCCTGCCCTCGGCGCAGCGGCGGGGCTGAAGCACCGTGACGTCGGGCCGGATCCAGCGCTGAGGAGCGAAGGTCAGGTTGACCGGGCCGAAAAGGTAGAGGCCGGCGGCCTCCGCTGCAGGTCCGAGGAGGCGTATTAACTTGGCTTCGCCGTAGCTTGGCGAGGGTCATGACCAGCGTCTCTGATCAGCTAAGCGATCCTGTGTTGGAGTGAGTTTCCGGGATCGTTTCCCACCTGGGCGGGGTGGCGTGGGCGTGGAGGTGGAATCCTGCGCCGAGCGCTGCCCCTTTGGGTTGGTGGCTGGTGGTGGGTGTGCTGGTCGTGGTCACGTTCTGGTGCCGGTGGGCTGCGCGGGGCAGTCGGGTCCGGTCCGTTGGTGCGTGTCCCTCCGGACGCTTGCCCGCCTGACCTGGGGGTCGGGTGGGGGAGGGTGCCCTGCGTCGCCTGGGCGCGGGGGATCAACTGCTGGTAGTGGTCGGCTTTGGTGTGCAGCCGTTCACTCTGTCGGCGTAGGCGGTGCTGCTTGGCGAGGATGCCGGCGGCGCGGAACTGGCCGCCGACCACGCGGAGGGTGGGCAGGTGCAGCACCGCCGAGACGGGAACCGTGGGCGGCAGCGCGATCGGGCAGGCGACCCACGTCCAGTCCCGATACGAACGCGGATCCGCCCGGGTAGGCAACTGTAGGCGTAGCAGCGCCTTGCCCGGGTCGGTGTCGCTGCGTTCGATGGTGGCCTGCTGCCGGTCACACGCGGCCAACAACAACATCCGCGTAACCCTCGGCACGCCTTCCACCTCGAACACATCCACCGGCAGACGGCCGTGGGTGGTGAGGAACGTGGCGGCCTGCCGGGTACGGCCCTTGATCACACTCGACGGCAAACCCGGCCCGCCCGGGACCGACCCGCGAACCTGATCCCACTCCTGCCGGGTGCGCTTGCCCGGGTCGGCGGGCCAGGTGGCCAGGATCCCGGCGGTCAGGTCGGCACGCCACTTCACCGACCGCAGGACACGCCCCGCCTGCTCCTGGGCCATCCGCATGATCCGGTCATTGACCTTCACACCCACCGGGACGGTGGTCGTCCAGCCCAGCCGCCCTCGGCTGGTCAACGCTTCCAAGCGCAAGCCGGTTGTTGTGGCGCACGACACGGCGTCTGATTTTCGCGGGACTTCGTCGTACCCCTGCGGCAAAGTGTCAGGAGTGACAGCCGATTTGACTCCTGACCGGGCGGCGCTGCGCAGCTGGCTGCCCGGCTTCCTCGCGCTCGGCGTGATCTGGGGTTCCAGCTTCCTCTTCATCAAGGTCGGGGTGGCCGAGCTGCACCCGCTGCACCTCACCCTCTACCGGGTCGCCACCGGCGCGGCGACCCTGCTGGTGGTGCTGGCCGTGCTGCGTGACCGGCTGCCCCGCGAGCCCCGGATCTGGGCGCACCTGTTGGTGGTCGCCGCCTTCGGCGTCGCCCTGCCGTTCACCCTCTTCGGCTTCGGCGAGCAGCGGGTGGAGTCGATGCTCGCCGGCATCTGGAACGCCACCACGCCGCTGATCGTGCTGCCGCTGGCGGTGCTGGTGTTCCGCACCGAGCGGCTGACCGTGCGGCGGGCGATCGGGCTGGGGCTGGGTTTCGCCGGCGTACTGGTGGTGCTTGGCGTCTGGGAGGGCGTCGGCGGGTCGCACTTCACCGGCCAGCTGATGTGCCTCGGAGCGGCGGCCTGCTACGGCGTGGCCATTCCGTACCAGAAGAAGTTCATCGCGGGCAGCGCACACAGCGGTCTGTCACTGTCGGCGGCGCAGCTGCTGGTCGCGACGGCGCAGCTCGCGGTGGTCGCGCCGCTGGTGGCCGGGGTGCCGCCGGTGCCGAGCAACCTCTCCGCGCGGGTGGTCGGCAGCGTGCTGGCGCTCGGCGCGCTCGGCACCGGGCTGGCCTTCGTGATCAACCTGCGCAACATCCGGGTGGCCGGGGCGAGCACGGCGTCCACCGTCACGTACCTGATCCCGGTCTTCGCGGTGCTGGTCGGCGCGATGGTGCTCGGCGAGCGGATGAACTGGCACCAGCCGGTGGGCGCGCTGATCGTGCTGCTCGGCGTGGCGGTCGCGCAGGGGATGCTCGGCCGGCGTCGGCCGCGTCCGGTGCCCGGCGCTCCCGCCGTGCCGGTCGGGGCGCCGGTCGCCGAGGTGGCGCCGGTCGCCCGGGGGTGAGCCGGCCCGCCCGGCCGGCGAGCCGGTGACGGGTCAGCTGCGGGTGCGAACCCACTTCACCAGCCGCTCAGCCTTCCAGGTGTTGACCACCCGGTTCGCCGGCACGCCGCAGAGCGCCGCGCGTTCGCAGCCGAAACGCTGCCAGTCCAGCTGGCCGGGGGCGTGCGCGTCGGTGTTGATGGCGAACCGGCAGCCGGCCTCCAGGGCACGACGGATCAGCCGCTTCGGCGGATCCTGCCGCTCCGGGCGTGAGTTGATCTCGACCGCCACGCCGTGGTCCGCGCAGGCCGCGAAGACCGCGTCCGCGTCGAAGTCGCTCTCGGCGCGGGTACGCGCCCGGTGCCCCCGGTCGCCCGGCCCCGTCACCCCGGCCGGTCGGGACGACACCATCCGGCCGGTGCAGTGGCCGAGGATGTCCAGGTGCGGGTTGGCGATGGCGGTGAGCATCCGCCGGGTCATCTTCGATCGCTCGTCGTTCAGGCCGCTGTGCACCGAGCCGACCACCACGTCGAGGCGGGCGAGCAGCTCCTCGTCCTGGTCCAGTGAGCCGTCGGCGAGAATGTCCACCTCGATGCCGGTGAGGATGCGGAAGCCCTTCGGCAGCGCGTCGTTCACCGCGGCCACGTGGTCGAGCTGCCGGCGCAGCCGCTCCGCGGTCAGCCCCCGGGCCACCTTCAGCCGGGGCGAGTGGTCGGTCAGCACCAGATACTCGTGCCCCAGTTCGACCGCCGCCAGGGCCATCTCCTCGATCGGTGAGCCGCCGTCCGACCAGTCGGAGTGGGTGTGGCAGTCACCGCGTAGCGCGTCCCGCAGGGCCGCGGCGGCGGCGTCCAGGTCGGTGCCCTCGGTGGCGACCAGCCGCCGCAGGTAGACCGGTTCCTCGCCGGCCAGCGACTCGACCACGCAGCGGGCGGTGACGTCGCCGACCCCGGTCACCTCGGTCAACCTGCCGGTACGCGCCCGTTCGGCCACCTCCCCGGAGGGCAGCGCGGCGAGCGTGTTGGCCGCCGACCGGAACGCCCGGACCCGGTAGGTGGCCTCGTTCGCCTTCTCCAACAGGAACGCGATCCGACGCAGGTCGGCGATGGGGTCCCGGGCAGTCATGCCCTGCAACCTACGCGCCCGGGCCGCCGGTCGCCCGGCGTCGCGCCGGGTGTCGGGAATGGACGCCGGTCAGCCGGTGCCGTCGGCCTTGGCCGGGGTCTTGGGGCAGCCATGTTTGCGCTGCCAGGCGGCCACCGGGGCGGCCGGTTCGCGGTTGCCCCGCTTCTGCCACGAATCCAGGTAGGGGGCCGGCCAGATCACGCCCCGGCGGATCCACCAGTCGTCGTGGCCCTGGCACTCCGGAGAGATGCCGAAATGCAGATGGCACACGTTGTTGGCGTTGCCGGTGCGCCCGACCTTGCCGAGCGACTCGCCGGCGTGCACGCGTACGCCCGGGTCGATGCCGGCGGCGACGGCGCTCAGGTGCGACCCGTAGTAGCGGACCCCGTCGTCGCCGAGCAGAGAGACCGCCAGACCCCCGTTGAACGGCCCGAGCGGGCCGCGCTTGTCGAACCGGTCGACCCGGCTCACTTCGAGGATCTGGCCGTCGGTGACCGCGATGACCGGGGCGCCGCAGTCGGCGAAGATGTCCGTGGCCGGGTACGCCCCGTGCGTGGGGCGGTAGGCAACCTTGTCGGCGCGTACCGGGAAGACGTGCCGCGGCGGCATACCGGTCGGCGACGGCACGGGGGTCGCGGATTCCGACCCGGCGGCGGCCGCCCCGGCGGGCTGCTCGGCGGTGGCCGCGGCGCTCGGACCCTGCCATGTGTTGCCCCCGGCGGTTGAGGGCCGGTCGGCGGTGGCGCACCCGGCGACCAGGGCCGGCAGGAGCAGCAGGACCGGGTACGCCGCACGCGGGCGGCGTACGGTCGATCGGGAGCGCATCCAGTCATCCTGGCAGACCACTACCGTGGGCACGAACGCCGAGACCGGTCCGCGTCCGTCCGGAATTCGCGGACGGTAGCTCTGCGTGATCTCGGTACGTCCACCGTCCGTGAAGGGAGCAGGGGCGATGAACGGGTGGTACGCCAAACCCGGCGAGTCCGGTCCGGGCGCGGGCCGCCCGCTGTCGCGTACCCCGTCGGGGCTCTTCCCGGCCGGGGCGCCGATGCGGCCGACGTGGCGCGAGCCGCACCCGGTCACCGGCGGTGGTGTCGCGTCCGGTGCCGTGGTCGCCTTCGCCTGGCTGCTGCTGTTCGGCCTGCTCGGCCACGATGTGCCCAGCTACGCGTGGTGGACGCTGGTCGCCGGCGGGCTGGCCTGGCTGGCCGCCGGAGTGCTGATCCGGTACGGCGACCGGGGGGTGGCCACCGGCGTCGCGATCGTCACCGCCGGCGGCTGGAGCATCGCCGCCGCCCTCGTCACGCTCCGCTGGGCGCAGACCGGGGTCTGGCCACTCTGGTGACCCCGCGTGCACGGGTTGCTGCGCAGCGAAGGCCGTCTTGACGTACGCGCGGTGACGGGCCACGCTCGCGGTATGGCCTGGACCATTCCGCCGCGGCTCGACCCCGAGCGGAGCCGCCGCCGCCTGCAACTCCTCGCCGAGTTGGCCGGTGCCCGCGCCGTACGCCAGCGCGAGCGGCCGCAGCGGGCCCGCACCGAGCGGCTGCGTCAGCTCATCGCCACCCGCCGGCGCATCGCCGGCTGACCGACTTTCTCCAGGAACGGCCCGGCCTTCGGGGCGTTGACCGGTCGCCTGCCGACCCGACCGGTTAACGTGCACGCGTGAGTCGGCGTGCTGCCGAGGCCAATTTGGGGGGACCGTGTCGTACTTCGCTGCTGCCGTGGCGCGCGTCGAGGGCGGCTGGACCGCCGACGAGGTGAGCCTGCGGGGCGTCACCGACATCGAGGAGGTCGCCGACCGGTTGCGTGACGTCGAGCCGGACGCCGACCTGTCCCTGCTGTTCGTCGAGGCCGACGACACCTATCTGGTGATCCTGCGCCTCGACGAGGGGGAGGATCTGCGGATCTTCGGCTCCGACTCGGCGTACGCGGACGAGTCGAAGCTGGGTGCCCTGCTGATCGGTGACCTGAAGACCTCGGTCACCAGCCTGGAGGACACCGACGAGCCGCGGGCGGCCGCCGGTGGCGACGACGAGACCGAGCAGCCGGCGGCGGATCCGGAGGCCGACCCGGTGGGCGATGCGGACCTCCTCGCGGACCTGGGCATCTCGGCGCAGAAGCTGCTGGCTCTCTGCGGCCACGAGGGGATGATGCCGGCCGACGTCACCGTCGAGATCTGCCAGGTGCTCGGCTGCGTGGACGAGGTCGAGGAGCTGCGTGAGGTTTGAACCGTTCGGAGCGGTGCCGACCGGCGGAGGGGAGCCGGCCGACGCCACCGATCCGGCGCTGGAGACCGTACGCCCCGGGCAGCCGACCCCGGGCGCGGTCGGCCGGGTCGGCCCCGGCGCGGACGAGGGGCTGGCCGATCCAAGCGGCGTGGGCCGCCGGCAGCGGCACGAGCTGTGGATGCGCCGGGCCCTGGAGGTCGCGGTGACCGGCCCGGACAGCGGCCCGGCGGCGGACGGGGAAAGCACGGTCGAGGACGTCCCGGTCGGTGCGGTCGTCTACGGCCCGGACGGCGCCGAGCTGGCCGTCGGGCGCAATGAACGTGAGCTGACCGGCGATCCGACCGCCCACGCCGAGGTGCTGGCGCTGCGCCGGGCCGCCGAGCGGCTGGGGCACTGGCGGCTGGCGGGTTGCACCCTGGTGGTGACGCTGGAGCCGTGCACGATGTGCGCGGGCGCGATCGCGTTGGCCCGGATCTCCACGGTGGTCTTCGGCGCGTGGGAACCGAAGACGGGCGCGGTGGGCTCACTCTGGGACGTCCTGCGCGACCGTCGCCTCACCCACCGCCCCGAGGTCTACGGCGGTGTCCTCGAAACGGAGAGCGCCGCCCTCCTCCGCGCCTTTTTTAGGTAAGGAGGGGCCCCCTCTTAACACGTCCCGTCCCGGTTACGGACGCAGCAGGGTCGCGGCGACGGCCCGGGCCGCGTCGGTCCAGGCGGTGGGGCGCATGGTCGCCGGGTCCAGCCGGACGATCGAGCGGGTGCCGTCGGCGTGCAGGGTGGCGCCGTCGGCCGAACGGAACTCATAGGCGTACCGGGCGCTGCTGGTGCCGAAGTGGTCGAGCCAGAAGTGCACGGCCACCGACCCGGTCCCGCGGATCGGGACGTGATAGGTGATGTTGAACTCGCGTACCGCGTGGAACACGTCCGGGGCGGTCTGCCGCCCGCCCTGGAAGGCGATGCCGCGCGCGGCCCAGTACGGCGTCAGGGCCCGCTCCAGCAGCACCGCGTACCGCGCGTTGTGCAGGATGCCCATGGCGTCGAGGTCGTCGAAATGCACCGGTACGTGCTCGACGTGGCCGAACTCGACGGCGGGGCGGTCGACGGTGGCGTGGGTCATGACGGACCTTCCGGTAGCAGGGTCGGATCGGGGCAGAGCGCCCGTAGGCGGTTCAGCAGGCCCTGGCGGGCGTGCCGGTAGGCGGCGTCCGGGTCGAGCAGCCGGGAGCGCATCACGGCGCTGATCCCGAGCGCGTCGATCTCGTACGCCAACTGCGGGGCGTCCAGGTCGGCGGGAAGTTCGCCGAGATCGGCCGCCTGCTGGACGAGGCGTTCGAGGAAGGCGGTCCACTGGTTGAACGCCCCGGCGAGCCGGTCCCGGACCGGGCCGGGGCGGGCGTTGTACTCGAATTCGGTGTTCGCGAAGAAGCAGCCGCCGGGGAGCACCCGGGCGGCGTAGAAGTCGATCCGGGCCTCGTGCACGGCCCACAGCCGCCGTACCCCCCGCGGGGCGCGCAGGGCCGGCTCGATGACCTGCTCCTGCCACTGGGCCACCGCCCGATCGACGGTGGCGAGCTGGAGGGCCTCCTTGGACCGCCAGTGCGCGAAGAGGCCGGACTTGCTCACCCCGAGGGCGTCGGCGAGCTGCGCGAGGGAGAGCCCGTGCAGGCCGGCCTCGGTGGCCAGGGCCACGGCGGCGTCCAGCGTCGCCGCGCGGGTGCGCTCACCGCGCGCGAGGCGGCCGTCGGAGGTCATGCGGGGAGCGTAAACCAAAAAGCACGACCGGTCGTATTTATTTTTGTGACCTGGAACGCAGCCGCCCCGCCACCGGCGACGGTGGCGGGGCGGCGAGGGCTGCGGACGGGTCAGGCGATGGCAGTGTCGAGGGCCACCTCGACCATCTGGCTGAAGGTCTGCTCCCGCTCGGCGGCGGTGGTCTTCTCACCGGTCTTGATGTGGTCGCTGACCGTCAGGATGGTCAGCGCGCGAGCCTTGAACCGGGCCGCGATCGTGTAGAGGGCCGCCGACTCCATCTCCACCGCGAGCACGCCGTAGTCGGCGAGGGCGTCGTAGAGGTCGGGGCGGTCGGTGTAGAAGGCGTCCGCCGCCAGGATCGGGCCGACATGCATGGTGATGCCGCGCCGCTCGGCGATCTCGACCGAGGTACGCAGCAGACCGAAGTCGGCGACCGGGGCGTAGTCGATCAGCCCGTCGAAGCGCATGCGGTTCATGTTCGAGTCGGTGGACGAGCCGATGGCGGCGATCACGTCCCGCAGTTGAAGGTCCTCGCGGAGGGCGCCGCAGGAGCCGACCCGGATCAGGGTCTTCACGCCGTACTCGTTGATCAGCTCGTGGGCGTAGATGGAGGCCGAGGGCATGCCCATGCCGGAGCCCTGGACGGAGACCTCGACGCCGTTCCAGCGGCCGGTGAAGCCCAGCATGCCGCGGACCGTCGTGTAGCAGCGCGGGTCCTCGAGGTAGGTCTCCGCGATCCACTTGGCCCGCAGCGGGTCACCCGGCATCAGGACCCGCTCGGCGATGTCTCCCGGCTCAGCGCCGATGTGCGTACTCATGCCAACGATCCTGCCAGGTTGGCCCGGGGGATACCGGTTCGGCGTCCGGACCGGTGATCCTGTACCCTTCTCGGCGGTGGTGTGTCCGAGTGGCCTAAGGAGCACGCCTCGAAAGCGTGTGAGGGTTTACGCCCTCCGCGGGTTCAAATCCCGCCGCCACCGCCAACGGACGAAGCGCCCGGGTATACCCGGGCGCTTCGTCGTATCCGGCGGCAAACCGGTCAGCAGGGGCCGTAGCCCTCGTTGAAGAGACGCTGGGCCCAGTCCGCGTACCCGGCGATGATCTTCCGGACCGTCGCGCCGTCGTGCAGGAAGAGGTACGCGCGGTCGCCGTCGCGGGCCAGCAGACCGTCGAACCGGTACGTCCGCTGTGGAGCCGCCAACTCGGTCGCCGACGGATAGGCGGCGCGCACCGCGGCGACCGGGGTGCCGACGGTGATTCCCTCGGGCGTGCTCATCGGGTCGTCCAGCCAGAGCAGGACCAGGCGGTTGTCGACGAAGATCGGGCTGACGGAGCCGTGCCCGGTCAGTGTCGGGCCGCACGCCGCCACGTCGGTACGCAGGATCCCGCGCCGGGTCAGCTCCTGCTCGGTGGTGCCGAACTCGGCGTTGCGCAGCCCGTCCAGGCTGATCACCTCGGCGGCCCCGACCGGCCGGGCCGGCCCGTCCGGCCCCTGTGGACGGACGCCGCTGCCGGCGAGCGAGGCAGCCACCATCAGTGCGGCGATAAATCCGAATTGTTGCAGTCTCATGCAATCCCCCAGTCCCCAACGGGACCGGGGCGCGGAGGTTGCTGGTGCTGCTCCCATTCTTCGGCGAGGTCGTCCCAGTAGTCGGCGGAGAGGCCGCGGCGGCCGTGCGCCAGCCAGCCCGCGGTGTCGCGCTCCAGGTGCAGGCCCAGCTCGGCGAACGGGTCGATCCAGGGCCCCGGCTCGGCGCCGAGCCGGGTGAGCGCCGCGTTGATCGGCCACTCGGCGCGGGGTCGGTCGAACCGGTCGTCGAAGCACGGCCCCCAGCTCACCGCGCCACCCAGCCAGACCACCGCCGACTGGTGGCCCAACCCGCCGGCGAACCCCGCCTCCAGGTACGCCACCGGCCCCTGCCGCGACCAGCCGGCCAGCAGCTCCCTCAGGGCCGGCGAGAGGACGAGCTGGAAGGGCTGCTCGGCGGACGGTTCGCCGATGGCGAAGTCGGGCAGCGCGCCGGTCAGCTCCGTGACGAGCTGCGGGGTGACCGGCAGCAGCGCGAAGTCCTGGCGGAGAGCGGCGAGGACCGCGTGGTCCAGGTCGGCGGTCTGCTCGCGAAGCAGCTCGACGTCGGCGACGACCGCGCTGAGCTGGTAACTCATCCGATCCTTTCGCCGTCCACAGGCTGTGGATAGAACATGTGTACGACGGGTGGTCAGTCGTAATGGTGTGGTCATCGTGACCCCCGCCCGCCCAGCCGCACAAGCGCGATGAGGTCGATGTCGTGGCGGTGACCGGCCCGGGACGGCGTGGGCGGCCCACCCCGTGACGAGATGGGCCGCCACGGCGGATCAGATGGTGAAGCCGCCGTCGACGTTGATCGTCGCGCCGGTGACGTATTCGCTGTCGTCGCTGGCGAGGAAGGCGACGGCGGCGGCGATGTCGGCCGGCGCGGCGTACCGGCCCAGGGCGGTGAGGCCCGAGATCAGCTCCGCGTTCGGTCCGTCCGCCGGGTTCGCGTCCGTGTCGGTCGGCCCCGGGTTCACCAGATTCACGGTGATCCCGCGCGCCCCCAGTTCCCGGCCCAGGCCCTTGGTCAGGCCGACCAGGGCGGTCTTGCTCATCGCGTACAGGGAGAAGCCGGGGAACACCGTGCGCTCGGCCATGTTGCTGCCGACATTGATGATCCGTCCGCCGGCCGTCATGTGCCGCGCCGCAGCCCTGGACGCTACGAACGGCGCCCGGACGTTGACCGCGACGGTCCGCTCGAACTCGGCCAAGCCCAACTCCTCCACCGGGTCCACCAGGAACACCCCCGCGTTGTTGACCAGGATGTCGAGCCGGCCGAACTCCGCCGCCACCTGGTCGACCGCCGCACTCAGCGCGTCCGCGTCGGCGCTGTCCACCGGCAGCGCCATCGCCCGGCGTCCCACCGCCTTTATCTGCTCGACCAGGTCCGCCGCCCGGTCCTCCCGCTGCTGGTAGGTCAGCGCCACGTCGGCACCCTCCCGCGCCAGCCGCAGGGCCACCGCGGCACCGATTCCCCGGCTGCCGCCCGTCACCAACGCCACCTTGCCGTCAAGAACATTGCTCATGGCACCCAGCCTGGCCGGCCGACCGGTGCCTGGTCTGGCGGCGATCAGACGCCGCGTTGCAGTTGGCAGCTTGGCCGCCTCGGGCTGGCTTTGCTCGCTGGAGTAGGTGCGCCCCACTGTCGAGGCCGCGACCTACGCGCCGTCGTCGGCGACCAGGCCGGGCGATCCGGGACGACCTGGATACCGGCCTTCCGTACGAACACCTCTCGCTTTGCGGTCGCGTCCCCGGCCCCGTTCAACACGTAGCCGGTCAGCCACACCCAGCCCTGATAGGTCGGGTGTCGATGGACGCGATCCGCAGCCGCAGCGCCCGGTCGCCGCCGAACTGGACGCTCGCCTCACGGGCGAGGTAGACGACGGTGCCGGCCGTCAGCGCGATCACGGACTCATTCCGGCGACGATCCGGGCGGCGTTTGCGGTGGCCCATGGCCAGCAGCGGCGCCGGGTGCCGCAGACGGGACACCGGCCGTCGACCTGCCGGTGCTGCTCCAGGTCCCGTTGCCACCACGCCGTCATGGCCGCCACCCGGCGATGCCGGCGGCGATCAGGACCAGGACGATGAGCGTGCAGACGAGCACGGTGGCCCGGAGCCGGCGATCCGGCGGCTCCGGGCGGGGCGGGATGGGGACGCGCTCACCGTCGGTCAGACGGCCGGTGCCGTGCACGGCGACCATGCGGTGGGGCGTGTCGGGCTCACTCACGACGTGTGCCTCCTCGGCGGTGGACGGCTGCGGGGTGCCGGGCGAGACGGACGGGGGGCCGCCTCGCCCGGCCGGGGCCTCGCTCGCTGCTGACGAAGGGGGACCCCGATAGAGCGAACATAGATTGCTGAGCAAGCTGAGTCAACACAGGCGACACAGTGAGTAATCGTGACTGGCAGGCTGGCGGTGCTGACGAAGGGTGGCACCGCCATGACCCACCGCCGTAAACCGTTGTACGAGCATGTCGTAGACGACATCACCGCGTCGATCCAGGCGGGCACGCTCAAGCCCGGCGACCAGTTGCCCTCGATCACCCAGCTGACCGAGCAGTACGGCATCAGCCACACGATGATCAAATTCGCCCTGCGGATCCTTGGGGAGCGCGGGTTGATCGAGACACATCAGGGCAAGGGGACTTTTGTTGCCCGGCGATCTCCGGAGTAGGTGGACAGGTCCACCGGTCCGCCGGTGGGCACCCCACCTGTCCATAGCTTCCCGCTGTTGGCCATCAGCCCGCACGCGGGCATCACCGCATGGCGCCAGCTCGCCGGTGAGCTGCGACGACGTATCGTCTCCGACGAGTGACCCCCAGTCCGCGCTGCTACCGGCGCAGCCGCGGATCGCGTGCGAGTACGGGGTGGGTAAGGCGGCGGTCAAGGTCGCAATTGCCTCACTCCGGGCTGAGTGCCTGGTCGACGTCGGGCACGGCATCGGCACGCGGTGCGCGGCCGGGCGTCGGAGCTGGAGGCGCGCTCGGCGAGCCGGAGCAGCTCATCGCGGCGCGGATGCCGACACCAAAGGAACGGGCCGCTCTGGACATCCCGGAGGGGGTGCCGGTCCTGGTCGTACACCAGCCGGGCGGGTGGGTGGACGTGTACCGCGCGCTTCACACGCGCGTCTCGGCACGCTGGACATCCTGGGCGGCTCGACCGTTTGCCGTGGACCTTGAACCTGCGGAGGGTGCAGCGACCTCGTCGGTCGGTCAGCGTAAGCCGTGAGTTCTGGCACGCCTGAAACGCGACGAGCCGAATCGTAAGTGTCAATAACTGGACCGATTCTCTGCTTGCCCGACGGGCTCCGTGATCATAGCGTCACATCATGTGGCCACGGATAGCAAAGCCTCGGGCCGGTAAGAGCGGAACCACGAACGAGGAACAATGGGCCGAGGTAGCTAATGGAGAGTCTAAGGGCTGGGATCTCGACCACGTACGAAGCCTAATTATCGATGCCGAAGAGAAGCTTCACCTTCAGGAAATATGGCGAAGGGTCGGGAAGGCCTGGATTTCCGCAGGAAACCTCGCCCTCATGGCCCTCGCCGGGGTTGCCGCCCTCTCAAAGATCGATCAGGTGACCCGGCTCTCCGTCTTGGTATACGTCATATGCGGTACGTCGCTTCTTGTCTCTCCCGTGCTAGCCTACTGGCAGTACAAGCGTACGAGGGCAACGCGCATTCGGATCAGGAAACTCCACGTCGTACGCCGACGCATCCTGGCGGACACGAGTTCAGGCGATCAAGCCGACTCAGCGCTGCCGGCCCAGAAGCGCTATAGGGACGACATTCCGGATCTGATTTCCCAGTTTCGGGAGGATGCCAGCAATACCCGCAGGGTGCACAATCGCCTTCAGAGCATAATTATTGTTGGCTCCGTGGTTACTTCCGCGATTGCTACAGCATCGGTCGCTTACAGTTACGCGAGGTGGGTAACAGTCGGAGCTAGCATGCTCGTGGGCTTGGCCGCAGGATTTATGGGCTACTACAAATATCACGAGCGGAGTTTCAACTCGCAGCAGACGGCAGACGCGATCGAGCGAGAATATGAGGCTGTTGAGCTTCGGGTTGGCAGCTATGCTGGCCTGGGCGAAAAAGCAGCTTATGCCCTTTTTGCGGCGAACGTTGAGCGGCTTCGAGATGAACAAAACAAGCGGCAGCAGCAGCTCGATCAGCCCGTTGAGGTGAAGCGGGAGGAATGACCAAGGGTGCTCGCCAGGCAGTCACATGGCGGGCCAAAGCCTGCCCCGGCGTATCGTGTTCGCCCGAGCCGGGGGCCAGAGCTCAGGCTGCGCCTGCGTGACACCGAGTCAAGCGGCGACGGTCGTCTGCGGTAGCGGCTGCCTCCCGAAGTGCCGGTGGTGGTAGGCGCGGAGAGCGCGACCAAAATGGCGCTCCGCGAGCGCCTGTCGAAGCCCGGCCAGGCTCGTGACGCTCGGTCACGCCGTCGGGAAGACAGTAGCGCGCGACACGCCGAGCCGGTGACCAGCGCTCGCCCCTACGGGCCGGCCCGCCGCACAGCCGCTCGGCAGCCGCGCGACGCGACGCTGGCCAGATCCACTCCAGGTGCGGCAGGTGGGTGTATCCGGCCGCCGGAAGGCCACAGCATGCCGCATCTCGCGTCGCCTCCCACGTGACGACGACAACTGGCAGCGGCCGTACAAGACGACGAAGGGCCGGCCCCGAGCGGGGCCGGCCCTTGCGTCAACGGCGGAGGATACGAGATTCGCGAACTCGTGAGGGTGTGAACCCAACACGCTTTCCAAGTCTGCCGTCCGGCGTTCGCGACTGGCCGCAGCCGTGCCGGGCAGCAGCGCTGGCTGGTACGGGGGCATGGCCCGGCTGGACCATCTTGAACGTGGCTGAATGCGACGACAACTGAAACAGATCATGGCTGCCGCCAGCGGGATGAACTAAGCGATTACAAGAGGGTAAGGGCCGATCGCGGCGCTGAGCTGCTTTGCTACTACGAGGGCATCCGACGCGCGTACTGGCTCGCCTGCCGCAAGCTGCTCCGGCCGAATGACGCCTCGAGCGGCCCGGACGACGGGGTCGTCGGGTCGGACCTTCTGAACGGTCTCCAAGACCGCATCGATTACAGGCAAGGCGATGCCTTGCACAGTCTGCTCGGGATGACGGCTGCATAGCTCCGTCAGTGTTTCGACCAGCGCTCCGATCTGCCGCTTGGCTTCGTAGGGATACGATTCGGCCATTTTGGGCCCTTCCTGCATTTGCCGCAATCTCACCTAAAGCTGCGTACGCTCTCACTGGCCCCTACCTACCTGCCCCCCTTGGTATCCTGACTGTCGATATCTGGCCAAGTCATCGGGCGGGGTTTCTTTGGTCCCCTGAATTCTAGAAGGCAAACATGACCGGGGAAGTGTGGGTACCCTTCTATGCGAGGCAGGAAGGTGGCCGCGAATCATTCTTCAAGCTGCATGATGGGGTCCCGGAATGGCTGAGGGAATCGCTCTGGAACTGGCTTTCTGCGGAGGTTTCAGTATGGCAGTCTTCTAGCACTGGAGGCTACTACGACCCCAGCGCTGAGAAGATCCGAGAGGTTGAGCGGCTAACCCGTGTAGGCATCGGCTGGACCGGAAATGGGAAAGAATATTCGAGTCGACTGGCCGGATTGAAGGCCCTTCGTCAAGCTCTCTATCAAGATGAACTGGCATTCTTGACGGCAGTAGACTTCCGGCTGTCGCGCTTAGATGGTCGGAAGAACTCCGGAAGAATATCTGCACTCGAAACGATCCTGAAGGATTCGTCTAGTCGGTGGCGAGTTTCTGAGGTATCCGGAAGGCCGGGGCTCGCCGACCGAATCGATGAGACGGTTCAACTGGCAGCCGAGTCCCTTGCTGCCAAGGAGGCACGATCGGGCGAGTTGCTGGCGGACGCCTGGCGTCATGCCTTTTCAATGAACCGAGACCCCTCGGCTGCTTATCGTTGCGCCGTGCGCGCCGTAGAGGCGGCAGCCGGACCTGTCCTCACGCCAAGTGATAAGCTCCCAACGCTCGGGAAAATGATTTCGGTCTTTCGTGATAAACCCGAGAAGTGGGAATTTGCGTTTACGGTAGACGCGGCGGTAGACCCGAAGAAGGTGCTGTTGCAGATGCTGCAACTGCTGTGGACGAATGAATATTCACGCCACGTTGATCCTGGTGTCGATTCGCCTCTGCACGTCACTCAAGGCGAGGCGGAGAGTGCGGTAATGCTGGCGCTTACTCTGACTAGCTGGTTCACCTCTGGCGCAGTTTCGATGCGCAGTGCCGAGTGATCTCGCCGAACATCGGCGATCGAGACGACAACCGAGACCAACAAGAGCCGGCCGCAGGACGGCGTTACATGTAGGGTGCGTGGGAATGTTAGACAAAGAGTCGCCCAACGATGGTGCGTTTGACGTCGACCCTTCTTTGGATCCTGGTTTTCAAGATGATGAAGTGGCCGAGCCAGCGGACACCCCGGAAGTGCCAGACGGTCTAGATCAAGCAGGGGTCGCGCGACTCCTCACAAGCGTCGGACATGAAGCAGAACCGAGCAGTATTGATCTGGGCCTTCGCTCTTACGACGGCGCGAGATGGTTTTCCATTATCAAAGTTCACCATAACGGCAAAAAAGAACGAGTGGGCATTCTTCCAGACTACGCAGTTCCCCTGTATGTGGAGGAGCTCAACACCGACTGGGTGGTGAGTGAGGGGGGTTTGAGCTTAACCTCGTCCGACGGCCGCTACGTCGAACTGATGCTCTCGCCGCGTTTGGCTCGCTTTGCTATACGCACAATAGTGGAAGATCGCACCTACAGTTCCCCTCGCCTTCGCTGCTCCTCGGCAGCCCCAGATGAGGATCATGGGACCTCCTTCCGTACCGCTCTCGGCCGGCGTGATGTCCCCCTCTTCGAGCGTGGGCGGCGTTATGCCCGAATATCCGTGGTTTTGCATGTAGGAAACGGAAAGGGGGATTGTCTAGAGATTTCCACCCCGTCTGCCACAATGGCCGCCGGCTACTACCGGGCCGCAAACGGCGTGCGTCCGCCCGACTTGCGGCGCGCCGCGTCAATCAAGTTGCGCTTCACAGAAAGTCGTTCCCGCGAGAACGCCATTAAGAGGGCTGAAGAAGTTGCAGAGACGCTGTTTTTCGAAATGGCGGCCACTGGTCGCTCGGTCCTCCGTCTCCACGAGCGCTTGACGGAGCGCAGGCGACGGCTTCCACGACAGCGCGACGGGGAATCGGTTCTGCGATTCCCGCCGCAGATTGTTGACACGCGAGCCAGTTCCCTTTTCATCGGGGCCGAGCAGGCAACGAGCCCCCTGAGCACCTATCTTTCATACTATCAGTCTATAGAATTTTTCCTGCCGTTCAGCGACGAACGAAATACCATTGTTCGCCTAAGGCAGGAGATCTTTTCACCAGGTTTTGATCTGGGCAACGATGCATCGCTGCTGAAGCTGGCTCGCGCGGTAGGGCGTCAAGCGTCGCCAACTGAGCGGGAGTCGTTTCAGGCCCTGCTCTCGTTTGCACTACCCAAGGATAAAGCGTTGGCGACTTTCGAGAGTGTGGACGGTCGCCATAAGGACCATTTCAGCAAGCGAGGGCCAATTAAGGACGTCGGCCTGATAAATCCGCTAGACAAAAGGCCGCTCGCCGAGCAAATCGCCGAGCGCATATACGATCTACGATGCAGGATCGTGCATTCGAAGGTGTCAGGCGGAGTAAGCGGGACGGAACCACTGTTCCCTACGGACGCTCAGGTGGATCACCTAGAGGCGGATATCGAGCTAGTCCGACTAGTTGCTGTCGAAGTCATTACAGTCTTTGCGACGCCAAATTTTAAGATATGAGCGCCCACAGCGTACGGCTCAATCGTTGGCCATGGAGAACGCTGGTCGTCCTCACCACTCTACATCTGGCAGGATGCCGGCAATCTCGCCCATGCTCGTGATTACCACGTCCGCCCCGACAGACTGAAACCGCTCGACCTTGATCGGTCGATTCGCGTAGCCAATCACCCGCACGCCGGACGCCTTTGCCCCCTCGATGTCCGAGTTTGAGTCGCCGATCAGCACGCACCGGCTCGCCGGCTGGCCGATGGCGCGCACGGCTTGCAGGATCGGTTCCGGGTTGGGCTTCATGCGGTCCGGGTCGGCGTACGCGCGGCCAACTACCGGAGACACGTATGCGGCGAGCCGGTGCGCCGCCAGGTAGGCGCTCACCGCGCCGGCCGAGTTGTTGCTGACCACTGCCACCTGCATCCCGGTCTGCCTGGCCGCCACGATGACTTCTCGGCCGTATGGCGTAGGTTCGGCAGTCTCGACAGCCCGGCGCTCGGACGCACAGAGCGCGTCCTCTATGGCCCGCGTGACGCCGTGATCGCCGGTCGCCCCGGTGCGGCGTAGCACCTCAAGCGGGTCCGGCTCGCTGGCGAGATCCGGCGGCATGTCGACACCGTGCCGCCGCAGCACATCGACCAGCTCGGCCGCAACCTGTGGCGCCGGGTAGCCGGCGAAGATGCTGCACACCGGGCCGTCGAAGTCGAGCAGGACTGCGCCGACCTACTACGGCAGCATCGAAAGGAACAGGACGCCGAGCGCGAAACCGCCGCGCAGCTCTGGCGCGATGAAGGGTGGGTGTTTGCCTCGCCAACCGGTGAGGCGATCCATCAGGACGGATTACGACGAATGGAAGCGGCTGCTCAAGCTCGCCGGAGTACGGGACGGCCGGCTACACGACGCGCGGCACACTGTCGCCACCGTGCTCCTGGTCCTCGGCGTCTCCGGCCGCGCCGTGATGGGCATCATGGGCTGGTCCAACTCGGCGATGGCCGTCCGGTACCAGCACATGACGGACCAGGTGCGCCGGGACATCGCGCAGCAACTCGGCGGGCTGCTCTGGGGCGACCCGCCGCGCCGGCCGGGGGAGCCCGGCGGGGGGCAGTCAGACGGGCCGGAACAGGGCAAGTGAGACGGCAACTGAGACGAGAACGACCGTAGAGACGACGGAGGGCCGGTCCCTGATGGGGCCGGCCCTTCCGTTTGTCCTGCTCAAGCGAGCGGAGGATACGAGATTCGAACTCGTGAGGGTGTTAACCCAACACGCTTTCCAAGCGTGCGCCCTAGGCCTCTAGGCGAATCCTCCGCGAGCCAGGATACAGGTCTCCGTCGGGTGGGCCACCCCACCACCCCCCGAAGATCGACGAGGGGTCGGGTAGGCTTGGCAGCACCTCCCGTGCGGCGGTATCTCGTGAACCTCCCCAGGGCCGGAAGGCAGCAAGGATAAGCGAGCTCTGCCGGGTGCACGGGAGGCCTTTTTGTCTCCGGGCGCCGGTAACGTCCCTGCGGGTCAGGTCACGGGGTGGTGGGTGGTCACCCGCGCCTGACCGGCGCAGAATGGCTCGGTCGAGAGGAGGCGGTACGGGTGGCACTGGCCCTTTACCGCAAGTACCGGCCCCGTACGTTCGCCGAGGTCATCGGGCAGGAGCACGTCACCGAGCCGTTGTCGCAGGCGCTGCGCAGCGGGCGGCTGAACCACGCCTACCTCTTCTCCGGTCCCCGGGGTTGTGGCAAGACCTCCAGCGCCCGGATCCTGGCCCGCTCGCTCAACTGCGAGCAGGGTCCCACCCCCGAGCCCTGCGGGCAGTGTGATTCCTGTCGCTCGTTGGCCACCGACGGCTCCGGCTCGATCGACGTCATCGAGATCGACGCGGCCAGCCACGGCGGCGTCGACGACGCCCGCGAGCTGCGCGAGAAGGCGTTCTTCGCGCCGGCCCACAGCCGCTTCAAGATTTATGTCATCGACGAGGCGCACATGGTCTCGTCGGCCGGCTTCAACGCCCTGCTCAAGCTGGTCGAGGAGCCGCCGGAGTTCGTCAAGTTCATCTTCGCCACCACCGAGCCGGAGAAGGTCCTCGGCACGATCAGGTCGCGGACCCACCACTACCCGTTCCGGCTGATCCCGCCGAAGGTGCTGCGGCCCTACCTGGAGCAGCTCTGCGAGGCCGAGGGGGTCCAGGTCGATCCGGCGGTCTTCCCGCTGGTGGTGCGGGCCGGTGGCGGCAGCGCCCGGGACAGCCTCTCCGTGCTCGACCAGCTCATGGCGGGCGCCGGCCCGGAGGGGGTCGGCTATGCCCGGGCCGCCGCGCTGCTCGGCGTCACCGATTCCGGGCTGATCGACGAGATGTGTGACGCGCTCGCCGCCGGGGACGGTGCCGCCGCGTACGCGACCGTCGACCGGGTCGCCGAGGCTGGGCACGATCCCCGCCGGTTCGCCTCCGACCTGCTGGAACGGCTGCGTGACCTGATCGTCCTGCAGCAGGTGCCGGATGCCGTCGCCAAGGGCCTGATCGACGGCCCGGACGACCAGATCGAGCGGATGGCCGCGCAGGCCCAGCGCCTCGGCCCGGCCAACCTGTCCCGCTGCGCCGACATCGTGCACAACGGCCTGGTGGAGATGCGCGGCGCCACCGCCCCCCGGCTGCTGCTGGAGCTGATCTGCGCTCGGATGCTGCTGCCCGGCGTGGACGACTCGACCGGCGGCCTGCTCCAGCGCCTCGAACGGATGGAACGCCGGCTCACCCTGGGCGGCGCCGAGCCGCCGTCGGCCGCCGCCGGCCCCGCGCCGGTCGCCCCCGCCCCCGAGGTACGCCAGGAGCCTCCCGCCTCGGCGGCTGCTTCGGCCGGCACCGGCCCGGCGTCCGGTGCGCCCGTCCGGCGTCCGGTGCCGCCGTCGGCGGTGATGCCCGATCCGGTCACCCCGGAGCCGCCGCGTCCCGGCTCGGCTCCGGCCGGCACGCTGGACGCGGTCGCCGTACGCCGGGTGTGGCCCGAGGTGGTCGGCAAGGTCAACCGGACCAACAAGCGGATCGCGGCGCTGATGCGCGACGCGGTGGTCCGTGAGCTGGACGGCGACACGCTGGTGCTGACCGTGAAGTCGACGGTGCTGGCCAAGATGATGGCTGACCACGCCCAGGTGCTCACCGACGCGCTCTACGAGGAGTTGGGCGGCCGTTGGCAGATCCGCTGCGAGGTGGCTGGCGAGCGGGGTGCCGCGTCGCTCGGCGGCCCGGCTCGCCCCGCTGCCTCGCCCCGGCCGGCTGCTGCCGCCTCCGCCACGGGGCCGGCCGGCCCAGCCCGCTCGGGCACCCCGGCCGGTGGCCCAGCGCGGGTGGCCGGCAGCCCGGACGGTGGGGGCGGTGCGAGTCGTGGCGGGGCCGCCGCCACCGACGACGAGGGGTGGCCCGAGCCGGCCCGGCCAGGTGGCGGCGCGGGCGGCGACTGGCCGGAGGCGGCCCGCCCCGGTGGTGCCGCGACCGGCTCGGGCGACTGGCCGGAGCCGGCCCGGCCGGGCGGTGCCACGGCGACGGCGACGGCGGCTCCCGCCGTACCCCGGCCGGCAGCTTCACCGCCGGTGGCGCCGCAGCCGGCGACGGGCGGTGCCCCAGCGAGCAGCGCGATCGCGGCGGCTCGGGCGGCTGCGGCGGCTGCGACGGCCGGCGGGTCGGGCCGGGAGTCCCGCGCGGCGCAGCCGCGGCAGGCCGCGGACGCCGAGTGGGCCGGTGAGCCGCCCTACGACCCGGACTACGACGGGCCGGTCCCGGCCGGCGGCGCGACCGCGACCCCCGTTTACGAGGGCTTCGATCCGGGCGACGAGCCGCTGGACGACGTGATCGACGAGCGGACCGCCCGGCAGTCCAGCGAGGAGCAGGCGGTGCAGTTGCTCCGGGAGGCGTTCGGAGCGGAGAAGATCGACGAGGTGGACGCGCGCTGAGCGTGCGCCACCCCGGAGGACCAGTGCCGTTGCCCGACTAGGCTGGGCGCGGCCGATCAGACGAGTGCGAGAAGGAGCCATCCGTGCGCCCAGGTGGACAGCCGAACATGCAGCAGATGCTGAAGCAGGCGCAGAAGATGCAGCAGCAGATCGCCAAGGCTCAGGCCGAGCTGGCCGAGGCGGAGCTGACCGGCACCGCGGGCGGTGGCCTGGTCACCGCTACCGTCGCCGGCACCGGTGAGCTCAAGGCAATCAAGATCGACTCCAAGGCGGTCGACCCGGAGGACGTGGAGACCCTGGAGGACCTGGTCGTTGCGGCCGTGCACAACGCCGCGGAGGCGGCCCGGGAGCTGACCGAGAAGAAGATGGGCCCGGTCGCGGGCGGGATGGGCGGCCTCGGCCTGCCCGGGTTCTGAGCCGGCAGATGTACGAGGGTGCCATCCAGGACCTGATCGACGAGCTGGGCCGGCTGCCGGGCGTGGGCCCGAAGAGCGCCCAGCGGATTGCCTTTCACGTCCTGTCGGCGGATCCGGCCGACGTGAACCGGCTGGCCGGTGCGCTGCGCAAGGTCAAGGAGCTGGTGCGGTTCTGCACCGGCTGCTTCAACGTGGCCGAGTCGGAGCAGTGCCGGATCTGCCGCGACCCGCGGCGTACGGATGAGGTGCTCTGCGTGGTTGAGGAGCCGAAGGACGTGGTGGCGATCGAGCGGACCGGTGAGTTCCGCGGTCGCTACCACGTGCTCGGCGGCGCGATCAACCCGCTGGAGGGGATCGGGCCCGACAACCTGCGGATCCGGGAGCTGATGACCCGGCTGGGCGGCGGCACGGTCCGCGAGCTGATCCTCGCCACCGACCCGAACACCGAGGGCGAGGCGACCGCGACGTACCTGGCCCTGCTCGTCAAGCCGATGGGGATCGCGGTAACCCGGCTGGCCAGCGGCCTGCCGGTCGGCGGCGATCTTGAGTACGCCGACGAGATCACGCTGGGCCGGGCGTTCGAGGGCCGCCGGGCGATCTGAGCGCCGTAACGGGCACGGGGAGGCGGACGCCTCCCCGTGCCCGTTGGCTTCCTGGCCAAATTGTGGGACGAGTGCCGTTCCCCACGTAGCCGTCGCTGCCGGCCAGGACACGCCGGGTTTGGTGGGATAAGCCCGATCCCGACATCTGCGCGCCGCTGTGACAGTCCTGTTTGTCGATAGCCCGAACGCTGTCAGACCCGGCGGCTTGGTGTCGGCTTGATAGCGATTGCCTAACGGCCGTTCCGCTTCTGTGTGTCGTGTCATAGCCTCCCGCTCACAGACTGAGCCACAACTTCGGCGTGGACAGGCGCATGACAGAGGTGAGAGATGCAGGCGAGCAGGCGTAAAGCAGCCGTGGCCCTCGCGGCCGCAGCCGCTCTGGCGGTCGGGGCGTCCGGCTGCGCCAAGAGCGAGCGCGGCGAGGACAGCGGCAAGGCCAAGACCGGCGGGACCTTCGTCTTCGCGGGTGCCGGTGACCCGAAGAACTTCGACCCGATCTTCAACGACGACGGCGAGTCGTTCCGTCCGGTCCGGCAGATGTACGAGACCCTCATCCAGAACAAGCCGGGCACGGCCGACCTGGTGGGCGCGCTGGCCGACACCTGGGAGCACGACGCCGAGGGCAAGGTCTGGACCTTCCACCTCCGCAAGGGCGTCAAGTTCCACGACGGCACCGCCTTCAACGCCGCCGCGGTCTGCTACAACTTCGACCGCTGGTACAACATGAAGGGTGCCGCCGCCCAGTCGCAGATGCTCTACTACATGGACGTCTTCGGCGGCTTCGCGCACAACGAGAGCGAGGACGCCGGCAAGGCGCTCTACAACAAGTGCGAGGCGCCGGACGACAACACCGCCGTCATCACCATGAACGAGTACACGGGTGCCTTCCCCGGGGCCTTCGCGCTGACCTCGCTCTCGATCGCCAGCCCGGACGCGCTGAAGAAGTACGACGCCGACACGGTCAAGCAGAACGGCGACTCCTTCGAGTACAGCGCGTTCGCCAACGAGCACCCGGTGGGCACCGGCCCGTTCACCTACGGCGGCTGGGACAAGGCCAAGGGTGAGATCACCTTGAACCGGAACGCCGACTACTGGGGCGAGAAGGCCAAGGTCGAGAAGGTGATCATCAAGGTCATCGAGGACGAGAACACCCGCAAGCAGGAGCTGCGCGCCGGCACCGTCCAGGGCATCGACTTCCCGGCCCCGGCCGACCGCAAGGCGCTGGAGGCCGAGGGCTTCAACGTCATCAACCGCCCGGCGTTCAACATCCTCTACCTGGGCATCAACCAGAAGAACCCGAAGCTGAAGGACCTGCGGGTGCGTCAGGCGATCGCCTACGCCCTCAACCGTGAGCAGCTTGTGCAGACCAAGGGCCCGGGTGGCACCAAGGTCGCCGATGAGTTCATGCCGGACACCGTGCTCGGCTACGCCCCGGACGTGCAGAAGTACGAGTACAACCCGGAGAAGGCCAAGGAGCTGCTCAAGGCGGCCGGCGCCGAGGGGATGACCCTCAACTTCTACTACCCGACCGACGTCTCCCGGCCGTACATGCCGAACCCGCAGGAGATCTTCACCGTCCTCGCCAACGACCTGCAGGCCGCCGGCTTCAAGGTCAACGGTGTGGCCCGCCCGTGGAACGGCGGCTACAAGGACGATGTGCAGCAGTTCGGCAAGCACGACCTGCACATCCTGGGCTGGACCGGTGACTACAACGACCCGGGCAACTTCGTCGGCACGTTCTTCGGCCGGGCGAAGAACGAGTTCGGCGACGCGGCGATGACCGACATGTTCGAGGCCATCACCAAGGCCGACGGCACCGTCGACGACGCCGGCAAGAAGGCCGCCTGGGAGCAGGTCAACCGCGACATCGCGGCCAAGTGGCTGCCGGCCGTGCCGATCTGGCACGCCCCGCCGGCCATCGTGGTCACCAAGGACGTCAAGGGCCTGATCGCCAGCCCGCTGACCGACGAGCGGTTCGACACGGTCAGCGTCGGCTGACGCCGCTACTGACGCCGTACGTGGAATCGGCCCGGGCCGGGCTTCCCCCCCCCCCGCCCCCCCCCCGCGGGGGGCGGGCCCCACGGCCGGATCAGCGGCCCCCCCCC
>NZ_JBEYIX010000066.1:0-25802 GCF_040636055.1 Micromonospora sp. NPDC006766 | reverse complement strand
TTGATCGAACCCAACAACAACGGACGACCCACCGGACGACCCTGCCCATACGTCGCCAACAACGCCTGCGCCTCAATCGGATCCCCCAACGTGGTCCCCGTACCGTGCGCCTCCACCACATCCACATCCGCCGCCGTCAACCGGGCATTCGCCAACGCGGCCCGAATCACCCGGCGCTGCGACGGCCCGTTCGGCGCGGTCATGCCATTGCTGGCGCCGTCCTGGTTGATCGCCGACCCGCGGACGACGCCGAAGATCGTGCGACCGTTGCGCTCCGCGTCGGAGAGCCGTTCCAGGAGCAGCAGGCCGACGCCCTCGCCCCAGCCGGTGCCGTCGGCCGCGCCCGCGAACGCCTTGCAGCGGCCGTCCGGCGCCAGGCCGCGCTGTTCGCTGAAGTAGATCAGCATCTCCGGCGTGCTCATCACGGTGACGCCACCGGCCAGCGCGAGGGTCACCTCGCCGGCGCGCAGCGCCTGGCAGGCCTCGTGGATCGCGACCAGCGAGGAGGAGCAGGCGGTGTCGATGCTCACTGCCGGGCCCTCCAGGCCCAGGGTGTACGCCACCCGCCCGGAAACCAGGCTGCCGGCGCTGCTACCCGCGTAGTCGTGGTACATGACGCCGGCGTAGACACCCGTCGCCG
The DNA here is from genome assembly GCF_040636055.1 of Micromonospora sp. NPDC006766. Lineage (NCBI taxonomy): Bacteria > Bacillati > Actinomycetota > Actinomycetes > Micromonosporales > Micromonosporaceae > Micromonospora > Micromonospora sp. NPDC006766. The sequence goes on along the minus strand of NZ_JBEYIX010000066.1, from coordinate 25,162 downwards.
AGCCCAGCAGCGAGCGCGGGTCGATGCCGGCGCTTTCGCAGGTCTCCCAGGTGGTCTCCAGCAGCAGTCGCTGCTGCGGGTCCATGCCGAGCGCCTCGCGCGGCGAGATGCCGAAGAAGGCCGGGTCGAAGTCGGCGGCGTCGTGCAGGAAGCCACCGTCGCGGGCGTAACTCTTGCCGGGCTTGCCAGGCTCGGCGTCGTAGAGACCGACCAGGTCCCAGCCGCGGTCAACGGGGAACGGGGTAACGGCGTCGCCGCCCTCGGCCACCAGCCGCCACAGCTCCTCTGGGGAGGTGACCTCGCCGGGGAACCGGCACGCCATACCGACGATGGCGATCGGCTCGCAGCTCCGCGCCTCCAGCTCGCCGACCTGCCGGCGCGCCTCCCGGAGGTCGACGGTGGCCCGCTTGAGATAGTCGAGGAGTCGTGCTTCTTCGCTCATCCCTGCCGCCTTGCCTCGAAGCAATTTCACGGGAGTATTTCGAGGGTCAATCTAGGAATGGTGAGAGGGCGGGCAATACCCCTGCACCGTCTGCCCAACCCTTATCGAGGTGACCCCTCGACGGGGGTGGAGTAGCTGGTAGAAGGCACGTCCGACGAGACTGGGGTGAGTTAGGGGTATCGGGCCTGGAGATCCGCCGGTAATTTCTCGGCCGAACCTGGAATTGTCACCTCATGGGACCTGCCGCAATCGGCGGGCCGCCTAATTTCCCCTCGAATCTCCGAGACCGGAGGAGAATCATGCTGCGCTCGCTGCGCACCAAGTCCGTACGGCTGGCCGGCGCCGTCGCCGCGGTGGCGCTCGCCATCGCGGCCGTTCCGGCGACCGGCGCGACGGCCGCCGTCGCCAACCCACTGACCGACTGGACCTCGAACGGCAAGGATCTGCTGAACACCCGATCCAACCTGCTCGAAACCAAGATCACGACGAAGAACGTGAGCCGGCTCAAGGCGAAGTGGACCTTCGCGACGCACGGCGATGTCTCGGCCACCCCGATCGTCTCCCAGGGCGCGGTGTACTTCCCGGACTGGGGCGGCTACCTCTACAAGCTCAACGCGGCCACCGGCAAGCAGATCTGGTCGCGCAAGATCTCCGACTACGACGGGGTCGCCGGCTCGATCTCGCGTACCGCCGTCGCCATCTCCGGCAACACCCTCTACCTGGGCACCCAGAGCGGCGCGCGGCTGCTCGCGGTGGACGCGAACACCGGCAGCCTGAAGTGGAGCAGGCAGCTCGACGCACACGCCGCGGCGGTCCTGACCATGTCGCCGATCGTCTACAACGGCGTCGTCTACGAGGGCGTGTCGTCCACCGAGGGCGAGATGTCGGCGTTCGTCCCCGGCTACCGGTGTTGCACGTTCCGCGGTAGCTTCAACGCCGTCGACGCGGCCACCGGCAAAATCCTGTGGAAGCGGTACATGGTGCCGGACAACAACGGCCAGCCGGACGGGTACGCGGGTGGCGCGATGTGGGGCACCCCGGCGATCGACCCGCTCCGCGGCACCATCTACGTGACCAGCGGCCAGAACTACCGGGTGCCGGACAGCGTTCACGAGTGCCAGAACGCGGGCGGCACCCCGGCCGGCTGCTACTCCCCGGACAACCACATCGACTCGATCCTGGCCCTCAACATGAAGACCGGAGCGGTCAAGTGGGCGACCGGCGCCATGCGGTTCGACGCTTGGAACGCCTCCTGCATCCCGGGCCTGCCGCCGAACAACTGCCCTGCCAACGAGGGCTACGACTACGACTTCGGCGACGGCGCGCACATCTTCGCCTACCTGGACAGCAAGGGACGGATCCGCGAGGCCGTCGGCGGTGGTCAGAAGAGCGGCGAGTACTGGGCGCTGGACCCGGATTCCGGTGCGGTGCTCTGGAGCGCGGCACCCGGTCCCGGTGGTCACATCGGCGGCATCATGTGGGGTACGGCCTGGGACACCAAGCGCATCTACCTGGCCGAGGCCAACTTCTTCAAGACGCCGTACCAGATGGCCGACGGCACCACGATCAGCGGCAGCAGCTTCGCGGCCCTCGACCCGGCCACCGGCCGGATCCTGTGGCAGGTGGCCGACCCGACGACCGGTTTCGCCTGGGGCCCGCTGACCGTCGCCGCGGACGTGCTCTACGGCAGCTCGACCAGCGGCCACCTGTACGCGATGGACACCGCCACCGGCCGGATCCTCTGGAACTTCACCGCGCCGTACTCTTCCAACGCCGGCCCGTCCGTCGTTGACGGCGTCGTCTACTGGGGCAACGGCTACCAGAAGTTCGCCGACGGCGCCGGGACCACCGGCAGCTTCACCAGCGGCACCTTCTACGCCTTCTCCGTCGACGGCAAGTGATCCGGGATTGACCTGACCGTTGCGGGGCCCGGCTGAGCCGGGCCCCGCACCCGTTCCGCAACCCGCCGCGACCAGGCAAAAAGACTCGCACTTATGTGTTAGATGGATGTCTGAGACGAGTAGGATCGCCGCCATGGGAAATCGTGAGGCTCTCCTCGAGGGTGCGAAGCGCTGTCTCTACGAGAAGGGCTACGCCCGCACCACCGCCCGCGACATCGCGACCGCCGCCGGCACCAGCCTGGCCGCCATCGGCTACCACTACCGCTCCACGGAGGCACTGCTCAACGCCGCACTGTTCCAGGTGATGCAGCAGTGGGGCGACGAGATGTCCAAGGCCCTCGCCACCGACGACCTCGCCGACGCCGGCCCGCTGGAGCGTTTCGAAGCCGCCTGGACCCGCATCATCGAATCCTTCCAGGCGCACCGCTCGCTGTGGTCGATGCAGCTCGAGGTGGTCGCCCAGAGCCAGCACCAGCCGGAGGTCCGCGAACAGCTGGCCGCCGGCCTCGCCGAGGCGCGCCTGGGCCTGGCCGAACTCTTCGACGCCTCGCCCACCCCGGCGAGCCCCGCCGTCAACACCGCCGTCGGCGCCTTTCACCAGGCCCTCCTGACCGGCGTCCTGACCCAGTGGCTGATCGACCCCGAGCAGGCCCCCTCGGCCGCCGACCTGGCCCTGGCCCTCCGCCGGATGGCGTCCTCCATCACTCCTACCGCAGGCTGACGCTGTCGCCCACCCACAGACGTGGGCGGCGCCGGAGATCCTCGTGACGGAAAGACGGGCAAGGGCTGGACCCAGAAGGCCAGCCCTTGATCAAATTGCGCACCGCAGACGGGTTGTGCGCACTGCTACCGATGGTGGGCGATACTGGGTTTGAACCAGTGACCTCTTCCGTGTCAAGGAAGCGCGCTCCCACTGCGCCAATCGCCCGAGCGCTCGCGAGCGGACGACGGGATTCGAACCCGCGACCCTCACCTTGGCAAGGTGATGCGCTACCAGCTGCGCTACGTCCGCGTGCCACCGGCTTGCGTCGGCGACGGGTAGAACTGTACCCGACGGCAAGATCCGCCGCGACACGCACCCCGGGGTGCCGGCGTGCCGCGGCGAACGCCTCCTCGGCCGCCCGGCGGGCCACCGCGTACGCCGCCTCGGCGGACCGACGAGCCGAGGCTGACCCGGGCCACCCCGGTCTTCGCCAGCTCGGCCACCGCCGGGGCGCCCGGCCCGGCGAGCACGTTCAGCGGCGCCGGGATCGCCTCAACCAGGGCAGCCAGCGTGCCGAGTTCGACCGTCCCGGGCACGAACACCCCGTCGGCGCCGGCCGCCAGGTACGCCCGGGCCCGCGCCACCGTCTCCGCCACCCATGCTCAGCATCGCGGCTGGCGCCGTGCCGCAGCTGGCCTACCCGGCCCGGGGCATCGGCGCGCTGTGGGAGTGCCCGCCGACCGCGCCGGACGCGTTGGGCGCCGTGCTCGGGCGTGGCCGGGCACGGCTGCTCGCCGAGTTGGGCACGCCACGTGTTCGCCGCGGGCGACGCCACCGGAAGATACAGAAAGGCTCGTCACCGAAGTCCGGTGACGAGCCGTCTGCTCATCGAAATGGTGGGCGATACTGGGTTTGAACCAGTGACCTCTTCCGTGTCAAGGAAGCGCGCTCCCACTGCGCCAATCGCCCTCGTAAATTGCCGAGGTGGAGACGGGATTTGAACCCGTGTACACGGCTTTGCAGGCCGTTGCCTCGCCTCTCGGCCACTCCACCGAGGTTGCCCCCGACATGCGTGCTGGCATCTCCGAGCGGACGACGGGATTCGAACCCGCGACCCTCACCTTGGCAAGGTGATGCGCTACCAGCTGCGCTACGTCCGCGTGTCCCCGGTGTTTCCCGGTGACGGATGAGAACTTTAGCCGAGCCCGGGAACGGTTGCCAAATCGGGGTGGCATTCCGGGCGCGTCCGGGTGACGACGTCCCCTTCGCGCAGAACTTCCTAGGAGCCTGGGTGGTGCCGGCCGGGCACCCGCGCCAGCACGCCTGCCGGCATCTGTCCGGCTTCCGACTGACACCCTTCCGACCGGCCGCATCAGTAACTCCTCGTGGTTACGCCAATGGGCTACGGTAACGGCGTGACGAGACGCGCCGCCGATATCCGCCTGGATGCCCTGCTTCGCACGGCCTGTGACGTGATCGCGGAACGTGGCCTCGCCAACACTCGCACCGCCGACGTGGCGGAGGCCGCCGGGGTCAGCCAGGCCCTGGTCTTCTACCACTTCGCCACGAAGGACCGGCTGCTCGCGCAGGCGTTCGCGTACGCCGTCGAGCAGGATTTGACCCGGCTCGACGCGGTGGTCCGCTCCTCCGCGCCGCCGTTGGCGAAGCTGCGCCGGCTGCTCCGCCTCTACGCCCCGGCCGGCCGGTCGACCTCCTGGTCCATCTGGATCGACGGCTGGGCGGAATCGCTGCGCACCCCCGAGCTGGAAAAGCTCTCCCGCCGGCTCGACCTGCGCTGGCGGCAGGATCTCGCCACCGTGATCTCCGACGGGGTGGCCGAGGGCACCTTCGACTGCCCGGATCCGGCCGGCGCCGCGTGGCGGATCAGCGCGGTGATGGACGGCCTCGCGGTGCAGCTCGCGGTGCACGAGCGGGTAATCACCCGACGGCAGATCGCCCAGTGGATCCGCCTCGTCGCCGCGCGCGAGCTGGGGGTGGAGCCGGGCCAGCTCGACTGAGGCCGGTGTCCGGCCGTACGAGACAATCACCCGGTGTCTGACCTGTCCGCGGCCTTCATCCGGCTGCACGCCCGGCTCGCCCCGGTCGCCTTCGTCCCCGAGGTGCGGCTGCACCAGGCCGACGAGCCGATCGGCCTCTGGGAGCTGACCGAGGGCGAGTTCCGCAGCACCCAACCGCCACCGTTCTGGGCCTTCGCCTGGGCCGGTGGCCAGGCGCTCGCCCGCTACGTCACCGACCACCCCGAGCTGGTCGCCGGGCGGCGGGTGCTCGACCTCGCCGCCGGCTCCGGCCTGGTCGCCATCGCCGCCGCCCGCGCCGGCGCCGCCACCGTCCGGGCCGTGGAGGTGGACGAGCGGGCGGTCGCGGCCGTCGCGCTCAACGCCGACTCCAACGGGGTACGCGTCGACGCCGAACTCGGCGACATCCTCGACGGTGACGCCGGGGACGCCGAGGTGGTGCTGGCCGGGGACGTCTTCTACAGCGAGGCGATGGCGCGGCGGATGCTGCGCTTCCAGCTCCGGGCCGCTCGATCCGGGGCCCGGGTGCTGGTCGGCGACCCCGGCCGGGCCTACCTTCCCCGCGAGCGGTTCCACAAGCTGGCCGGCTACGACGTGCCGGTGCCCGAGGCGTTGGAGAGCGTGCGGGTGAAGCACACCACCGTGTGGGAGCTGGACCCGGCTCCGCCGGGGGCCGCCCGATAGCGTGTCGCCCGTGCTGTTTCGGGGCTGGGGTGAGGCCGTCGACGGTCCGTGGCCCGACGTGGCGACCGTGGTCGACCACATCGGCGTGCCGCATCTGGTGGTGACCCGGCACGCCCTGATCCGGCGCCTGCTCACCGATCCGGAGACGTTCCGGCCGGACAACGCCCTCGACGCGGTGACCCCGATCCCGGTGGCCGCCCTGCGGGTCCTCGCCGGACACCGGTTCCGGCTGCCGCCGACCCTGGCCAACAACTCGGCCGCCAGTCACCCCGAGATCCGCGGCATCGTCGCCGACGCGCTGCACCCCGAACGGGTGGCGGCGCAGCAACCCTGGCTGACCGACCTGGTGCGGCACCGGGTGGCCCGGCTCGCCGCCACCCTCGACGTCGGCGAGCCGGTCGACCTGTACGCCGAACTCGCCGCCGACCTGCCGCTGCTGGTGCTGGCCCGGCTGGTCGAGCTGCCGGACGCCCCGGTCGGCGCGGTCAAGGACTTCGCGCGGGCCGCCCTGGAACTGTTCTGGGCGCCCCTCGACGAGGCCCGACAGCTCGCCCTCGCCACCGAGGTCGGCCGGTTCCACACCGTGCTGCGCGTGTTCGCCGCGACCGGCGGGGGGCTGGCCGCCCGGCTGCGCGCCGCCGGGCACTCCCCCGACGTGGTCGTCGGCGCCCTGTTCTTCCTGCTGGTCGCCGGGCAGGAGACCACCTCGCAGTTCCTCACCCTGCTGCTGCACCGCCTGACCGGCGAGCCGACGGTGCGGGCCGGGCTGCGGAGCGGCGAGATCGCGGTCGCCGACGTGGTCGAGGAGGGGCTGCGGCTGGAGCCGCCGATCGTCACCTGGCGGCGGGTGGCGGCGGTGGACACCACGCTGGGCGGCACCGCGGTCGCGGCGGGCACCAGCATCGTCGCCTGGCTGGCCCGGGCCGGCCGGGACCCGGAACTGCTCGCCGCGCCCGATGAGTTCCGGCCCGGACAGCGCGGCTCCCGGCGGCACCTGGCCTTCGGGGCCGGGCCGCACCGGTGCGTGGGCGCGCAACTGGCCCGCATGGAGGCGGCCGTGGTGGTCGCCGAGGCGGCGCCGCTGCTCGACGGGGTGACCGTCATCCGCCCGCCGTGGTGCCCGGACAATCTCACCTTCCGCATGCCCGACGCGTTCGTGGTGCGCCGGGGCTGACGGGGCTCAGGCGCTCAGCTCGCGTCCTCGGCCCAGGCCCGCCAGTCGTCCAGCACCCCGTACAGGCTGGGCGTGAGCCAGCCCGGGGCGGACCGGCGAAAAACCCCCGGGTCCATCGCGCCGGCGCCCATCGGCACCGCGCCGAGCAGGTTCGGCGCGAGCTCGGTCAGGTTGGCCCAGTGCACCAGCTCCGGCTCGGCCGGCCAGGCGCCGATCACCACACCGGCCGGGATCGCCCGGCGTTCCAGCGCCTCCAGGGTGAGCGCGGTGTGGTTGAGCGTGCCGAGCCCGGCGCGGGCCACCACCACGGCCGGTGCGCCCAGCGACACCGCCAGGTCGGCCACCGTCCAGGGCTCACCCGAGGGCCGCAGCCCCATCGGCACGAGCAGCCCGCCGGCCCCCTCCACCAGCACCAGGTCGTGTTTGTCGGCCTCCTCGCGGACGGCGTCGACGGCGGTGTAGAGCTCCAGCGGCGGAAGCTCCGCGACCCGGGCCGCGGCGAGCGGGGCGAGCGGGTCCGGGTAGCTGGCGAGGGTACGGCCGGTCAGCGGGGCGGCCAACCGGGTCACCGAGTCGACGTCGCCGGGATCGCCGGTGGCCGTACCCGTCTGGCCTGGCTTGATCACCGCGACCCGCAGCCCGGCGGCCTGCGCGGCGGCGGTGATCACCGCGGTCACGACGGTCTTGCCGACCTCGGTGTCGGTACCTGTCACCAGCACCGGCCCGGTCCAGCCGTTGCCGTTGCTCATGGCGCACACTCCACAATCACGTCCAGGGCCCGCGCGAAGTCCGCCCGAGCCACCCCGGCACTGATGGTCAACCGCAGCCGGGATCGGCTGTCCGGGGTGGACGGCGGCCGGAAGCAGCCCACCGCGACGCCCCGTTCTCGGCAGGCGGCCGACCACGCGGTCGCCGCCTCCGGGCCGGGCGCGGTCACCGACACCACCGCCGCGTCGGGCGCGGAGACGTCCAACCCGGCCCCGCCCAGCCGGCGGACCGCGAGCGCGGCCCGGTCGGCCAGCTCGGCGCGGAGCCCGTCGCCGGTCCGGGCCAGGCCGACCGCCGCCAGCACGCCGGCGGCCACCGCCGGGGGCAGCGCGGTGTCGAAGATGAACGTCCGCCCCGTCTCCACCAGGTGCCGGACGAACTCCGCCGGCCCGGCGACCACCCCGCCGGCGCCGCCGAGCGCCTTGGAGAGCGTGGCGGTCACCACCACGTCGGGCGCGCCGGCCAGCCCCGCCGCGGCCACCCCGCCCGCCCCGGCCGGGCCGGTGACGCCGAGCGCGTGCGCGTCGTCGACCAGCAGCAGCGCGCCGTGCCGGCGGGCCACCGCGTGCAGCTCGGCCAGCGGGGCGAGGTCGCCGTCGACGGAGAAGACCGACTCGGTCACCACCACCGCGGGCCGGCCCGGGGCGGCGGCCAGCGCGGCGGCCACCGCGTCGACGTCGGCGTGCGGGGTCACCACGGTCTCCGCGCCGGAGATGCGGCAGCCGTCGATCAGCGAGGCGTGGTTGTGCGCGTCGGAGACGAGCAGCGTACGCGGTCGCACCAGGCCCCGGACGGCGGCGAGGTTGGCCAGGTAGCCGGAGGAGAAGACCAGTGCCCGGTCGGTGCCGAGCCAGCCCGCGAGGGCGTCCTCCAGCGCGTGGTGGGTGTCGGTCGAGCCGCGTACCAGCCGTGAGCCGGTGGCCCCCAGCCCGTACGCGGAAAGCGCCCGTGCCGCGGCGGCGGTGACCTCGGGGTGGGTGGCCAGGCCGAGGTAGTCGTTGCCGGCCAGGTCGACCACGGCGTCGTCGGCGGCGCGTGGGCGCAGCGTACGGGTGAGCCCTGCCCGCGCCCGCAGCTCGGCGCGGCGGTGCAGAGCCGCCAGCCAGTCCGCCACCGTCACTCCCCTGCCGTCGACCGTTTCGCGGGGCGAAATTACCACCCACCCGCCGAACCTCGGCGGATCCGGCCCGGACGCTGTTGGCCGACGACCCACCCGACCGGCATTCGGAGCCCATTTTCCGCCGTCCGCGAGCCTTGTAGGGTACGAGGCATGCCAGAAATCCTCGACCAGGCTCGGACTCAGGTGCTGGAGAACGGCGTCGGCCTCGACGAGGCCGGTGCCCTCGCCGTGCTCAACCTGCCCGACGAGCACCTGCCCGCCGCCCTCCAGCTCGCCCATGAGGTGCGGATGCGGTGGTGCGGCCCGGAGGTCGAGGTCGAGGGCATCGTCTCGCTGAAGACCGGCGGCTGCCCGGAGGACTGCCACTTCTGCTCGCAGTCCGGCCTGTTCACCTCGCCGGTGCGCGCGGTCTGGCTGGACATTCCCGCCCTGGTCGAGGCGGCGAAGCAGACCGCCGCGACCGGGGCGACCGAGTTCTGCATCGTGGCCGCCGTGCGCGGCCCGGACGCCCGGCTGATGAAGCAGATGCGCGAGGGTGTGGCCGCCATCAAGGCGGAGGTCGACATCCAGGTCGCCGCCTCGCTGGGCATGCTCACCCAGGAGCAGGTCGACGAGCTGGTCGACATGGGCGTGCACCGCTACAACCACAACCTGGAGACCTGCCGCTCCTACTTCCCGAACGTGGTCACCACGCACTCGTGGGAGGAGCGCTGGGAGACCTTGACGATGGTCCGCGAGTCGGGCATGGAAGTCTGCTGCGGCGGCATCCTCGGCCTGGGCGAGTCGGTGGAGCAGCGGGCCGAGTTCGCCGCGCAGCTCGCCGCGCTGGACCCGCACGAGGTCCCGCTGAACTTCCTCAACCCGCGTCCGGGCACCCCGCTCGGCGACCGGCCAGTGGTGGAGGGCAAGGACGCGCTGCGGGCCATCGCCGCGTTCCGGCTGGCCATGCCGCGCACCATCCTCCGGTACGCCGGCGGCCGGGAGCTCACCCTCGGCGACCTGGGCACCCGGGACGGCCTGCTCGGCGGCATCAACGCGGTCATCGTCGGCAACTACCTGACCACGCTGGGCCGGTCGGCGACCGACGACCTGAAGATGCTGGACGACCTGAAGATGCCCGTCAAGGCGCTGTCGGCGACCCTGTGAGGTGGTGGTGACCGAGCTTGTCGAGGCCCGGCACTGGTGTGACCGCTGCGGCGAGCCGGCCGACGCCGGCGGGCACGAGGCGTGCGCGGCGGCCCGGGCGCTGGAGCCGCCGCGCTACTGCACGCACTGCCGGCGGCGGATGAAGGTGCAGGTGGTGCCGACCGGCTGGTCGGCGGTCTGCGTCGAACACGGCGAGATCCGGGGCTGACCGATGCTGCGCGAGCGGGCGGTGACGTTGCGACCGGCGACGGACGCGGACGTGCCCGCCCTCGCGGCGATCCGGGCCACCCCGGAGGTCCGACACTGGTGGCGCGGCGGCGACGACCTGGCCGGGGAGATCCGCGCCGACCTGGCCGACGACGAGTTGACCGTCTACGCCATCGAGCACGGCGGCCGGGTGATCGGCGCGATCCAGTGGTTCGCCGAGACCGAGCCGGATTACCGCCACGCCGGCCTGGACCTCTTCCTCGACCCCGAGGTACGCGGCGCGGGCCTGGGCGGGGACGCCATCCGCACCCTGGTCCGGCACCTGATCGACGCGCACGGTCACCACCGGTTCACCATCGACCCGGCGGCGGCCAACACCGCGGCGATCCGGGCGTACGCGAAGGTGGGTTTCCGCCCGGTGGGCATCATGCGCCGCTACGAGCGGGGCGCGGACGGCCGCTGGCACGACGGCCTGCTGATGGATCTCCTCGCCGACGAACTGGTCGACTGACTCAGCGGGTACGGATCCAGTAGCGCCGGCTCCGGCCCAGTTCGGTGTCCCGCACGTCCTCCAGCACGCCGCCGTGCCGTTCGATGGTCCGCGCCGAGGCGGTGTTGTCGTCGTCGCAGGTGACCAGGACCGGGTCGATGCCGCGCCGGGCGGCCTCGGCGAGCGCCGCGCCCAGGGCGAACGTCGCCACACCCCGCCGCCGGGCGGAGGGGCGCACGCCGTAGCCGATGTGGCCGCCGGCGCGCAGCAGGAAGTCGTTGAGGCGCAGCCGTAGCGAGATGGCGCCGAGCACCTCGTCTTCCTCGACGATCCACCAGTAGACCGCGGGGACCAGACCCTCCGGCAGCCGGGACTCGTCCGTGCCGGCCCGCAGCCGGTCCACCCAGGTCGCGAAACCCTCCGGCGAGTCCACGTCGTCGGAGGGGTGCAGCCCGCTGCCGTCCTGGTGGACGCCCCGCCCCCAGTCGTCCCTGGCGGCCAGCCAGGATCGGTGCAGACGGGTGGTCGGAGCGATCAACTCGGGCATGCGGAGACGTTAGCCTCCCTGGTGTGCCCCGGGCCACCGGGTTACCACCGGTCAGCGGTCCCAGATCAGGTGCCGGTGCGGGAGACGGCGGGCGCCCTCGGCCGGCCGGTGCGGGCTGAGCCGGCCGCCGGGCATGAGGTGCCGCACCGGGGCCTCGCGACCGAGCGCCGCCACGTCGGCGATCAGCCGGCGGTGGCAGCGCCACCAGACGCTTTCGCTGCACATCACCGTCGTGGTCCGCCGCGCCGCGTCGGCGAGCACCGCGTCCAGCGCCGCGTCGAAGTCGGGGGTACGGGTGTAAGCCGCGTACGCCCGGAACGCCGCGACCGTCCACCAGGTGTCCGGTTCCGGCTCGCCGGCCCGGATGTGTCGGCGACCGCCGAGGCGAGGCTCCCAGCGGTAGTCGATGCCCCGCTCCGGCAGCCAGCGTTCGAGGGCCTCCCGGCGTACGTCCGGGTTGGTCCGGCTGGCCGGGTAGCGCCGCACGTCCACCACCAGCGCCACTCCCGCACCGCCCAGCAGCTCGCCCAGCCGCTCCCGGTCGGCCGCCCCGTGCCCCACGGTCAGCAACACGCACTCAGCTTGCCCCGAATCTTGGAGACTTACCGTTCGACGCGAACGGCAATTCTCCAAGATCTCACCTCTCGGGTCGCCACCCGGCCGCGCTGAGGGCGTGACGGAGGGTGGCGGCGACCTCGTCGGGGTGGGCGCGGACGAGCCAGGCGGGGAAGCGGAGGATCCGGTCGCCGGTCGTCCAGACGTCGTTCTGCCGGCGCATGTCGTCGGCCCAGTGTCGGACGTCCATGTGGTGCGCGCCGTCGACCTCCACGTGCAGCCGCCACTCCCGCCAGTACGCGTCCAGCCACCGAACCCGGCCGGCCCGGTCGGTCCGGCGCTTTTGCAGATCCGGGCGGGGCAGCCGGTGCCGCCGACACAAGCTGAGGAAATCGAGTTCGGACAGCGCCTGCGCGCCGCCGGTGATGTCGGCCAGCGTCCGCCGGATCAGGGCGCGGCGCGGTGCGCGGGGCAGCACGGCCAGCACGGCTTCGACCTCTTCGGGCAGCACCCGGCGCTGCTGACAGGCCGACGCCAGCACCACCTGTGCCTCCTCCGCGCTACGGGCCCAGCCCGCGCCGTCCACCACGGCACGGGCGGTCGTCGTTCGCTGCGGCCGAGCGAGCTGGATGTGCGCCTCAGGCAGCGCCGCGGTGCGGTGCACGACGACCGCCGGCATGTCGACCGGGAGTCGGCGCAGCAGCGTGGCCGCCCGCCGCTGGGCCGGAATGAGCACGTGGAGCGGCTCCGCCCGGAGGCCCCGGACGCCGGCCTCGGCGGCAGCGGTCGGACCGGCCAGCACGGCCTCCGGGCCGGCGGCCAGCACGGCCACCCAGAGTTGCTGGTCCCGGGTCAGCCGACCGTTACCGGTGAGCAGGATGCCCCGGCAGATCGACCGCCAGCGCCCGGAGCGGACGAGGCCGCGTACCGCGCCCTCGGTCAGCAGGCCGGCCGCCTGGGCGGTGGTCAGCACGCCGGCCTGCTCGAACGCCAACCACTCCAACTCGCCCGCCACATTTCCCGGAAGCGTCCCCACCACGCACCAAGTCTCTGCCGGCGCCCGCCCGTCCGCTGCCCTGTCCACAGCCCAGGAGCGAATCTTGGAGAGTTGCCGTTCCGTGTGAACGGCAACTCTCCAAGATCGCTAAGGCAGTCCCGTCAGGAGACGGTGCAAGCGGTGCCGGGCGGCTACGCCGACCAGCGCGGCCAGCGTCGCGACGCACAGCCACGCGAACACGTCACCGACCGCGGCGTAGATCGTGCGTACGCCCTTGGTCGGCACGTACGCCACCATCGTCTGCTGGTTGCTGCTGAAGTAGTTGGACGAGGCGAGGACCCGGCCCTGGTAGTCGACGGTCTGCGCCAGCCCGTTGGTGTCCTGCCGCACCAACGAGTAGCCGTTCTCGACCGCCCGGATGGTGGCCTTCTGTGTGTGCACCTCGCCGAATTCCCGCCAGTCGTTCGACGGCACCAGCATCAGGTCCACGCCTCGGTCGCCACCCTGCCGGGCCAGCCCGGGGAAGTCGGCGTCGAAGCAGATCAGGTTCCCGAGCCGACCGTACGGTGTGTCAACCGTCGGGACCACGCCGTCGCCGGGCGTGAGCTCCTCCATGCCCGGAACGGGGTGCGCCTTCTCGTACGTCCAGACCACCTGGCCACGCGGGTCGATGAGGACGGCCTGGTTCCGCACGTACGGCGACTGGCGGGACAGCACCCCGAGACCCAGTTCCAGATACACGCCGTGGGTGCGGGCAAGTACCCCGGCCCGTCGTCGTCGGGCCAATCCGGCCAGCCCCCGTAATCGTGGTGGGGCTAACCCCCCGCACTGCCCCAACGCCGTCAGCGCAACGGCTGGTCAGTGGCGACGGAATGGCCGGCCACCGTTCATCGGAACGGTGACCGGCCACGATCCGGCGGGTGCGTCAGGAAACGGTGCAGGCGGTGCCGTTGAGGGTGAAGGTGGCGGGCTTCGGGTTGGTGCCGGTGTGGGTGCCGTTGAAGCCGAAGCTGGTCGACGCCCCCGCCGCCAGCGTCCCGTTGTACGACAGGTTCGTCGCGGTGACCGCGGTGCCGGTCTGGGTGTAGTTGGCCGACCAGCCCTGGCCCACCTTCTGCCCGGCGTTCGGGAAAGTGAACGCGAGGGACCAGCCGTTGAGAGCAGTCGTGCCGGTGTTGGTGAGCGTGATGTTCGCGGTGAACCCGGTGTCCCAGTCGCTGGTCGTGTACTCGACCTTGCAGGGTGCGGTGGGCTGGGCCGGCGCCGTGGTCACCGTGACCGTGGGCGACGGGGCCGAGACGTTGCCGGCGGCGTCCACCGCGACCACGTAGTGCACGTACGTGGTCGAGGGGGTCAGCCCGGTGACGGCGTACGTCGTGCCGGTGACCGTGGTGACCAGGGTGTCGGTGGTCCCGGCCCGCCGGTAGACCCGGTAGCCGGTGACGCCGACGTTGTCGGTGGACGGCCCCCAGGTGAGGTTGAACCCGTTCGGGCCGATCGCCGAGGCGGTCGGGGTGCCGGGCGCCGTCGGCGGGGTGGTGTCCGAGCCGCCGCCCGGGGTGGTCACCTCCAGCGCCGCCGACGGGGCCGACCGGTTGCCGGCGCCGTCGCGGGCGATCACCCGGAACCGGTACGTCCGGGCCGGTTGCAGCGAGCTGACGGTCAGCGTGTTGGTGCTGGTCGGGTACACCACCACCGCGTCGCTGCCGACCGTCTCCATGGTGACGTCGTAGCCGGCGAGGCCGCTCCCACCGGTGTCGGTGGAGGGGGTCCAGGTCAGCGTGACGGAGGTGGAGGTGAGCCCGGACGCGACCGGGGTGCCGGGCACGGTGGGCGGGATGGTGTCCGAGCTGCCCGTCCCGGGTTCCTCGCCCCAGACCCGTACGCCGCCGGAGTAGAGCGGCACCTTCCGGTTCGGCCCGGCCGTGGTCTGGTACGACGGGTCGTTGGTCGGGTCCCAGGTGCCGCCCTCCGGCACGCCGACCTTGAACTGGACCTCCATCCGGTGCTGCGACTGGCCGGCAGGGGCGATGGTGTAGCCGGTGCAGTCGATCTCGACGTACCAGATGTCACCGCTGTACTGCTTGGCGCTGGTCGGCGACGGGCAGCCCTGTGTGTAGCCGGGGGTGACCTGGATCGGGCCGGTGCCGTCCGGGCGGAAGTAGTAGCGGAACTTCGCGGTGGTCAGCGCCCGGGCCGGGAACGCCGACTTGTTGTAGATGATCGCCTTGATGCCGGTGGCCCGGGGCTCGTTCTGCATCACCGTGGTCTCCACGGTCAGCTCGTCCAGGTCCGGCTGCTCGGCCACCGGGAAGCCGGCGAGCGGGGTGCCGCCGTACTCCTTGGTCAGCCGAACCAGGGCGGAGGTGAAGCCGGCGTTGTAGTCGGTGGCGACCTCGTTCATGACGAAGTCGGACCGGCTGTCGGTGTACGCGTCGTTGGCCGACGAGGGGCCACCGACGAGCGCGCCGAAAAGCACGTGCCGGGTCTCGGTGGGCACGGTCATGCTGTCCCACCAGGAGCCGTGCGCGGTGCGGTGGTGCGGGTTCTTCGGCGGGTTGGCCCCGAAGCCGATCACGTAGCTGGACCTGCGCGGGTTGTCGCCTAGCGCGTAGTTGATCTGCCGGACGGCGAAGTCGTGGTAGCGGGCCTTGCGGGTGGCGTCGGTGGTCTTGTCGCTGTAGACCAGCGCGGCGAACGCGGTGTTGGCGGCGTAGCGCAGCGCGCCCCAGGAGTCGAGAACCGCCATCCCGCCCGGCGAGTAGTTCACCTTCGAGCCGTTGACGCCGACGGTCCACCAGTCGAGCCAGCGGTTGGCGTCGTCCACGTACTTCTGCTTGCCGGTCAGGTTGGCCAACAGCACGTACGCCCCGAACTGCTTGTTGTCCCAGGCGAGCGTCCACTTGTAGGAACGGGTGGTGCTCTGCGGCTCAGTGCCGAGCTTGTCGTACTCGGTCTCCGCCTTGGTCAGGTAGGCGGCGTCGTTGGTGGCCCGGTAGAGCCAGATCGCGCCCCAGACCAGCTCGTCCTGGTAGCCGCTCCAGGACTTGTAGAAGCTGGTCGCGTCGGTGATGCACTCGTGGTAACTCTTACGCACCGTGTCGGCGAAGGTGTAGAGCTGCTTCGCGTGGGTGAGCAGCTTGTCGGCGTAGGCGGCGTCGGTGGGGCGGAACACCATCGACGAGGCGGCCATCGCCGCCGCCGTCTCCCCCGCCAGGTCCGCGCCGCCGCAGCTCGCATCGATCTTGTACGCGGGCCGCGCCATCGGCAGCACCTCGGCCGGTCCCCACCACTTGTGGTCGTCGTCCCCCTTGCCGATCTGTCCGTACAGGACGTTCGGCGACGGATGCGCCTTGACGAAGTAGTCGTTGACCCAGCGCAGGTTGTTGAGCAGCGGGGTGAGCTGACCGGAGGCGACGTAGCCGTCCCGGTAGTCGACCGCACCCCAGGCCAGCATGGTGGCGCTGAACGCCATGGGGAAGCCGAACTTCACGTGGTCGCCGGCGTCGTACCAGCCGCCGGTGAGGTCGAGCCCGACGCCGGCGCCGTCGGTGAGCGCCGAGTCGCCCCGCCAGGAGACCCGGTTCCAGGCGGGCTTCTTGCCGGACTGCTGTGCCTCGTAGAAGAACAGCGACTTCTGCAGCGCCTCGGCGTAGTTGAAGGCGGGCGCGGCGACGGCCGGCGCGGCGGCCGGAACGGTGATGGCGGTGGCGAGGCCGACGGCCAGGGCGGCGCCGGCGGCGAGCAGGCGACGCAGCCGGGACCGGCGGCGGGGTGGCGACAGCGGAGGGGGCATGGCGAGCTCCTGTGGCGGGCAAAGGGAGCCCGGGAGCGCTCCCATGGATAGTCGACAATGTAATGTCGACCTCGATGGTTTGGGAAGGCCCCACCCGGACGCGGATCACATAATCGGTCGCCTCCGATGCCCCACTCGCATGCTCCCAGGTGAGGCCGGTGCCGGACGGCCGCAACCGACGCCAACCGGTGGACGCGGCGTCTTGGGATACGAACGTACGGTTGCTCGCACACTCGGCCACGCGGGACAGTACCCGTCACCAGCGGTGCCATCGACGCCGCCGCTCCCCGGACAACCCTGAGGAGATCGCGATGGCGCTTCGAATCGCTGACGGCACCTCCTGGTCGGACACTCTCGCCCGCGCGGTGGCCGCCGCGCCGGAAGCCTTCGGCACGGCGCCGGACGGCGGCGCCGTCCTGCACAACCTGATCGAAGGCGGATGGCAGCCGGTCGGCACGCCGAGCCCGGTCCGCACCCCACTCGACAACACCGTCCTGGTGCACCTGGCCCGCCTCGACGCCGATGCCGCGCGCCGGGCCGTCGCGCACGCCGCCACCGCCCACACCGACTGGGCACAGACCCCGCTCGCCGAACGCAAGGCCCGGGTCAACGAGGCCCTCGACGCGCTCACCGCCCACCGTGACCTGCTCGCCATGCTGCTGGTCTGGGAGATCGGCAAGCCGTGGCGACTGGCCTGCGCCGACGTCGACCGCGCCCTGGACGGCGTGCGGTGGTACGTGCAGGAGATCGACCGGATGCTCGCCGACGGCCGCCAGCCGCTGCCCGGCCCGGTCAGCAACATCGCCTCGTGGAACTACCCGATGAGCGTGCTGGTCCACGCCGAACTGGTGCAGCTGCTCGCCGGCAACGCGGTGATCGCCAAGACGCCGTCCCAGGGCGGGGCGGTCTGCCTCACCGTGGCGCACGCGCTGCTGCGCCGCGCCGGGCTGCCCGCCACCCTGCTCTCCGGCGGCGGCGAGGAACTCTCCGAGGTGCTGGTGCGCGCCCCGGAGGTCGGCGCGGTGGCGTTCGTCGGTGGCCGCTCCAACGGCGGCAAGGTGGCCGCGGCGCTGCTGGACTCCGACAAGCGGCACTTCATCGAGCAGGAGGGGCTCAACGCCTGGGGCATCTGGAACTTCTCCCAGTGGGACCTGCTCGCCGCGCACCTCAAGAAGGGCTTCGAGTACGGCAAGCAGCGCTGCACCGCGTACCCGCGCTTCGTGGTCCAGCGAGACCTGGTCGACGAGTTCCTCGACATGTACCTGCCGGTCGTCCGCTCGGTCCGCTTCGGACACCCGCTCGCCGTGGACGAGCACTGGTCGGCCGGCGACCCGCTGCCCGAGCTGGACTTCGGCCCGCTGATCAGCGCGGCCAAGGCCGACGAGCTGCGCCGCAAGGTTGACGAGGCGGTACGCGGCGGCGCGGTGCCGCTGCACCGGGGCAAGCTCGACGGCGCGCCCTTCCTCGACGGGCAGGACACCTCCGCGTACGTGGCGCCGGCCGTGCTGCTCGCCCCGCCCGGCCGGTCCCGGCTGATGCACGCCGAGCCGTTCGGCCCGGTCGACACCATCGTCGTGGTGGACACCACCGACGAGCTGCTGGCTCAGATGAACGCCTCCAACGGCGCGCTGGTCGCCTCGCTCGCGTGTGACGACGAGGAGCTGGCCGGCAAGCTCGCGGTGGACCTGCAGGCGTTCAAGGTGGGCATCAACAAGCCGCGTTCCCGGGGCGACCGGGAGGAGCCGTTCGGCGGCCGGGGCGCGTCCTGGAAGGGCGCCTTCGTCGGCGGTGACCTGCTGGTGCAGGCGGTCACCGTGGGCGGTGACGGCCGGCTCTACGGCAACTTCCCCGGCTGGACGGCACTACCGCCGAACGTGTGACGCCGACAGCGGGTGTCGAGGTTGACCAGGGCCCAGATCGACGAAGGCCCCGTCCTCAGCAATTGCCAGGGACGGGGCTCGATCACGTGCGACTGCCCAGGGTCCAGTTCGAGGCGCAGCCGTCCTGACGTCACGCTGCCGGACAGCAGGCAGGTAGGTAAGCCCACCGTCGACAGTTTGCCTACCGGCGTCAGTGGAGGTCCGTCCCCTTTCGGGTCATCCAAGTGCGCGTTTTACGCGTTCGGGTCCCAGTCTGCGAGCTGCTCCATCGGCTCGGTGTCGCCGGTGGTCTCCAGGCCGTCGAGCGGGACGCGCTCGTAGAAGTAGAGGACCAGTTCGCTCGCTGCGCCTCGCATCGCCATGTCGCCCGGCTCCGCGTCGGCAGCGAGGTCGTCGCAGCGGACGCCGTCGGTGTTGAGGGTCAGGCGCCAAGAGCGGCCCTCGGTCGTGTGCAGGTCGATGGTCGCCGGCTTGAACGGCCAGGGGACGGTCGTCGCCGAGACGGTCGTCAGGAACTCGTCGACGCCCTCGACCGCGACGTCCGTCGGCAGCGGTTGTGCGGCCCCCAGGGTGAGCTGTACGTCGTAGGTGTGGACGGCGATCTCCTGGATCTGGTGCCGGGCCACAGCTCCGCTGGTCTCCGGGGCCTGCGAGCGGCCCCACCAGGTCCAGCAGCCGCGGTCCGGGCCGGCCTCGCGCATCGCGTCGAGCATGAGCTCGGTCGACTCGGCGAGCCAGGCGTCCAGGGCTTCGCGGTCGCGGGGCGCGGTCGGGGCACCCTTCGGGTCCGTCCTCGCCGGGGGCTGCGCGCCCGGGCCCGCCGCGATGATGGCGGCCTGGCGGCGGCGGCCGTCGCCGAGGTGCTGCGCCAGTTCGCGCAGCGTCCAGTCCGGGCAGGTCGGGACCTGCACGTCAAGGTCGGGGGCGGACGCGATCGCGGCGCGGAACGCGGCCGAGCGGTCTTCGATCAGCCGCAGGACCTCTGGGAACTCCAAAATGTTTTGCACCTCGGCTGTGTATCACTGCGCTCCGGCCGCCGGGTAGCGAATTTGTCGGACGAACGGGCACCAGCCCAACCGCCAGGCCCGCTACCAACTCGGACGGCGACGACGTCAAGCTGCTCGGCATCTACTCCTGCGAGGCCCGTGGCCGAAGAGCGGATCCACCGCGCGCGTCTTCTACCGGGCTTCGCCGACGAGCCAGACTGCTTCCATATCGGAGAGTACGACCTCGCGAAGGCTCGTTTCGCTGCGGATGCGGGGCCACTGCGGCCGTTTGCCCACCGTGAGGCAGGTCAGGTGACGGTGGACACGGGAGGGGCGCCGACCAGGTCCAGCCGGTCGCCGAGGATCACCGCGCTGGCCCGGACGAGCTGCCCGAGCCGCTCCACCTCGCTGGCGTGGAACGCGGCGGCCGTCAGCGGCTCGCTGTGGTCCCGCGCCACCACCAGCACCAGACCGGCGCGACCGAACGGCACGACCGCGTAGTGGTGCCCGTCCGGGCCGGTCACCGCCCGGGCCCGCAGCGGGGTCACCTCCGGCAGCCGGGGCGGGACCGGGGCCCGCCAGCTCGCGTGCCCGACGGTGGCCGCGCCCGCGCCGCCGTGGGAGGCCCAGCCCAGGGGTACCACCACGGCCATCGCCCAGTCCGCGGCGAGCAGTCCGGGTGCCGCGTCCACCAGGATGGCCACCCCGTCGACCGGGTTCGCGGCGAGCTGGGCGAGCAACTCCGCGTCCTGACCGGTGGTGGTGGGCGTGCCGATCGCCCGCCACACCCCGTCCACCCGTACGCCGGGAATTGCGGCCAGGCCGGCCAGCAGCCGTTCCACCCGCGCGGCACCCGGCCACACCACGGTGAAGTCGTCCACCGCCCGGCCGGCGTGCCGTTCCAGCACGACCACCTGGACGATGTCGGCGCCGGTGACGCCGAGTGTCCTGGCCACCTGGCCGAGTGCGCCGGGTCGGTCCGGCAGGGTCACCCGAACTCTCAGCAGCATGTCCCGATCCCTTCGCTCGGCGGGCCGGCCGAAGCGGCCGGCAGGCTGGGACCAGCCTGCCGGCTGGCCGTTTCGCCCCTGTTGCCGCCGGATGTCCCAGCGGGAAAATCCCGCCTTGCGATACGCCGGGTCAGGCGGAGGCGCGGTGGACGAGTTCGGTGTCGAGGAGGACGTGGGGGGTGGGGGCCTCTTCGCCGCGGATGCGGGAGACCAGGAGGTGGGCCATCTGGCGGCCCATCTCCTCCACCGGCTGGTGGACGGTGGTCAGCGGCGGCTCGGCCGACCGGGCGATCGGGGCGTCGTCGAAGCCGACCACCGCCACGTCCTCGGGCACCCGGCGGCCGGCCTCGCGGAGCGCCCGAAGTGCGCCGAACGCCATCAGGTCGGAGGCGACGAAGACCGCGTCGACATCGGGGCAGACCTCCAGCAACCGGCGCATGCAGGCGGTGCCGCTGCCCTCGCTGAAATCGCCGTACGCGATCAGATCCGGGTTCACGTCGCCGCCGGCGGCCCGGACCGCCTCCCGATAGCCGGTCAACCGCGCCAGGCCGGCACCCATGTCCTGCGGGCCGGCGATGGTGGCGATCCGCCGCCGGCCACGGCCGAAGAGATATTCGACCGCCTGCCGGGCGCCGCCGACGTTGTCGACGTCGACGAACCAGGCGTCCTGGGCGTCGGGGAGCAGCATCCGGGCCGGCCGGCCGCCGAGCACGGTGGGCAGCCCGCGCTCCTCCAGCAGGGTGGGCAGCGGGTCGGCGTCGTGCAGGGAGAGCAGCAGTACGCCGTCGACGTGCTGGTTGGTCAGGTGATGCTCCACCCGTTCCCGCTCGATGGGCGACTGCACCATGGCCAGCCAGAGCTGCATCGGCGTCTCCAGCAGCCCGGAGCTGACACCCCGGACGATGGCCGCGAAGAACGGCTCGGTGAAGACCCGCTCCCCCGACTCCGAGACCACCAGCGCCACCGAGTCCGTACGCTGGGTCACCAGCGCTCGGGCGGCGCGGTTGGGCACATACCCCAGCTCGGCGATCGCCGCCAGGACGGCGGCCCGGGCCTCCGGGCTGACCTGGGGCGAGCCGTTGACCACCCGGGAGACCGTACCGCGCCCCACGCCGGCACGGGCGGCGACCGCGTCCAGGGTCGGGCGCCCGAGCGACCTGGTGCGCTGCGTTGTCATCCTTCTGCTCCTCCGACATCGAACGGACCCGGCACCTTCTTGAACGTCGGTGCCGGGCCGTCCGCTACTGGTGGCCCAGCTTATTGTGCGGCCACGCCGTTACGTCGGATCACCTCGGCATACCACCTTGCGCTCGATTTGCGGATCCGCGCCTGGCTGTCGTAGTCGACGTACACCATCCCGAACCGCTTGGTGTAGCCCCAGGCCCACTCGAAGTTGTCCATCAACGACCAGGCGAAGTAGCCCTTCAACGGCACCCCGGCGCTGATCGCGGCGTGCGCGGCGCGCAGGTGCGCGTCGAAGTACGCCAGCCGGTCCGGGTCGTCGACCCGGCCGTCGATCACCGCGTCGACGAACGCCGAGCCGTTCTCGGTGACGTAGAGCGGCAGCTCGGTGTAGTCCCGGTGGACGCGTTCCAGGGTCTCCACCAGGCCGGGGGCGTCGATTTCCCAGTCCATGTCGGTCACCGGCACACCCCGGGAGACGAACCGGACCCCCTCGCTGCCCGGCCAGCACGACGGCGCCCGCCAGTACGCCTCCGACTCGGTGCTCTCGATCGGCGCGGCGACGACGTGCCGGCTGTAGTAGTTGATGCCGACCATGTCCAGCGGGGTGGAGATGACCGTCAGGTCGCCGTCACGGACGTGCCCGAAATCGGTGACCTGACGCAGGTCGGCCTGCAGGTCCGCCGGGTACGCCCCACGCAGCACCGGGTCGAGGAAGAACCGGTTGGCCAGCCCGTCGATGCGGCGGGCCGCGTCCGCGTCCGCCCGCGAGCCGGTCGCCGGGGTGACCGGGTAGAGGTTGACCGTGATGCCCAACTGCGCCTGGGGCCGGGCCGCGCGCACCGCCTGGACGGCCAGCCCGTGCCCGAGCATGAGGTGGTGCCCCGCCCGTACCGCGTCGGCCCCGTCCGAGCGGCCCGGCGCGTGCGCTCCGGAGCCGTAGCCGAGGAAGGCCGAGCACCACGGCTCGTTGAGGGTGGTGAAGTAGCGCACCCGGTCGCCGAGGGCGTCGGCGACGAGCTGCGCGTAGTCGGCGAACCGGCCGGCGGTGTCCCGGGCCGGCCAGCCGCCGGTGTCCTCCAGCGGCTGGGGCAGGTCCCAGTGGTAGAGGGTCAGCCACGGCTCGATGTCGTGGGCCAACAGCTCGTCGACGAGCCGGCGGTAGAAGTCCAGGCCCTCGGCGTTGGCCGCCCCGGCGCCACCCGGCTGGACCCGGGGCCAGGAGACCGAGAAACGGTAGGATTTCAGGCCCAGGTCGGCCATCAGCCGCACGTCGTCGGGCATCCGGTGGTAGTGATCGCAGGCCACGTCGCCGGTGTGCCCGGCCACCGTCCGGCCCTCGGTGTGGCTGAAGGTGTCCCAGATCGACGGGGTGCGCCCGCCCTCGGCCGCCGCGCCCTCGATCTGGTACGCGGCGGTCGCCGCGCCCCAGAGGAAGCCGGGCGGGAAGGTGAGTGCCGCGCCCTGGTCGAGGACCCGGACGGCGGGCGGGCTGGCTGCGTTGCTCACGACTTGACGGCGCCTTCCATGATTCCGCCGATGATCTGGCGGCCGAACAGGACGAACAGGATGAACAGCGGCAGGGTCGCGATCAACGTGCCGGCGAAGATCTGGGAGTTGTCGGCGAAGTAGGCGGCGTTCAAGCTGCGCAGGGAGATCTGCACAGTCGGGTTGGCTGGGTCGGCGAGCACCACGAAGGGCCAGAAGAACTGGTTCCACTGCTCCATGAAGGTGAGCAGACCGAGCACCGCGGCGGCGGGGCGCAGGGCCGGCGCCACCACGTGCCAGTAGACCCGCCAGGTCGAGCAGCCGTCCACCCGGGCTGCCTCGATCAGCTCGTTGGGCACGGCCTGCTCGGCGTACTGGCGCATCATGAAGATCCCGAAGCCGCCGATCAGGAACGGCACGGTCACCGAGGGCATGGTGTTCAGCCAGTCGAGCTTGGCCATCAGGATGTAGAGCGGCAGCACGCCGAGCTGGATGGGCACCATCATCGAAGCCAGGATGATCAGCAGCAGCGCGTTCTTGCCGCGGAAGCGGAGCTTGGCGAAGGCGAAGCCCGCGAGGGAGCCGAAGAAGACCGTGGCGACGGTGATCGTGCCGGAGACCAGGAACGAGTTCAGCAGGCCCTGGACGATGTTGGCGTCGCCGTTGTCGAGCACCCGCTGGATGTTGTCGCCGAGATTGCCGCCGGGCAGGAACGGCGGCGGCCAGGCATTGGCCGCGTCGTTGGTGCGCGAGGCGATCACGATCATCCAGTAGAACGGGAAGAACGACAGGATCACCCCGAGGATCAGCCCGACCATGGTCAGCGGGCTGGCCTTCCAGAGCCGCTCGGCCTGGTGGCTGGCGCGCACCGGGGCAGCCCGCCGGGCGGGTGGGCGATGCGTGGTGGTCGTCATCTCGTCACCTCACTTGTCGGAGCTGATACGGCGGGCGAGCAGGTAGTTGATCGCCGACATCAGCGCGATGAGCACGAAGAGCACGAGCGCGACCGCTCCGGCGTAGCCCCACCGGAAGCGCTGGTTCATCACGTCGAGCAGATACATCGTGATGGTCTGGAACTGCCCCTCCGAGCCGCCGGAGATGGTGCCGGTGCCGCTGGTGAACAGCAGCGGCTCGGTGAAGAGCTGCAGCCCGCCGATGGTCGAGATGATCAGCGTGAAGATGATCGTCGGGCGGAGCTGCGGAATGGTGATCGACCAGAACTGGCGGCGGCGGGAGGCGCCGTCGAGCGCGGCCGCCTCGTACATGTCCTTGCTGATGGACTGCATGGCGGCCAGGTAGATCAGGGCGTTGTAGCCGACCCACCGCCAGTCGACCATGGTCGAGACGGCGAACCAGGAGGCGAATCTGTTGGCCCGCCAGTCGATCTTGTCGAGGCCGACGGTGTCGAGCAACCAGTTGATCAGGCCGAAGTCCCTGGCGTAGATCATCGAGAAGATCAGCGAGACCACCGCGGTCGAGGTGATGATCGGCATCGCGATGGCCATCCGGAAGAAGGTCTGCCCGCGCAGCTTCCGGTTCAACGCGTTGGCCAGCATCAGCGCCAGCAGGAGCTGGGGCACGGTGGAGAGCGCGAACATGCCGAACGTGTTGCCCACCGCGTTCCAGAACTTCGGGTCGTCGGTGAGCAGTTCGACGAAGTTGTCCACGCCGACGAACGAGATCGTCCGGTTCAGCGGCGACCGGTCGGTCAGCGCGATCCAGACCGTGTACACGATCGGGTACAGGCTGAACACCGCGAAGATCGCGAAGAACGGCAGGACATAGAGGTAGGGCGAGTATTTCAGGTCCAGCCGGTTGAATGCGGCACCACGGCGGTGCGCGGCACGGCCGTTGGCTGCTCCCCGTCCAGGAGGCGCCGGGGCGTGCAGGTCGAGGCTCATGAGAAGTCCTTCTCCTCGGCCGGCGTCGTCCGCGCCCGCGGGCGACGCCGGGCTCTCCGGGCACCGCGGGTGGCGCCGACACAAAGCGGCGGCGGCCCCACACGCGAGCGCGGCCGGCCAATACCAAACCGGGGCCCGGCCCGGGGAGG
>NZ_JBEYIX010000065.1:0-27768 GCF_040636055.1 Micromonospora sp. NPDC006766 | reverse complement strand
CAGCCAGCGCGCCGAGTCGTTACCAACCCGCCCCAACCTCGTTGAACGAGTCATCAGGATGCTCAATGTTGCAGCCAATGCAATTCAGCTCGGTTCGTCGAGCGGGGCGCCGCGCTCGCGCATGAACGGCACCGGGTCGGTGGAGTTGGCGTTGCTCAGGTCGCAGCGCGACCCGTCGCAAACCGCCTGGTGCGTTTCGAAGTGCAGGTGCGGTCCGGAGGAATGGCCGCTGGTGCCGACCAGGCCGATCGGCTGGCCCGCTTGCACGGTGTCGCCGACGCGTACGTCGGGGCGGCGGACCATGTGGCAGTAGCGGGTGCCGTAGCCGCCGGCGTGCACCAGGTCCACGTACCAGCCGCAGCCGCGGGTGCTCGGGCTGCCGTCGATGTCGCAGTTGCCGGTGCCGGGGTCGCAGCCGGACCACACCACCTCGCCGGCGCTGGCCGCGCGGATGACGGTGTTGCGGACGGCGATCAGGTCCACGCCAGCGTGCAGCCGTCCGGCCCGCGGCCCGTAGCCGCTGCCCACGGCGGCCTGCACGGGCAGGGTCCATCCCGACGCGGCCACGTTCGGGGCGCTGCCGCACACGGCGAGGCTGGCCCCGGGCAGGTCGCTGATCGCGGCGACGCCCGTCACGGCCGCGACGACCTGCTCGGCGTCCTGCTCGTACTCGCCGTACTTGTCGGGGAACGCCGAGACCTGGACCCGTTGCGCGGCGACGGTCAGTGGCAGCTGCTGCCAGTCGGGGATGCGCAGCAGCTTGTCGTAGAACTTCCCGGCGGCGTAGACGGGGTCGAGGATCTGCGCCGGGGTGCCCCATCCCTGGCTGGGCCGCTGCTGGAACAGGCCAAGCGAGTCGCGGTCACCGCCAAGCAGGTTCCGCAGGCTGGACTCGACCATCGCCGTGGCCACCGCGATGACCCAGCCTCGGGCCGGTATCCCCCGCTGCTGGCCGACGGTGACGATCGTGGTCGCGTTGGTGACCTGCTCGCTGTTCCACCGGCCGACCCCGCCGCGCGTGCCCGCGCTGCTCGGTACTCGCGCAGCAGCGGGAGCGCAGGCTGCGGCCGGCGCCTCGATGATCACCGACACCAGCGGCAGACCGCACACGAGCAGCAGCGTCGCCAATACGGCGACGCCGACGCCAACCCGCTGCCCGTTCATCGCCGGCCGGCCTTCGACATGCCGACGTTGGCCACCAACCAGCGTTGGCCGTCGCGTACGCACACCACGCGCAGCACGCCCGCGTCCGTGCCGACGTCGACCTCCGCCCGCTCGGGGGTGGCGGTGACGACGCGGCCGGGTGCGGTGATCCGGGTGGCGGGCACGTTGGCCGGGTCGACGGTGTTGAGCAGGTCCGCGTAGCCGGGCACGGCGTAGGGGCGCACGTCGGCGCGCCACTGGGCGGCCGGCAGGGTCGGGCGTGCCCACCGGGCGACGAACAGTGTCGCCGTGGCCGCGGCTGCGGGGTCCGCGGTGGTGGGGCGGGTGGACAGGACAGCGTCAGGGTCCGGAAGCATGTCGGCCGGCGGTGTCACCGCCAGCGGGCTGCTTGGCTGCGGGGCGGGAGCTCCGGTCGTACGGCTGGTGCAGCCGGCGGCCAGCAGCATCGCGAGCACCAGGAGTGTGTCTCGGCTGCGAGTGCGGGTCATGCCGGCTCCGGGGGTTCGTGGGGCGGCGGGTCCTGGGCTGGCGGGGCGCCGAGCGCGGCGTTGACGCGTTGCCCGAGCAGCCGCAGCTGGTGGTGGACGTCGACCAACGCCGCGCGCTGCACGGTGGCATGCCGGTTGGCGGTGTCCACGAGGACATCGATGCTCTCGCGCAGTTGGGTGAGGCTGTTGCTGATTGCGGCGAGCGGCACGTCGAGCGGGGTGTTCACTCGTCGACGTCGCGGGTGTAGTCGCCGTCGAGGTGCCCGTCGCTGGCCCAGTCCAGCTCCGTGTCCCGTCGTGTCTGCTCGTCGATGTCTGTCCACTGCTGCCTCTCCTCGTTGTCGCGCCAGTTGTCGCGTGCGTCGTGGATGCCGGCGATGAAATCGTTGAGGTTGTCGACTCCGACGCGCAGCCCGGTGAGGGCGGCCTCGAACCGTTGCCAGTCCCAGACGCTGGTGATCTCGGCTGGATGTGTCATCTGCTGCCCCCTGTCTCCTGGGCGCCCTCCGCAGGTGCCGGCCGTGCGCGAATGTCCTCGCTGACGGCCTCATCGGCGGTATCCGGCCAGGGCTGTGCCCAGACGGTGTCCGGGCTGCGAGGAAGGTGCTGGCCGTGCCGACAACGGGTGGTGTCCCATTGCTGCCACCGGGTGCGTGCGCGGTGCAGCGCCTCGTGCCACCGCAGGGGCGCGTCGGGGTCCGCTTTGGCGGAGTAGGCGTGGTGCCACGACACGGCCAGGGCGGTCAGTTCCTCGACCAGGGCCGGGTGCGCCGGCCAGCACGCGCCGAGGTCCTGCGCCAGCCCGTACCGGTCGGACAGCCAGCGGGTCCAGGCGATCAGCCACGCCCACAGCTCGCGGGCGTTATCGCGGTCAAGGTCCCGCCAGCAGTGCCGTGCTGGCGCAAACCCGGTCGGATTGTCGAGGGCGTCGACGCGGTCGGACAGCGCCACGTGGGCCTCGGCGAGCTGTTCCACCGCGCCGCGCAGCGTGTCGATCAGCTCGGCCAGTTCGGCGGTGGCGCGTTCCTGAGGCGAGGCCTGCTCGGGCAGGTCGAACAGGAAGGCCCGGTCCGGCATCATTGTGCTCCCCGCAGTCGGGCGGTGAAGGCGTCCTGCGCGGTGTGGAACCGGTCGGCGTCCGGGCGTTCCCACCAGGCCGGTTGCACCACCTCGACCGGTGGCATGTTGCCCAGCAGCACCAGGGCATGCCCGGCCGGCAGTGTGCGCAGCTCCGCCAGGTCGACCAGGTGCTCCCGGCGGGTGTTCTCCTGGACGCTGGCCCGGCCGCCGCCCCAGGACGCCGCCGAGGACAACTCCTGCACCTGCCCGAGTAGCGACTGGGCGCCCTTGAGCGCGTTGACGTCCTGGGTGCCGCCCATCACGAAGCGGGCGTTCGCGCCGTCGCGTAGCGCTTGGCCGCCGTCGCGGCCCCACCGTTCTTCTAGTTGGTGGGTGTTCTGGCAGGCGATCGACAGGGCGATGCCGGCGCCGCCGCCCTCGGAGGCGAGTGCGGGCAGCGATGGTAGCGGCGCGATGTTGGTGATCTCGTCACCGATCAGGTAGAGGCAGGGCTCGACCCGCCCGCCCTGTGCGAGGAACGACCGTTGCAGGGTGCGGTAGATGATGTCCTCGGCGATGGCGGCGAACAGCGGCGCGATCAGCGCCTGCCCGCTGCGGGTGCCGACCAGGTAGAGGGTGCCGGACTCGTCGAGCCACTGCTCGGGGCGGAACTGCTGCCCGCGCGGCGGTGAGCAGGCGTGCAGGATGCGGGGGTTGCTGAACGCGTCGAGCGCGCCGAACACCACCGACTGGATGGCGTCGCGGCTGCGGCCCGTGGTCTCCCGGTGGAAAGCGAGCCGGTCGGCCCACACGGTCTGCCCGTGGTGGCGCAGGATCCGCTCGGCGCGCGGGTCGGCGGGGTTGGCCGCCCAGCTCGCCACCTCGGTCATCGTGGCGCGCTCGTCCAGGGCTGCGGCGTGCAGCAGACCGCGGATGATCGACGCCGCCTGGTCCTGGAAGTATTGGCCGTTGTCGACGTTGCCTTTGAGGCCGGCGCCGGCGGCGAAGCCCTTGGCGCGCAGCGCCGCGATGTCCGGGTCCTCCGCGCCGTCGATGGGTGACCAGCGCAGTCGCGGCACCCCCGGCACCTGGCCCTGCGGCTCGAAGATCCACGTCGGGCCGATCTGCGCGCGCAGGTCGTAGGTGACCGATGCGACGTCGAGGCGGGTGGAGGTGGAGATGACCGCGCCGCGGGCGTCGGCGACCCTCGGGATGATGTAGCGGCTCGTCTTGTTGGCGAACCGGGCCGCCCCGGCGAGCAGTTCGGTGTATTCGTTGGCCAGGTACAGCGGCTCACCCGTCAGCGCATGGTGGCCGAGCAGCCGAGCTACTTCGAGGGGGTCCGCGCGGCGCCGCTGCTTCACCGTGACGGTTTCGGGTGGGTCGGTGTCGCGGATGGTCAGGCCGGGCCGCAGCACGTCGACGCGGCGCAGCACCGCCTCGGCCGTCACCACCCGGTCGAGGTCCTTACGGCCGGCGAAGCCGCGCCGGCGTACCCATCGCTGCGCCAGCCGCATCGTCACCGCTCCGATTCTGACGAGCGTGGCGCTGAGCAGGACGATCCACAGCCCGTACAGCAGGGGCGCGGGCGGCAGCGTGTCCCGGGCTGCGGCCGGCCACGCCCGCGCCGGGTCGCCCGGGTTCGTGATGAGCCGCACGGCGATGCCCGGCGCGTCGGCGGGTGTACTGTCCGGCCAGGCCGCGTGGGTGACCAGCCCGCCGACCTGCCCGGCGAGCCACAGCGTGACGGTGCCCGACAGCACCAGCAGCGCCGCGATGCCCGCAAGCGCCAACCGGGCCAGAATGTCTGCGCGGGCTACCCCCCGGCGGGGCAACCGGTGTCCGGGGGACATGAGTGAGCCGGCCATCACCGCACCTGCCCGACCACGGCGGCCTGTTCCCCCGGCCACGGCGCCCTCTCCGGCTCAGCATCGGGGGTTCTCCGCATCCGGCTGTCGGTGTCGACCATGCGCCGTTCGATCGCCGAGAGCTGGTGCTTGACGACGTAGGAGCGCAGCCCGACCTTCCACAGCCCAACACCGCGGCGCAGGTGCAGCAGCAGGTTGGTCTCCACGTCCGTGGTGCCCAGGAACTCGCGCGCCGCCTCCAGTGAGCCGGGCGCCTGTCGGTAGGACACCCGCACGCCGGTGTCCTCGATCAGCCCTCGGGCGATGCGGACCTGCTCGGAGTCGGCGCTGCCGCTGGCCGACAGGTCTGTGAAGCGGTGGAACGCCAGGATGTTGGCGGTGCCGAGCGCTCGGGCGAGCTTTAGTTGCTCGCGCATGCGCCTCATCAGCCCGAGGTGGCGGCTGACCAGCGCGAACTCGTCATACAGGCAGACACGGGCGGGGGCGTTCGGGCGGGTCAGCTCCGCCTCCAGCCACGACTGCGCGCAGGTCATCGCCATCGCCGTCATCTGGTCCGATGCGCGGACCGCCCGCAGGTCCAGGATCGCGCCCGGCTGGTCGAAGTCGATCGCCAGCGTCGACGCGGCCGGGGCGTCGAAGATCCCGCCGAGCGCGCCGGTGATCAACCGCTCCAACGCTAGGCGAACGCGGCGGCTGTCGGCGGTGAACTGGTCGACGTCGTAGTGCACCCCGGCCAGCCGGTGCGCCCACCGGGACGGTTCACCCATCGCGGTCAGGACCCGTGACAGGGTCGGGGTGGCCATCCGGTCCGGGCTGGTGCCGTCGTCGGCGCGGGTGACCGCGTCCAGGGCGTACTCGACCAGGGAGCGTTCCGCCTCGCTCAACGGCCCGCCGAGCTGGATCTCCAACAGCCCTTCCAGCAGCAGCAACCTGCGTGCCCGCTGGATCTGCAACCACTCCGCCTCACCCTGACCGGGCAGGCGGCGGATGCCCGCCAGAGGGTTCATCACCACACCGGAACCGGGACCGACCCGCACCGGCTGGATGCCGGCCGCGTCAGCGAGGGTGTCGTACTCGCCCTTGACGTCGACGATGTAGAACCGCACCCCGAACGGAATCCCCCGGAACGCGATGGTCTTGAGCAGCGACGACTTCGCCGACCCGATCTCCCCGGTGACCACCATGTTGGGGGCGCTGAGCACGCCCGCCCGATACAGCTCGTGCACGGAGAACACGAACCCGGCGCGGGAGTACACCTCCTGCCCGATCAGCGGCCCGTCCACCCCCAACCCTGGGTCGGCGACGAACGGGTAGACGCTGCACAACTGGGCGCTGGTGGTGACCAGCGGTGGTAGCCGCAGCCGCCAGAACACCCGTCCCGCGGCCCGTCCAAAGGCTCCCCGCCCGTCGACGGAGGGCGGGCCTTGCAGTTGTTCGGTCAGCCGTCGCAGCGCCCGCTGCTCCCGTGCGAGGTCCGCCTGCGCTGCGGCGAGGTCGCGCCGGGCGGCGGAATCAGCAAGTCGCTGCGACCACGACCCTTCCCTGCGTACCCGGGGCGTCGCGCCCCTGCTCGTACGCGAGGTCATGCGAACCACCCCCGCATCGGCTTGAGGCCGCGCGCCAGGGGCAGCGCGCCGGCCACGAACGCCTGGTCCTGCTCGCCGTAGAGCACGACGGCCTGGCAGCCGCAGCGGCCCAGCACCCGCCGCACCGCGCGCACGTCGTGGCGCAGCTGCTCCGGGCTGTCGGCTGTCACGGTGACCAGGACCGCGTACCGGTAGCGGACGTGGCCGGCGGCCTGCTCCCGGTCGATCTGCTCGACCGCGCGGGCCTCCTCGTCCTCCCGGGCGGTACGCACCAGCCGCATCCGCCGCTTGGTCACCTCGTCACCGGCGCGGGCGACCTTGTCCCGTCGCGTCGCCAGTTGCGCCAGCTGCGCCGGCACCGGCTCAGCAACCACGGTCACCGTGCGCCGGCCGACAGTGCGAGTGAACAACGGCGTCATCCACGTCATCGGCACCGGCTGGCGGGGCATCTCGTACACCCACAGCGTCTGGGAGAACCCGGAGTCGTGCCGGTACGACGACCAGCCCACCGTCTCCGCCGCGACCGGCCCCGCCGTATGCGGCGCCACCTCCAGGTCGGTGTCCTCCGGGTCGAACTGGCCGCGCAGCACCGCCGCGTACTGCCGAGGCGTCAACCAGCCACCGGTCTCGATGCCGGCCTCCCGCACCGCCGCCCGAACACCGGTCAGCTTGTCCAGCACTACCGTGGCGATGGCCGCGTCCGTGCCGCCCGCGTCCGCGACCTCTCCGGACAGCTTCCGCACGTCGAACACCACGGTCAGGAACACCTCGTGGCGTTGCGTGCCCGGCCCGGCTGCTGCGGTGAGCTCGGCCAGCGACCGGTAGGCCGCCGTGCTGGTATCGACCGCCTGCTTTGCGAGGTACCGCTGTGCCCGGTTGCTGACGTCCGGCACCGCTCTCGCCGTCAGCGACCACCGCGCCAGGCCGCTGTCGGCGTACTCGGTGCCGAGCAGGTTCAACACGTCGGTCCACGCGGTGAGCCGCTGATGCTGCACCGATGTGTCCGCCAGGACGAGGTTGCTGCCCGCGCACGACAGTGTCGCGGTCACGGTGCCCTCCCGCCGGTGGTGCAGCAGCCCCACCTCGGTCAGCCCGTCCGCGGCCACCGCCGGTAGCCACTGGTAGCCGGCCGCCGGGCCAGGCAGGTGCAGATGCTTCGTGCCTGGGTTCGCCGCCCACACCGCGCCGCGGTATCGGTCCTGCCGGGCCGCGCGCTGCACCAAAGCCCCCGCGACGATCGGCGTCCACTCGGTGACCCGGCGACCCCGGATCCGCAACAGCCCCGCCGTGAGCAGCAGCACCGCCGCCAGCAGCAGACCACCGGCGGTGCCCTGCCGGCCGACCGCCAGCATGTTCGCGGCGATGACCAGGCAGATCACCCCGGCCACCGCCGTGCCGATCTGCCCCCAGGAAAAGCCCAGGATCGACCCGCGGGTGGACCGCGGAGGAAAGTGGAACTGGGTCACGCCCTACTCCTCTTCTCGCCTAGAGCGCCACGATCGCGATCTCGGCGGCTTCACCGGCCGCAGCGGCGCCGCCCTGCCCACCCGCCGCCGCCCCGCCCGCCCGGCCGGCAGCCGCGCCGCTGTGTGGCGGCGGCGCGCCCCCGCTACCGGTGTCTTCGGCTTGCGGCGGCCCCGGACTACTGCCGGGGCCCGGCGTGCCGCCGCCACCTACGGGCGATGGGCTGCCGGCATCCGGGGCATCGGTTCCGGCGGAAGCGGTTGTTTGTTCGCGCGCCGCCTGCGGGGTCATCGGCAGCGCACCCTGCTCGCCGGTGGCGTCGCCGGGCAGCCTGAGCTGGCCGTGGGTCACATCGCCCTGTGCTGTGCGGGAGTCGCGCTCCACCCCGGCGGCCTCGGCGGCGTTCTCGCCCCCGCCCTGCTCGCCGCCCGCCTGCCCGGCGGGCTCGCCGAACTGGTCACTGTCCCCCCGGCCGTGCAGCGCCTCGACTGTGTCGGATAGGCCGTCGACTGCTTCGGTCGGTCCGTCAGGGTTGGTCGGGCTGGTGGGGATGGCCTCGGCGTTGCCCTGCATCAGCGATGACGCGTCCGTGTCGCCACCGCCACTCAACGGTTCCGCTAGGCGCCGCGAAGCGCCGTCTATTCCGACCGCCGTGGCTGCCGAGGTCAGGAACCCGCGGGCGTCGACGTCGGCGAGGTAGCCGTCCCACATGCTTGTCAACCGCAGCAGGATCCACGGCGCGAGGACCATCAGCACGATGATGAACAGGCCCCGCAGTACGTTGATGACGTTGTCGCTTTCGTAGGTGGTGCGGGTGCCGTAGATCCAGAGCGCGGCGATGAAGAACTTGCTGCTGGCCAGCGCGTTGCAAGTCCAGAACCACTTCCGGCCCCACGTACGGGTTTCGGCCATGACCTGACCGGTCATCGCCATCGCCCCGAACAGCGCCGCCCCGGCGGCCAGCAACGACCGGAACAGCAGCATCACGAACACCAACACCAGCCCGATCACGCCGACAACCGCGACGACGAAGGCCAGCAGAATCGTTCCGGTGTCGACGGTCAGCGTGTTGAGCGCGTCGACCCACATGCTCGGCTGCCAGTCCCGATCCTGGTTGCGGGCGATCAACGCCACCGTCGCCTCGTCCCAGGCCGCCATCAGCAGGTACGCGATCCCGCCGGCGAACGCGATGCCGAACATCGACCGAACCAGCCCGCCCAGGCTCGACAACGGCCCAGGTCCACTCAGCCGTAGCCCGTTGATCGCTGTCGAGAGCACGAAGACCACCAGCACCACGACAATCAGCACCCCGCTGATGTCGTTGTAGACGCCGTAGAACGGCTCGTCGGCCACGGTGGAGGACTGCGTGAACACCACCTCGGCCAGCTTGCTCAGCGCCCACGAAAATCCGGCGACCGCCACGTCCGCCAGGCCTTCGAAGCCCGTGCGCGCCGCCTCCTTGACCTGCGCGCCCACATGACACGCCACGTCCCATGACCCACACCCCGACGACGCCTTCAGCGACGAGGACGCCACCAGCAATGTCCGCAGCGCCCGGCAACGGTCTGCTTTCGCCGTCCACCGGTCGGCGTTGGCCTGGTCCTGCTTTGCCCGAGCGTCTAGACGCTCGCAGCGCACTGGCTCCTCACCACTGGCCGGCAGTCGTTCGTCGAGCACTGACGGCGTGCCGTCCGGGGGCGGGGATTGCACGGTCAGCGCCACCGCGTCGCAGTGCTCTTGATCGGCGGCGCTGACCGCCGCGCTGCACACCGTCGTCCAGCCCTTGCTCTCCTGCCACCGCACCCACGGCAGGCACCAGTTCACCTGCGGCTGGGCCAGCGGCTCGGCGCCGCTACCAGGCTGGGCATCAACCGGCGGGGACGGGCATACCGAGGGCGACGGCGCTGGCGTCGGTGCCGCCGCAGCTTGCACCGGTACGGCCAGCCCGACCGTCGTCAGCGCAGCCGCAGCCAGCAGCAGACGGCGCACCATGGGCACCACGGCCATCGGTCACACCGTCCCCGGCGCCCAGGACTGCGCGCTGAGCAGATCGACGAGGGGCTGCATGTCCGGCGGTCCGCCGTCGCGGCGCGCGCCGCGCTGATCCGGCGGCGGCACCGGCACCGGACGCTCCGCTGTCACCAGTCGCCAGCGTCCCTGCGACCAGCGCACCGTCACCGACTGCACGTACCAGCCGCCCGCCAGCCCGGCACTCGGATCCGCAGGACTGCTGGTCGTGGCGCCGCTCAAGGTGCAGACGAGCATCCGCACCGACACCTCGCGGTCCTCGGGCACTACCGCGTCGAGGTCCGCGTCAGGCGCCCAGACCCGCGCCACGACCGTCTGCGAAATCGCCTCGCCGTCCCCGGCGGGCCCGACGAGGGGCTGCACTGCCGCGGCGGATCCCTCGGCGGCGATCAGGTCCACCATCGCCTGCCGGCTCGTCGCAGGCCGCCCACCGGCAGACGCCAGCGTCTGCGTGTACGCCGCCGCCGCGTCTCCGCCGCCGCGAGGCGTGCCCGGGAAACCCACCGGCACCCCGGCCTGTACCCGCTCGACATACCGCGCGGTCACCTGCCGCTCCGGCGTGCTCGCGCGCCCGGCGGCGAACACCGCCACGCCGGCGAGCGCCACCACGACCAGCACCGCGGCCACCATCGGCATCCGGCGGCCGGTGGTCGGCTTGAACTCTGCTCTGCTCATGCCCGCCACCTGCTAGATCTCGGTGAGCAGGAACGCGATGATCGATGTGGCTGACCCGACGACGATCGCCACCAGGCCGGCCTTCCACATCATCGACTTCCCGCGATCACTGATGATGTGCGCGCCGAAGATCGGGCCGATCCCGAACGCGATCGCCCCCGCCGCCAGCCCCGCCACCGCCGAGATCACCCCGAGAAACAGCGCGGCGTTGGCCAGCTTGTAGAACAGGTCCGACCGGGGCACGGCCGACGGGTCCGGGCTTATCCGGCTGAAGTCGAAACCCTCACCCGACGGCTCGGGCGTCGGCGTCGGCGTCGGCGCCAACAGCGCCGCCATCGCCGGGGCTCGCACGGTCAAGGCCGCCGCAAGCTGATGCAACACGATTAGTCCTCCCCGTTCGAGGCCGACGATCCCGGACCAAGGACAGCCGCTGGCTCGACCGGACACCGGTCAATCACCGCTGCGGCGACCTCGGTCAACGCCGACCGAGTGGCCTTACTCAACGCCCGAGGGTCAAGCGGATCTGCCCGTGCGAGAACCGGGTCATACGGCACCCGCACCAGCTCCGCCGCAGCCTGCCGCGCCAACTGCTCCACCGCCCGCACCTCACGCGCCACGGACGGCGAGGTCGCCATGACCACCACCACCGCCCGGTCCGGCACATGCGCCAGGCCCGCACCGCGCATGTGGGCCAGCAGCCGCAGCGTGTGCTGCACCCCGTCCACCGTCGCCCGCGACACCAGCACCGGCACCGTCGACCAGCCCAGCGCCCGCCACGTCGATGTACTGTCGGCCGTCGGCAGATCCAACAGCGCCAACCGATAGACCGACCGCAGATGGCCGATTACGCCGAACATCTCCGGCCACGTCGGTGGGCGCCGCTGCGCGGTCAACTTGTTCTCCCCCACCAGCACCCGCAGCCCCGTCGGCCCTACCTGCATCAGCCGCTCCGCGGCCCCGCTCTCCGTCAAGCCGACATCCGCGGCCACTGCGTCCCACACCG
The DNA here is from genome assembly GCF_040636055.1 of Micromonospora sp. NPDC006766. Lineage (NCBI taxonomy): Bacteria > Bacillati > Actinomycetota > Actinomycetes > Micromonosporales > Micromonosporaceae > Micromonospora > Micromonospora sp. NPDC006766. Next base: position 16,433 of record NZ_JBEYIX010000065.1, on the reverse strand, counting down.
TCGACGAGCTGCGCCGAACCACCCGATGCTCCAGGCCACCCCACGCCCGCAAGGTCGCGTCGACCGCCACCACCGGATCGGGAACAGCAAGAGCCAGCAGCCCGCCCAGCCCGACGGTCAGCACGGATCGCCCGACGCCGCCGTCCGCAGAGGACACGCATACCAGCGGACAGCCCGCCCGCAGCGACGCCGCCCGCCACCACAGCGTCTCCACCCGCCTGCCGGCGCCGAACTCTCGCGGGATCTCCCGCGCCGCCGCATCACCGACAAGGCGCGGCCCCGAAGGCACCGAGGCCAGGGCCCGGGCCGCGATCTGTTCGGGGGTGGGAGCCGGCGGGAGGGCCCTCTCCCTGCCCGCCGGCTCCCCCTGCCCACCGCCACGCCCGCCCGAAGGCGCACGGGCGGCGAACTGTTCGGGCTGCTCGTCCGATGGACCTTGCACGTCCGCCTCCCCGTAAGGCTTGCCGCACAGCACAGACCGACGTCGACATCGACACGGCCGGTCCCCCGTTACTGTCACGACCTGGACGCTGACCAGACGAAGCAGGCCCCACAGCGACGACGCGTCCCCTCCTACGCCGCCGCCCGCGTGCCGGGATGCCATCTCGCGCACGGCGACCCGATCCGCTACGCTCCAAGCAACTCCAGTTCGGGCTCAACCGAACCGCAGTTGCGGGAGCGACACGGAGAGCTAAGCACAGGTCACAGAAGAGCGTCAACCGCAGTTTTAGTTGTGGCCAACTGTGGTTGGAGTTGGGGGGCTCCATGAAGGACACACCAGCCGACCAGGCCGAGGCCGCAGCCTCACACCTGATCCAAACGAGGCTCCGAACCCTCTTCGAGGCCAGCACCGAAGGTCGGCCACCCTACACAGAGGCCGAGGTTGCCCGGGAACTCACCAAGGCCGGCCACCGCATCACCGCCGAAGGCATCCGCAACCTGCTACGCGCACCCCGAATCAACCCCAAAGCATCCACGCTCCGCGCCCTCGCCCAGTTCTTCGACGTGCCCGCCGGCTACCTACTCGGCGACCAAGACGAACCCGAAGAACACAGCCGACGCGTCCGCGTAATGGCGCGATCTATCACCAAACTCTCACCCGCCGCCCAAGACGGCATCGCCGTGATCATCGACAACCTCCTACGAGTTGAGGAAACCGCCCGAGGAGGCGACAGCAAGACGCCAAACCACCGACCTGGCCCTGATCAGGAACCAGACAACTCAAGGCAATAGGCCCACACCTGCTTGGAGCCCTCGCAGCCGGCGACCTCGGCCGCGGCCTGCGTCCAGCCTCGCTAGCTTCAGGAACGTCGTGGTCTGCTCGCAGCGGCCGATCGTGGCACACGGGACCGACAACTGTTTACCCTCACGCCTCACCGAAGTAGCTCTCGTCCTCACCGAGCAGCAGCGGCAGGTCGTACACGGATATGTCCGGCCGAGCGCCTGGCGGTGCGCGGTATTCGTCACCTGCTGTATTCGCCAGCCCAACATGCGGGGCGCTGGCATGCTCTCCTGAAGCCGGCGGCTGCTCATGACGCCTGGCTACCGGACCGCTCGGTCAGCGGCAGAAAAGCGCGCGGGTCCCCTCGGCACAGTCAGACCCCGAGGCGTTCGATCAGCGTCTCAATGTTGGGGCGCAACCTCGATCCAGTCCGCCGTTGTGCTGAGGTAGTTCACCGATGGGGTGGCCATGCAAGGTCTGTAGTCCAACGCAGATGGCTGGTCGGGTCCGAGGTCACCGATCACTAGAGACCGGCCAGGATCCACGTTGCCAGGCGGGCGCTGCCGGTCCGGCTGGCCGAGATAGAACCCGCGATAGTCCTCAGGCATGTCGTCGAGCCAGCGCCTGTTGACCGTCATCCGACCAAAGGGGAGCAACTGTGGGGACTACCGCGTCATCGCCGAAGACTTCGCGGTGTGTCGAGGACGAGCGGTGAGTTCGTTTCTGTCGTAGCCCCCGATTACTCTGACTTGGCTTGCTCAGCTGGGCAGCAAGATCCGGAGGCAGGAGCTGCTGGAGTGCGGTTGGAAGAGAAGCTGGCTAGCTGGACGGGACCGTCGAGCTCGACGGAACAGGACAAGCAAGATCGAACTGAGCGAATGATCCGTGAGGCGGTCAAAGGGCACGCGGCTTTCGACTCCTGCGACCTTCGGATCTATCCCAAGGGTTCATACGCCAACAACACGAACGTCAAGACCGACAGCGACGTCGACATTGCAGTGCAATGCCGCGACGTCACGTACTGGGACGAAGCGTCACCTGGCATCCACATCCCTTCCCCATATCGGGGGATCTGGACGCCAGCGAAACTGCGCTCCGAGCTGGAGCGTGCACTGCTGGCCAAGTTCCCGGGCCAGGTCGATACGTCCGGCTCGGTCGCCTTCCGCATTCACTCCGGCAGCGCCCGCGTAGATGCCGACGTGGTTCCCTGCTTTAACTACCGTCGATACTTCGCCAACGGCAACCACCGCGACGGCGCCAAAGTATTCAGGAAAGACGGAACCAGCCTGATCAACTACCCCGATCAGCAGCTCAAGAACGGCAGAGACAAGAACAACCGCACCAGCCAATACTACAAGAAGGCCGTGAGGATCATGAAACGCGTCGAGAACGCCATGGTTCTCGACGGCAAGCACAAAGAGATACCTTCCTTCTTCGTCGAATGTCTCGTATACCACTGCCCGGACGACATCTTCCTGAGATCGACCTGGACGAAAACCGTACGCGGCGTCATCAGCCACATCTTCCACGGCCTCGAAGGGTCGGAACCCGAAGACGACTCCCAGCGCTGGCGCGAAGTCAACGAATGTAAGTATCTATTCCACGCCAATCAGCCATGGAGCCGGGCTGACGGAAGGGCATTCGCCAAGGCCGCTTGGAACTATCTCGGCCTGACATCATGAAGCGCAACATCACCATCCGGGTCGTCGCCGCGGTGGTCATCATTGTCCTCGCCACAGGCACCTGGCTCACCAGCGGCAAAGTCGATGTCGGGTGGCTGCGGTTCTTCTCCGCAGCCGTGCTGACCGCCACCCTGATCCTGGCCCTTTGGGATCTCTGGCTCTGGCGAACCAAGCTCATCCAGCGCATCCCTGGCGTACCACGTTGCGTACGTGGCACCTGGCAAGGCACCCTCACATCCTTCTGGATCGACCCCACGACGGGCGCATCACCACCACCCAAGACCGTCTACCTTGTCATCCACCAAACCGCCACCCTGGTCACCATCAAGCTCTTCACCGACGAGTCACGGTCCACCTCCACCCTCGCCGCTGTCTCCGCGGTAGACAGCGGCTGGACGCTGGCGTACCTCTACCTCAACCGGCCAGACATGCACGCCGAACACCGCAGCAGAATGCACCACGGCTCAACGGTCCTCGACGTCTCCGGAAGCCCCGCCACACGCCTGAGCGGCCGCTATTGGACCGACCGCGACAGCAAAGGACAGCTCGAATTCACCAAGCGCCACCACAAACTGGCGGCCGACTACCCGGAGGCAGCCGCATACTTCGCATGATGCGCCGGGTGATGCCCGCCGAGCAGACGCCCCTTCAGGCTCGCATCTGGATCGATCAGACCTAGACACGGATCGCGATCCGTCTCGACATTCTCGTTCCGACAGCGTCTACGTCGGGATCGACCACAGCCGGGATCTTCACCGACGCACACCTCCGCAGTCGGATTACTTCTACCTATCAGAATCAGATGCGGCCTGGCGTCGCGAACCCGGTCTTGAACGATCACGGCGGCACCACGGACGTGCTAATCAATGCACGATCGGTGAGCTAACAGGCCGATACTTGACTCAGCGCGGCACACAGGGCACCCTCACCCTGCGGCGCGTTCACGTCTAGCGAGAGGCAGTGCGCGATTGGTTGACGTGTGGCATGGCACGGACACCGGCCGGCTGCGTTTTACCACCAGCGTCCGTGCAGTTGTCAAAGCCTGCTTAGAGCTCATTGAGCCCTTCCGCGCAACGGCTTGAGTGCGTAGCGTGCCGTCCGGAATGAGCTGTCTTGGGGCGGGAACCGGCTGGGTGGGCGTGGTGGAGAGATAGCGGCGCGGAACTCCGCTACGAACACCACTGCCACCGGAGTTCCGCGCCGCTATGAGTATCACCTACACCGCCACCCTCGCTGTGCGCGAGGAGACCGTGTCGTTCCTGTCCGTCCTGTTGAACGGCAGCGGCGCGGCACGCGCGGGGGAACCCGCGTGCTGAGCTGCCGCCAGCAGGCGATACTCGTGCTGCGCTGGCTGCTCGACGGCACCCGGATGACCCAACTGACCTGCGACAACGAGATCAGCCGCAAGACCGGCTACGACTACCTGCATGAGGGCATCGCCGTGCTCGCCGCCCAGGCCCGAGCCTGCACGGCGCGCTACTGGCCGCGAAAGCCGCCGGCTACGACTACGTGCTGCTCGACGGGACGCTGATCGAGACCGACCGGGTGTCCACCCCGGGCCCCACCGCGGGTGTGGACCTGTGGTGGTCGAAGAAGCACGCCAACCACGGCGGGAACATCCAGGTGGTCACCGCCCCGGATGGCTGGCCGTTGTGGGCCTCCCCGGTCCGGCCCGGCCGGGAACCCGACACCACCTGCCTACGAACCCACCCCGACCTGCTCGACACCCTCAACGGCATCCGCCACGACCTACGCACCCTGGCGCCCTGGGCTACGAAGGCGAAGCCGACACGATCGTCGTCGCGTTCAAGAAACCCAAGAGCAAGCAGCTCACCAACGTCCAGCAACAGTTCAACCGCGCCCACAACCGGCTACGCGCCGTCGGCGAACGCGGCAACAGCTTACTCAAAACCGCCTTCAAGCCCCTACGAAACATCAGCCTGTGCCGATGGAAGATCGGCGACATCGCCGCTGCGGCCCTGGTCATCCTCCACATCGATCACCAGCGAACCACCTGAAACCAGGACGCTACACACAGCCACGAGAAGATACGCGGAATGGCTCATTGGCTTTCCGCGGCGACACCGATGGCGCCGAGCCCTACCGGGCGGAGCCCGGCACGAAGATCATCGGCGACGCGCGAGGGTCAGACGGCTGACCAGCGGGCCGACCGGTCGTCGTCGCGCCTTGCGGTCGTACCCGGCTATGGCCTGCTCGTGGATGGTGTTCACCGGGTTCGGTGTATCGATGTCGGGCCTAGCGATCGGTGCGGGTCTGGTACCCAGAACATCGACTCGGCGGCCTCGTCGAACGACTCCGCAGCGAGAGGAGCACTCGGCCCGACTTCGAGCCAAGCGCCCCGGTGGCTGCTTCGACAACAGCGGTTCGCTCCGACGCCGATGCCAGCCGCAGCAGCCGGTCCGCAGATCACAGGAGCAGGCCCGGCGCAGCCGACAGCACCGCTGCGACCGGACCGATGGATCCGGCGCGGATCGCCGCTTCCGCACGGCCCGCGAGGTTGCGGACCCGGCGCTCGCCACGAGCGACCGCGAACACCTCCTGCGCGTGCGGCCACTGGTTGTACTCGTGCGGGTGCAGGCGCTCCCCGAGCCGCTTCCACCGTTCCGCGTAGCGCACGACGTCACCGAGATTGTCCTGGTTCGCGCCGACGACCTCGTTGAGCGTCACCAGCAGTATCCGCCGCTCCGGGCGCCGGAAGGCACGAAAGCGCGCGGGTGTCACGAGCGAGACGTCCCGCCGGAGACCTGGCAGGCAAGGCGCAGCACGTCGGTCGTCGTGTCCACGGCAACCAGCGGCCGACCGAGGACCAGCCGGGTCCCCTTGAGCGCCGCACGGTTCACTCTCGCCCGATCGGCCGACGGGTGATGCTGGCGGATCATCCCCATCTCGAGACCGTGCGGTCAGCGTTGCTTCACGAATTTATTCGCGAAGGCCGCAATTCGTGGTCGATGCGGATTCGGAAGTCCCGGATGTCCGCGACGCCCGGCCAGCGCCGCACCACGGTGGCCAGCATGTGCAACTGGTGGCGGACGGATGCCGAGTCGACCCTGCTCGCCTCGTCCAGCGCGACCGTCCCGGCCTCGCAGCTCCGCCACAGATCACCGGTGGCGGCGTGGGCCAACGCGAGACGTATGCCGTACAAGGCTCGTGCCCGGCGGGCCGATCGGGGCGCGCGGCGCAGCCCGGTGTGGAGGGACTCGACCGCCTGCTCCGGTACGCCTAGGTCCAGATAGCACCAGCCCCGAACGACGTCCATCAACTGCCCGCCGCCGCCTGGCCCGAGGGCGATGTCCATGCCTGTCTGCACCGACTCGGCGTCGGCTGCCGCAGTCGCGTCGGCCGCCCAGGCCAAGGCCGACCGGCACTGCGGTGCGCGCCCGAGCAGCGCCCATCCCTGCGCCGCCCGCTGCGCCGCCAAAGCCTGGACGCGGAGCGACGCCGACCCGGCCAAGGCCTCTTCGACCAATGCGATCACGGCCGCGCCGTCATCGTTGTACAGCGCCACGTCCGCGCGTCTCAGCAGCGTGTATGACACAAACGACACATCGCCAGCCTGTTTCGCCAGGGCGGCGGCGAGCTCGGTCATGGCGAGCGCGCCGGCGTCGTCGCCGCACTCCTGGATCATCCAACCGGCGTACTCGGCATAGTGCGCGGCCAGCAACACCAGCCGGTCCCTATCCGCGCCGCCGGCCTGCGCCGCGGCGGCGCGGAGCGAGCCGAACTGAATTGCCAGCGCCGGCAACAGTGCGCTGGGCGCACTGACGTGGCCCTGGGCCCGGAGCACCTGAAAGAGTGACCGCGCCTCGTTCAGGGTGTTCTGATGATCGTCGGTGAGCACTGTGGCACCCGAAGCGGCGCGTTCGAACGATCGCACCAGGAACGTCGCCGGTCGTGGCGCCGGCAGTTCGGGACGAGCGTGCGCCGCCCCCACCGGCACGGGCTGCGTCGTCAGGGCCAGCAGGGCGCCGTCGGCCGCGACCGCTCGATCGCACATGCGCGCGATGATCGTCGACGGCTGCCGCAAACCACGCTCCACACGGCTCAGATAGCCCGCGTCGCAATGCACCTGAACTGCCAGATCACGCAGCGAGATGCCCCGCTCCGACCTGCGTCGCCGCAGCTCAGGACCGAACTCCCCGGTTGCGTTCATGGCGTACCTAACTGTCTACCCGCTATCGTGCGCTCCTGACAGTATTCAATCATGACACGCGAGGCGCACCTGCAGATGATCCAGTCGGTAGTGTCCCGACTGGCCGCTCAGTCCACCACCATCAAGGGGTGGTGCGTGACCCTGACCGCCGCCCTGCTCGGCTACGGCGCCACCGCGGCCGCCCCCATCATCATCGGTCTGGCGCTCTACGTCATTGTCGCGTTTGCGATCCTCGACGCCTACTACCTGGTCCTCGAGCGCAAGTACCGAGATCTCTACCTACGTTCGGCCGGCGACGACCAGGACGGTTGGAGCCTAACCGTGGGTCGTCCCACGGCGGGCCAGATCATCCGAGGGTTGCGCAGCCCGGTCCTGGTGATCCTCTATGGCATGTCCCTTGTGGTGGCTGTCGGCGTGGGCCTTCATTTGCTGCTCAAGTAACCGCGGTCTCCCTACCGCGCCGGCCCGGCCCCGTACGTCTAATCCGCGCCCACGACAGCGGTGTGGCCGTCCAGCCATTCTTCGCACCCCGATCATCCGAGGATCACGACTTCGGCATGGGTGCGGTTGCCGCCTTGCCCGAAACGGCAACTACTGGCACCAGGCAACGGATTGCCCACCGTCTGATCCGGTGACATGGTTGTGCCCTGTTCCGGGCTATCGGAGGCGGCTTTCCTTGTCCGAGATTTTTATCAATTACCGGTCGGACGACGACAGTTATGCGGCTCCTCTTCTCGACAACCATCTGCGTACTGTCTTCGGCGACGAGAACGTATTCAAGGACAGCCGGTCGATCGAAGCGGGCAGCGACTTCCCGCCACGACTCTGGTCGGCGCTCATGGGCAGCAGGGTGCTGCTCGTGTTGATCGGCAAGCGCTGGTTGACACTGACGGACGCGAGCTCGCGACGGCGGATCGACCACCCGGACGACTACGTGCGCCGGGAGATCGAAGCCGCGCTGCTCGCCGGGATTCGAGTCATCCCGGTGCTGCTCGACGGCGCGAAGCTTCCCCGGGTCGACGACCTGCCGGTGACGGTGCGCGGCCTGACCACCCGGCAAACCATGCGCCTGCGGCAGCGTGAGTCCGAGATCGACCTGCCCGCGATCATCAACGAACTGTCCAAATGGGTCCGCCCGATCAAGGGCACGACGCAAGGGATGCCTGACCAGGCTGCACCGTCGACGGCGCGGGGCAACTTCGGGTCGGACGGCGTCTATTTCGAGCGCGGCGGCACCTACATCAAGGACCTGCACGGAAATGCCGACGTCGTGAGCGGGGACAAGAACGTCTACGGCGGTACGCCGTGAGCACCGACCCGGCCGGCCCACCGCCTGCCCCACTCCCAGTCCCCGCCCAAGTTCCGTCGTCACCTGACTGGGCCGAAAAGCCACGCGGGATCAGGCAGGCCGGCACCGACGTCGCGGCCAACGCGCAACAGCCCGGACAGGCCGCCGAGACCAACAGCTTGCGCCGCGAGGCCGAGGTCGTGTTCGCCTCCGGCGGGACGTTCTTCGGCAGCGCTGCATCGGTGCAAAGCGTTTCCGGCAACCAGTACGTCTACCACGTCACGTCGCCGGGCGGCCGATCCACCACTCTCTACAGCATCGACCCGGCGCAGACCCGGCTGCTACGCGAGGCCTTTGTGGCCGATACCGCGTATGCGGCGTTGCTCGGCCGCAGCCGGACCCGCAGCGTGGTGATCCTGCAGGCGGCTCGGGGCACCGGCCGCAGCGCCACCGCCCAGCGGCTCCTGCTCGACAATCACCAGACCGAGATCTTCAGCTTCGCGCCGGACGTGCCGATCGGCGACGTGGCCACGACAATGATCAAGGCTGGCGGCTACCTGATCGAGGAGATCGACGACACCAGGGCGCGCGCGCTCACCACCCTGGCCCTGAACGATCTCGACGCCAAGCTCGGCGCGCTCGGTGCGAAGCTGATTATCACCATGGCCGCCGGCCTGACTCTCTCCGATCCCGGCCTGCAGAGCTTCGTGATCAGGATCGATCAACCGCCGAGCCACCGCTCTATCATGGAAAGCCACCTGCGGTATCGGCTCGGCGATGCCCGCGCGGACAATCTGCTGAGCCGGCCGGATTTCTGCGCCGTCTTCGACGACACCGTCACGTCCGACTCCGCACGTGACCGGGCCGCTCAATTCGCGGTGCACGTCGAGGAGTTGATGGCCCGCGGACAGCTGGAGCTGGGTCTGCTCCGGTCCCGGATGAAGTCATCGGTGGCCGGTGAGGTGGAGAGCTGGTTCGACGGGCTGGCCACACCCTCGCTGAAGTACCTGGCGATCGCGGTCGCGCTGCTCGACGGGCTGCCGTACCAGAGCGTGGTGGAACCGGCCGAGTCGTTGGAACGCCGGCTCACCCGCCCGACAGCTTCGACACCCGCGCCGACGGCAGCTGCGGTCGACCCGTTCGCCACCGGACGTACCCATCGGGTCCGTCAGATCCGGGCCGAGGTGGTGCGGTCCGAGATCACCACCAGATTCGGTCGGGTACCCGCCGAGATCATCCGGTACCTCGATCCGGCATACCCGCGGGCCGTCATCGAGCTGGTGTGGCGTGAGTACGACGGCCTGCGCCGAGATCTGCTCGGCTGGCTGGGCGACCTGGCCAACCATCCGGTCGACGCGGTGCGGGTGCGGGCGGCCGCGGCGATCGGGCTGATCTCCACCACCGCGTTCGACTACATCAGCAAGATCGTGCTGCGACCATGGGCGAACGACTCCAAAGACAGCAAACGGGAGATGGCCGCCTTCGCGCTGCGGGCTGCCGGCCGCTCCCACAAGCTGCAGCAGCAGGCGCTGACCCTGGTCGGCGAGTGGATCACGAGCCGCTCATGGCAGCTGAACGCGACCGCTGCGCGGGTGTACGGGTCGGCGCTCGGATCCGCCATGCCGGACCGGGCGTTCCGCGAGCTCGACCGGCTGTCGCGCACCGAGTACGCGGATGTCGCTTTCGCGATCAGCTACAGCCTCGCCGAGCTGACCGAGGCCGACCATCGCCAGGCGCTTCCCGCCACCGACTTGTCGGTGAAATGGATGCGCAGCCAGCATCAGGGGCAGAGCGCCACCGGCGAGATCGCCTTTCTCACCCTGGCGGCCGACCTGGTCGGGGCGGCGGATGCCGGGCCCGTTCGCTGGCCGCTGTTGTTGCAACTCGCCCGTACCGACCGCGGGCTCTCGCACGCCGTAGCAGCAGCGTGGGACTTCACCCTGAACGGCGCAATGTTTCACCGCTTCGCACAGGACATCGCGGGCTCCTGGGCCGAACGCGTCGAGCCGGACGAGCAGGCGCGCCAGGCGTTGGCGCTGATGCTGGCGAGCGTCTGCGCCGGCAGTGAGCGCACCGAGAAGCTCGTCCGGCACATGGTCCGCGGCTGGATGTCGAAACCGGGCACCGCTCAGGCGCCGCAGACCGCGCAGGCCGTGCTTGCCGTTCTCATCTGATTCTGGAGTAGGCATCGATGAATCTGCACCCAGCCCAATCCCTGATTCTGACTGAGCAGCCGGTCAACCGGATGCAGTTCTTCGCGCCGCCGGTACGGGCCGGCGTGACGGTCGTGTACTCCCGTGCCGACGGGACGGTCGAGAAGCTGGATCACCGGCTGACCTTCACCGAGGCGCTGAGCGGCGTCTACCGCAAGGTGTACGAGGTGGACACCACCCTCCACGACACCCGCATCACGATCAGCGGGCATGACCTGCCCACCCGCGACGACCGGTTCGCCTTCGTCGCCGACGTGACCGTCAACTGGCAGGCGACCAGCCCGGATGTGGTGGTCCGGGAGGGCGTACGGGACGGCGTGCCGGTCGTCTCCCGCCGGGTCCTGGCTCTGCTGCGCGGCATCAGCCGGCGATATCTGATCACCGATTGCGAGCGGGTCGAACGTGAGATCAACGACCTCCACCTCGGCGGTCCCGTGGTGATCGCCAAGTACGGCATCACCATCCATGGCGTCACCGCGTTCGTCACCCTCGACGCCGCCGCCCGTCAATACCTGCAGCAGCAGGAAGAGATCGAACGGCAGAAGGATCTGACACGTCGCGGCCACGTGCTGAACGTCGACTCGCTGCGCAACGAGCAGGATCTGGAGCGGCAGCGAATGGAGGCGGTGGCCCAAGGCGTTCAGGGCGAGCTGCAGCTGATCGCACTTCACCTCCGCCACCATCCCGACGACGCCCTGCAGGTGATGCAGATGATGCACAACCGGCAGCTGGAGCTGGAGCAGCAGCGGCAGGCGCGATATGCGAGCTCGGACGAGATCTTCACCAAGATGCTGGACGCCGGGCTCGTCCAGGCGGCCGACGTAGAGCAGATCCGCCGCCAGGTCCTGCAGAACGCCCTGCACATGGTCGGCGGCGCCCCCGAGCCGCCACCGAACGCCTTGGCGGTGCCGCCAGCGGCCCCGCCGGCCGGCGCGCCCCCTGCGCCTGCCCAGACGCGGCCGCGCAAGCCCGCGGGCGGTGCGCCCACCGCGCCGGCGCTGCCACCGGCAACCCCGGCTCCTGATCCGGACGGGATAAGCGGCTGGCGACCTCGCAAGTCGGCGCAGAGCGGGACGGGAACGAACTGACGTGGGGCCTTCCTACACGCTTTACATAATGTGGCTAATCATTGGCGTGTTCGTCTCGATCACGGTGGGGTCCCTCCGATCGAAGCGCCACGACGAGAATCGGGCGCAGCACCGCCAGAGGTCACGACTTCACCTGCCCGGCCGCCGCAAGGACCGGTCCAGACGGAGTGAGCCGCAGTACGACCACCCGCTAGGTCCGCCCCATCACCAGCGAGAAAAGGACGTCGATCATCCACACCGATCGGAGAAATCCGTGTCTCAGGCAGCTTGGAGCGACGCGGGTCCCGACAACGGCCGCATCTTCGAACCGCCGCCCGGGCCGTCCGACCAGCCGCGACCGTCCGCCGATCCGGTGGAGTCGATCCGGACCGGCACCCCGGTGGCCACCGCACCACCGCCACGCGCCGCTCCGGCGGTGCCCGTAGAGCACGTCCTGGCACCGGAAACCGCGATGTCGCCGCGCTTTCTGCCCGGCTCCAAGGCCGCTGGGATGCCGTGGCTGCTGCCCGCCGAGAGCGCCTCTCCATCCGGCGTCGCCGCTGACCAGGCGGTCCTGGGCAACCTCGAGGTGCGCGCCGCGTCGGTGATCGGCTCCGGTCACCGATGCGAGGAACCGGTCAAGCCGCGCCAGGACGCCTACCGCGTGGCCCGCGACCGCAACGGCGAATTCCTGGTCGTGGCGGTGGCCGACGGCATGTCCGACAGCGCCCGATCCGAGCTCGGCGCCGCCACTGCGGTCGGCACGGCGGTCGCGCTGGTACGACGCCATCTCGACGAGCGGCGGCCGCTGGAAAGCCTCAACGCGGCCGAGCTGTTCCGCGCGGTCTCGGCCGCGCTGGTCCAGCAGGCCAAGGACCGAGGTCTGGACCCGAACGACGTACGCACGACGCTGGCCGTCGCCGTGCTGCCGGCGTACCGGCGGGGCGGCCAGCGGCCGAGGGGCTGGGTCGGCCAGATCGCGGACACCCACCTCTGGCAACGTGACGACAGCGGCTGGAAGTGCCTGACCGGCAGGGCCAAGGACAGCTACAACGGCAACACTCTGTCCACCTTTCTGCCGCACACGCCGGACGCCGCCGCCGGGTTGACGTTCGCCCTCGGCGACGGCGACACCGTCGCGGTGCTGTCGGACGGTGTCGCCGACGCTTTCTCCGAGGTGCCCGGCGCGGCCGGTTGGTTCGCCGAGCGCTGGCGCAGGCCGCCGCCGCTCGCGTCCTTCCTACTCGACGTGGACTTCGACGCGCGGCAGCAGCTGGACGACCGGACCGCCGTGGTGGTTTGGGCCGGGCGGCAGAGCCCAGGTAAGGCCGCACTGCGATGAGCTACGTGACGATTCCGCCCGTCCTGGAGGTGAGCCAGGTCGGCGCCCTGTCCGACACCCCGGACTTCAAGCCCGCCGGGGAGAGCCTCGGCGTCTGGCGTACGCCCAACTTCCCCGGCTACCTCTTCAAGAAGTACAACGCCGAGGTGTCCAGGAAGGTCGACCCCAGAGTTCTGGACCGCCTCATTCAGCAGCCGCATGTCCTGCCTGATCCGTCCGAAGCGGCTTTCCTCACCGCCAGCACTTCCTGGCCGGCCAGCCGGATCACCGAACATCAGCGGACCGTCGGCGTGATGATGCCGGAGGCGCCGCCGAGCATGTCCGTGACCTGGCTGCCGAGGTCGTACACCAACCCCACTGTGCGGCACAGCCCGCTCCCGATCGACTATCTGGCCAAGGACGACGACTGGCTGGAACAGCGCCAGATCCCCCGTCAATCAGCGGCCGACCGGGACGCACTCTGCCGGAGCCTGGTCCGCGTGGCCTGCTTCTTCGAACAGTGCGGGCTGGTCTACGCCGACTGGTCCTATGCGAACGCCTTCTGGCAGCCGCATGAGCACACGGTCTACATCTTCGACATCGACGGATCCTCCTACGGACCTCGGCCGCACGTATTCACCTCGGATTTTGAGGATCCGCTCACGCCCAACCCACAGCCGGTCGACAACTGCACCGACCGGTATCGCCTTGCGCTGCTCGTCGGGCGCATCATCACCGTCCGGCGCAGCCAGCCGGATGTGAAGGCGGCGCTGGCTCGGATGGCCGGGCCCGTCCCGCAGACGCTGTTGGCCATGCTTTCCGGCTCCGGCGACCGGACGGCCCGGCCCACACTCACCCAACTGGCCAAGGTCCTCGGAGTGCCGGTGCCGGTGCCGCAGACCAAACCCATCGACGAGACCGGGGTGGACGGCTGGCGCCCGCGGAACGGCCGGAGCGGTCATGTCGCCCCCAGCCGTCCGAACACCCCCACGACAGCCACCTCGCCGCCGACGGCACCGGGATGGCGGCCCCGACGCGACTTCAACGGCGGACGGCCGACGCATCCACCCCCGGCGAACGGCGGGCTCTTCGGCGGACGTGCGGTGGTGCCACCCCGGCCCGGCGCTCGATCGGAACCGGCACCCGTACCACCGGCCCTCCGGCTGCCGCCGCCACCGCCACCGCGGACGCGGACGCCGGTGCGCACTCCCCCGACCACCTTGTCCACGCCCACCCCGGACTACCCCGCCGTGATCGGTGGCGTGTTCGCCGTCGCATTCGTCGCCTGCGTGCTGATCGCCTGCAGCTACTTCATTTTCTGACATCCGAAAGGACACGGTCCGTGACCGAACCCATGGTCAAGTCGAAGGTTCTACCCACGTACCTCGTCGTTGACACGTCGAGCTCGATGAAGCCGCAGGAGCAGCTCCTGAACGACACCGTCGACCACGTCTTCGACGTTCTGGGCAACAGCCCTCGCGTATCCGAGTTCGCCCACATCTCAATCGTCACCTTCAACACCGACACCCACGTTGTGCTCGCGATGGCCGACATCGACCAGGTCTCTCAACTGCCAATGATCAGGTGCGGTGGGAGCACCAATTACGGCAGGATGTTCCAGGTCGTCAAGCAGCGCATTGATGCCGACATCGATGACCTGCGCAACCTCGGTCGCGCGGTGCTGCGCCCGGCGGTCTTCATCCTCACCGATGGCGCGCCGATGGACAAGAACTGGGCCGGCGACTTCAGCGCCCTCACCGACAAGGGTTTCCGACGCCGGCCGCACATCATCTCGTACGGCTTCGGCAACGCGAACGCCGCGGTTCTCGGCAAGATCGCGACCAAGGCGGCCTACCTGGCGACCGAGGTCGACAACGAGAAGGAGGCCATCGTCAGCATGCTCACCAGCCTCCTGAACACGTTGGTCACCTCGGCCAACTCCCAGGAGCTGCGCATTCCGGACCAGGTCGACGGCTACACCCGGGTACCGATCGAGTATGTCGACTGACGAGTACTACAGCCCCGGATCTTGAAACTTGTTTCATGATCATTCGTTTGATCCAGCATGGTGTTGGCCTATGGCTTGCCGAGATGTTCGACATCGTCGAGCGCGTGGGCTGGCGGCCGGTCAAAACGAATGCGGCCCCGGGGTCGGGTCGATGACCTCTTGGAGCACGGCGACCAGGCGGTGGCGGGGAAATCTCCCCGCCACCGCCTGGCATTGCTTCAGTTCTGGGAATCCGGCTTCCGCTTGTGACTGCTGAGCATGCGCACGGTGGCGCTGAGTGTGATCGGGGCGTCGTCGGGGCCTCTGGGAAGGGGTTGATGTAGACGGGGCGACGCAACGCTCTACCCGGTCCGTATGGCTGGTTGCGCCAGTGGCCGGACACCCAGAACCGGCTGGTCTGGGAGGGTCCTGCTCGCCCAGCGCTGATCCCTGGCTGCGTGATGTGGCGGGGCGGCTGGCATGGATGCGCACGATTCGCACCTCGGGCGTGGGCCGGTTGGTGCGGGCATAGGTCTTGCGAACGGCTTTGTCGATTTCGGCTGTCGGGACGTCGACCGAGGCTTCGACGAGAAGGGCGTCGAAGTTCCCCTTGACATCCGGCGGCACGGTCCCTCGGTGGACCCGTTCACCACGCTCGTCCTGCCGAGCGGCCGCGAGGTCGTGGTGGAAGTCGAGACGGGATCCAACAACCTCATCCTGGACACGCGTTTCCTAGCCGACTGCGGCGTCGGCGTCGACGACGGCGTCACCACCAAGACGGGCGTCGACGAGACGGACCACCACTGGACCCGGCGGTGGGCGACCGCCCAGGGCGAGGTCTACCTGGCCGCAGCACCGCAGGCCGCTCAGGCGCAGCCGCGCGTCCAGTTCCAGGACATCATCCACGACGGGCTCATCGGCGCCGATCATCTGGATCGGTACCGGCTGCACTTCGATGTCACCGGCCCTCGGATGATCCTGAGCCCGCACGCCAGCGCCTTGCGCGATGTCTCGTAACCGCTGGCAGTCCATTGAGGACATTTGAGCCGTATCTGTGATCCTAGCTGCGTAAACGCGGCCAGCGGGAGTGCGGCTGGAGTACTAGGCTTGCCGGATGAGGCGCTTCCCCGACGGTTTCCTTTTTGGTGTCGCTACCTCCGGTCACCAGACCGAGGGGGACAACACCAGCAGCGACACCTGGTTTTTGGAGAATGTTCGGCCGACCGTCTTCACCGAGCGCTCCGGCCGTGCCTGTAACAGCTGCGAGTTGTGGCGGGAGGACCTCGACCTGGTCCAGGCCATGGGGCTTGACGCCTTCCGGTTCTCCCTGGAGTGGGCCAGAATTGAGCCGCAGGAGGGCAGCTTCTCCACCGAGGCGTTAGAGCACTGAGGCATTCAGCGCAACGTTCTGATCACCGAAGGTGATCATGTGGTGCGGTCGTGTTCGGTGTGGAGCAGGATGAGTGCGGCGGCCACGATCTT
>NZ_JBEYIX010000064.1:0-31471 GCF_040636055.1 Micromonospora sp. NPDC006766 | reverse complement strand
CCGATGGTCCTCGTGCACGCCCGGGCTCTGCTCACCAGCAGGACCTCCGAAGGCGTCACCACGTACGTGCCCGCCGACTACCACGACCCGGAGAGACCCGACCACCGGGCCGCGCCGGTATCCGTCGCCGGTCAGGCCGCCGCCGAGGTCCGCACCAGGGTACGGATCTGCCGCAGCAGCACCGACAGAGCGGAGAGATCGGCCCGGGACTCGTCGAACTCACCCATCGCCCGGTGGGCCCGGTGGATCGAGGTGGCGTTCGCCTGCTCCCACTCCTGCACCCGGTCGACCGGCGGCACGCTGTCCGGGGTGGAGCCGAGGACCTCCGCGGTGAGCGCGGCCAGCGCGGCGTACAGGTCGTAGCGCAGCGCCATCCGGGCCAACGTCTGCCAGCGGTCCTCCCGCGGCAGCAGGGAGATCTTCGACAGCAGGGAGTCCACCCGGAACCGGTCGGACAGGACGAAGTAGACCGCAGCCACCTCGTTCACGTCCCGCCCGGTCGTCTGGGCGGTCTCCACCACGTCCAGCAGGCCAAAGCTGTACATCAGCCGGGTCGACTGCTCGGCCAGCTCGCGGGGCAGCCCCTTCTCGGTCAGCGCCTCAATGTGGGCGACGATCCCCTCCCGCTCGCTGCCGTAGAAGAGATTTTCGAGGTCCGGCAGGAGCCGGGCCACGCCGTCCCGCAGCCGTTCGATCTCCCCCGGCACGTCGATCGGCGAACGCCGGTTGGTGACCAGCCAGCGCACGGCCCGGTCGAGCAGCCGCCGGGCGTCCAGGTAGAGGCTCGTCTGCAGCTCGGGCGAGACCTTGTTGTCCAGCGCATCGATCGCCTGCCACAGGTCGCGCAGCCCGAACACCTCGCGCACCACCACGTACGCCCGCAGTACGTCCGCCGCCGACGCGGCCGTCTCCTCGACGGCCCGGAAGACGAACGAGATACCGCCCCGGTTGATCGCCTCATTGACCAGCACGGTCGTGACGATGTCCCGCCGCAGCCGGTGGCGGCCCATCCGATCGGCGAACCGCTCACGCAGCGGAGTGGGGAAGTAGTTGACCAGGACATCAGTCGTCCACTTCTCGTCAGCCAGCCCCTCGCTGACGATCTCCCGCTCCAGTGCGATCTTCTCGTACGCCAGCAGCACCGCGAACTCCGGCGCGGTCAGCCCGGTCTCGGTGCGGACCGCCAGGTCCTCGTCCGCCGGGAGCGCCTCAAGGGCCCGGTCCAGCGCCCCGGAACGCTCCAGCTCGCTGATCATCCGGCGGTGCACCGGAAGCAGCGAGGCCGCCTGCGCCTGGGCGTTGATGAGCGCCCGCGCCTGCTCGTAGTTGCTCCGCAGCACCAGCTGGGCGACCTCGTCGGTCATCTGGGCCAGCAGCTCGTCGCGCTCCGGCCGGTCCAGCTCGCCGTCGGCGACCGCCGTGTTGAGCAGGATCTTGATGTTCACCTCGTGGTCGGAGCAGTCCACCCCGGCCGCGTTGTCGATGAAGTCGGTGAAGTTCCGGCCGCCGTTCTGCGCGTACTCGATCCGGCCGAGCTGGGTCCAGCCCAGGTTGCCGCCCTCGCCCGCCACCCGGCAGCGCAGGTTCTTGCCGTCCACCCGGATGGCGTCGTTGGACTTGTCCCCGACCTCGGCGTTGGTCTGCGTCGACCCCTTCACGTAGGTGCCGATGCCGCCGTTCCAGAACAGGTCCACCGGCGCGGTGAGGATCGCCTTCATCAGCTCCTGCGGAGAGAGCTGCGCGACGCCGTCGTCGAGGCCGAGCCGTGCCCGCATCTGCGGGCTGATCGGGACCGACTTGGCGGTACGCGGGTAGACCCCGCCGCCCTCGGAGATCAGCTCCGGGTTGTAGTCCTCCCAGGACGAGCGAGGCAGGTCGAACAGCCGCTTGCGCTCCTCGAAGGAGGTGGCCGAGTCCGGATCCGGGTCCAGGAAGATGTGCCGGTGGTCGAACGCGGCCACCAGCCGAATGTGCTTCGACAGCAGCATCCCGTTGCCGAACACGTCGCCGGACATGTCGCCGACGCCGACGGCGGTGAAGTCCTGGGTCTGGGTGTCGTGCCCCAGCTCCCGGAAGTGCCGCTTCACCGACTCCCACGCACCGCGGGCGGTGATGCCCATCTTCTTGTGGTCGTAGCCGGCCGAACCGCCGGACGCGAACGCGTCGCCGAGCCAGAAGTCGTGCCCGGCCGAGATCTCGTTGGCGATGTCGGAGAACGTCGCCGTGCCCTTGTCCGCCGCCACCACCATGTACGGGTCGTCGCCGTCGTGCCGGACCACGCCCTCCGGCGGCACGATCTCCCCGCTGGCGATGTTGTCGGTGACGTCCAGCAACGCGCCGACAAACTCCTTGTAGCAGGCCACCGCCTCGTCCCGGTCGCCCGGCTTCTGCTTGAGCACGAAGCCGCCCTTGGCGCCCACCGGCACGATCACGGCGTTCTTCACCATCTGCGCCTTGACCAGGCCGAGCACCTCGGTGCGGAAGTCCTCCCGCCGGTCGGACCAGCGCAGGCCGCCCCGGGCCACCGGCCCGTACCGCAGGTGCACGCCCTCGAACCGGGGCGAGTAGACGAAGATCTCGAACTTGGGTCGCGGCGCCGGCAGGTCCGGGATCGCCTGCGGGTCCAGCTTGAACGCCACGTACGACTTGGGCCGCCCGCCGGCCGGCTTCTGGTAGAAGCTGGTCCGCAGGGTGGCCTGGATCAGCGTCAGGAACCACCGCAGGATGCGATCCTGGTCGAGGCTGGCCACCTCGTCCAGCGCCGCGCCGATCGTGGTGACCAGCTCACCGCTGCGCTTCTGCCGCTCGTCCATGCCGATCTCGCCCGGCGCGAACCGGGTCTCGAAGAGCTCCACCAGCAGCAACGCGATCTTCGGGTACGCGATGAACGTCTGCTCCATGTACTCCTGGGAGAAGACGGTGCCCGCCTGCCGCAGGTACTTCGCGTACGCCCGCAGCACCACGACCTGCCGCCAGGTGAGCCCGGCCCGCAGCACCAGCTCGTTGAAGCCGTCCACCTCGGCCTCGCCCCGCCAGGCGGCGGCGAAGGCGTTCTCCGCGTGCGGGCGGACCTCGGCCAGGTCCTGGTGCGCCTCGGGCAGCTGCAGCCCGAAGTCGTACAGCCAGATCCGGCCGTCGACCCGCTCCACCTCGTACGGGTGCTCGTCGACGACCTTCACACCGAGCGAGTGCAGCACCGGCAGCACCGCGGAAAGCATCATCGGCTCGCCGTACCGGTAGACCTTGAACCGGACGTCCATGGCCTCGTCGGCGTCCCGGTCGCCGGCCAGCCGCGGCGCGACCTGCTTGCGGAACAGGTGCATCTCCAGCTGGCCGGGCTCCTCCAGCAGCTCCAGCTTGGCTAGGTCCTTCATCGCCTCGTACGGCGTGTGCCCGTCCTTGTAGCCCTCCGGGAACGCGTCGGCGTACCGGGAGAACAGGTGCTTGGCCTGCTCGTCGCCGAGCTTGCGCTCGAGCACCAGCCGGTAGTCGTCGTCCCAGAGCCGGGTCGCGTCGGCCAGCTCCTCGGCGAGCAGGTCGGCGTCGATCCCCCCGGGCGGGTTGCTCGGGTCGGTCCGGACGGTGAAGTGCACCCGGGCGAGCATCGACTCGGTGACCCGGGTGGTGTAGTCGACCCCGACGCCGTTCAGCTCGCGCAGCAGGATCTCCTGCATGCGCAGCCGGTTCTGCGTGGTGAACCGGTCCCGGGGCAGGTAGATCAGGCAGGAGATGAACCGCCCGTACCCGTCCCGGCGCAGGAACACCCGCAGCTGCCGACGACCGGCCATCCGCAGCACGCCGACCGCCGCGTGGTAGAGGTCGTCGGTCTTGATCTGGAACAGCTCGTCGCGCGGGTAGGTCTCCAGGATCTGCAGCAGGTCCTTGCCGGAGTGGCTGCGCAGGCTCAGGCCGGAGCGGTCGAGCACTTCGGCGACCTTGCGGCGGACCACCGGCAGCTCCTGCACGCTGGTCCGGTAGGCCGCGGTGGAGAACAGGCCCAGGAAGCGCCGCTCACCGACCACCTCGCCGGCCTCGTTGAAGATCTTGAAGCCGATGTAGTCGAGGTAGGCCGAGCGGTGCACGGTGGCCCGCGAGTTGGCCTTGGTGATGATCAGCAGGCGCTTCTCCAGCACCTTCTCGTGCGCCTCGGTAGTCATCGACGACAGCGCCCGGGACTCCGGCGAGTCCGAGCGCAGGATGCCCAGCCCGGTGCCGAGCACGGCTTCGAGGGCCTGACCGCCGTCGGCGCCGTCGGTGTCGACGAGGCGGTATTCCCGGTAGCCGAGGAAGGTGAAGTGGTCGTGCGCCAGCCAGCGCAGCAGCTCCACCGAGTCGGTGATGTCCTTCTCCGGCACCGGCGGCCGGCTGTCCGAGGTGCGCGCCGCGGCCAACTCGTCGGCCAGGGCCAGGGCCCGCTGACGCATCTTCGGCCAGTCCTCGACGGCCTCCCGGACGTCGGTGAGCACCCGCTGCAGCTCCTTGCGCAGCCGCTCCCGCTCGCCAGGGTCACGCACCGGGTCGATCTCGATGTGCATCCAGCTCTCGACCAGGTCACCGGCGACCGCGTCGTCCGGCTCCACGTCGGCGGAGACCTCGGTCAGCCGCCCCAGCGGCTCCCGCCGGACCACCACCAACGGGTGTACCAGCAGGTGCACGTCGAGGTGATGGGTGTTGAGCAGCGCGGTCACCGAGTCGACCAGGAACGGCATGTCGTCCGTCACGATCTCGATGACCGTGTGGTGCTGGTCCGCGACCGGCTCGTGGATCCGCAGCTTCAACTCACCCGGCACCCGCTGCTGGGCCAGATCCCGGTGCGCCCGGGCGGCGTCGAGCATCTCCTCGGCGGTGAAGCCGATCAGCTCCTCGTCCGGCGCGAACCGCCAGAAACGGCCCACCAGGGTCGCCGCGTCCTGGTCGTCCCCGGCCAGCGCGACGGCCTGGGCCACCAGGCGCTCCGCGTTGGGTACCGGCTCGTCCAGCTCGGCGTCCTCCGACTCGTCGGCCAGGGCCTGCGCGGGCAGGCCGAGCTCGTGCAGGGTGTCGATGCTAGAACCGGTCATCCCGGTCACTCCTGTATCGAGACGGCCGAAACCGTCCCCGTCGGTCGCCGTGTCGAAGCTGTCATTTTCCCGGCCGGTGTGAACCTGCCGGAGGTCGGGTCCCGGTTTAGTCGCCGGACGCCGGTCCATCGGTGCCACTCCCCTCGACCCACCGCATTGTGGGTCACTCTGCCGCCCAGCCTAGGCCCTGCCGTTCTGCCCATTCGTCGGCGGATCACTGGCCGGACGTCCGGTTCGGGACTCTGTCCTTTCACCCGTTGCGGTTCCGTGGTCGACCGGTTGCCGAGTACCCCGGCTCGCGATGTTCATCACCCTGCCCCGGCCCGGCTTTCCGCTTGCCCCAGCGCTGGCGGGGCAGTGGAAACCCACCCGGCCTACTAGGGTGCGGGGCAGTTCGACCGGAGGGACTGCTTCATGCCTGTGTCGTACCCCGTTGGCCGCCGCCTCTTCCCCCGCCCGCTCCTCGCGGTGCTCGCCGCCACCGCGCTCGCCGCGGGCGCATTGACCGGCTGCTCCGGCGAGGATGGGCCGGAGCAGAGCGTGGAGGCATTCCTCAAGGGCTGGCGCTCCGGCAACCTCCAGGCGGTCGGCTTCATCGACCCGGCCGGCACCCGCATCCCGGCCGCCGACGTGGCGCAGGAGATCAAGGCGCTCTCCGGCGACCTGGCCGCCACCCCGCCGGAGCTGAAGCGGCTCGGCAACGCGAAGGTCACCGCCGACACCGCCACCGCGCAGATCCAGGTGGCCTGGGCCCTGCCGGGCCAGACCCACTGGGCCTACGAGAGCCCGGTACGCCTCCAGCGCGGCGGCGACGACCAGTGGCAGGTGATCTGGGAGCCCGCCGTGGTGCAGGCGAAGCTGGAAAAGGGCGACCGCCTCGCGTTGCGCCGCGACACCGCGCCGCGGGCCGCGGTGCTGGACGGCGCGGGCAACCCGATCGTCGCGCCCCGGCCGGTGGTCCGGGTGGGCGTGCAGCCCAGCGAGGTCACCGACGTCAAGGCGCTGGCCCGGCAGCTCGACGCCGCGTTCAAGGCGATCCGGCCCGCCCTCGTGCCGCCGGTCGACCTCGCCGACCTGCCCAAGCGCGTGGCCGAGGCCGACCCGGGCGCGTTCGTCGAGGTGGTGACGCTGCGCGACGAGGCGTACCGGCAGATCAAGCCCCGGATCTACGACCTGCCGGGCACCCGATTCCAGGCCGACAAGCTGGATCTGGCACCGACCCGGGAGTTCGCTCGGGCCCTGCTCGGCTCGGTCGATCAGGCCCAGGCAGACGACCTCAAGGCCCACCCCGACACGTACGTCGCCGGTGATCTGGTCGGCCACGGCGGCCTCCAGGGCCGGTACGACGACCGGCTGCGCGGGGCACCCGGCCTGACCGTGATCGTCGAACGCGCCGGCCCGGACGGCACCACCGAGCCCACCGGCACGGAGGTGTTCCGCAGCGAGCCCAAGGCCGGCCAGCCGGTGCGCACCACCCTCGACGTGGCCACTCAGAACGCCGCCGACACGGCGCTGCACGGCGAGTCCCGGCGGTCCGCCCTGGTGGCCGTACGGATCAGCGACGGCGCGGTGCTGGCCGCCGCCAACGGCCCCGGCCCGGCCGGCGAGAACCTCGCCTTCACCGCCCAGGTGCCGCCCGGCTCGACGTTCAAGATGGTCAGCGCGCTCGCCCTGCTCGACGCTGGGGCGGTCACCCCGGACGCGACGGTCGCCTGCCCGAAGACCGCCGAGGTGGACGGCCGGTCGTTCAAGAACTCCGACTACTTCGAGCTGGGCTCGGTCCCGTTCAGCACCGACTTCGCGAAGTCCTGCAACACGGCCTTCGTCGCGCTGGCGCCGAAGCTCGGGCCGGACGGCCTCGCCGCCACCGGCCGTACGCTCGGTCTGGAGACGACGTGGGACCTCGGCGCGGAGGTCTTCCCCGGTTCGGTCTCCGCCAACGGCTCGGCCACCGAGCAGGCCGCCGCCGCGATCGGCCAGGGCACCACCGTGGTCAGCCCGCTGGCCATGGCCGGGGCCACCGCCGCCGTGGCCCGAGGTCGCTGGGAGCAGCCGAAGCTGCTGCTCGACCCGGCTCCGCAGCAGCCGGCCCCGGCCGGCCCGGCCCTGAAGCCCGAGTCAGCGGCGGCGCTGAAGACGATGATGCGGGCCGTGGTCACCAACGGCACGGCCCGCACGTTGAAGAGCGCCCCCGGCGGGCCGGTGTACGGCAAGACCGGCACCGCCGAGTACGACAACAACCCGGCGCACACCCACGCCTGGTTCGTCGGCTGGCAGGGCGACGTGGCCTTCGCGGTCTTCGTCGAGCAGGGCGGGTCGAGCAGCGCCAGCGCGGTGCCGATCGCCGACCGTTTCCTCCGCGCCCTCGCAAAGCCCTGAGCCGTCCACAGTCAAGTCTGCTGACAGCCATAGGCGGTCCAAACAATCGAGGTGGCGCACCATACGCCTATCCGGTCATGGCCATTTGTGCGATCCTGGCCGATGTCGAATAGCTGGATGATACGGCTTCCGACAACGCCGGGAAGGGGCCACCGTGTTCCCCGACTTCTATGCCACGGCCGCGCAGGTTCTGCCGGTGCTGATGCTTGCGCTGATCTGGGAATCACGATTCCTTGATCGTCTCGGCAATCAGAACAGGCAGTTGCGCCGGACCGACCCGAATGGCGTCCTGTTCTGGACCAGACCACGCGTACGGGCGTATTCCCTCTTCATCGTCGTCGTCATCATGCTCGGCACCGCGCTGGCCCTGCTGGTGCTCGCCGAGGCACTGCCGCCCGGCCCGGTGCTGCGGGCGGTCCTGACGATCTGCTTGCTGCTGGCGTCGGCCACGTTGCTCACCCGGGTGATCGTGGACGTCATCGATGCGACGGCACCGCCGGCCGGACGCGCCGTGCCGTCGTCCTCGGCGGAATCCGCACCGCCGGATCCGGGCCCTCATCCGCCGGTCGGCGTTGGAGGCGAAGCCGGTTGAACCCGCTCGACGTGGTCTTCGTGCATGGGCTTTTCTCCTCTCGGCGAGCGTGGGAGCAGATGGCCAGCCTGCTGGCCGACGACCCGGGTCTGCCCCCGCTGCGAACCCATTTCTTCGAATACGACTCGCAGATCGTCCGGCTCCGTCCCGACCGTCGGATCCCGCATCTCAACGACATCGCGGATCGGCTGGGCACCTACCTCCGCGACGAGGTGGCACCAGCGGCGAGTATCGTGCTGGTCTCGCACAGCCAGGGTGGCCTGGTCATCCAACGGTTCCTGGCCCGGACCCTCGCCCGCGGGGGCGGATACGAACTGGCGCCGATCCGACGGGTGGTGATGTTCGCCTGCCCGAATTCCGGAGCGGAGTTCTTCAGTTCCCTGCGGCGGCTGACGTTCCGGTGCCGCAATCCACAGGAACGGGAATTACGCCCGCTCCAAGAAACGATCATCGAGACTCACCGGGCCTTGCAGCGCGGCATTCTCCAGGCCCGGCAGCACGGCCCGAACGAGTGGCCCCTGCCGATCTCGACGTACGCCGGGATGTCCGACAACATCGTCCCGCCATACGTCGCCAACTGGACCTTCGCGGCGAGCGGGGTGGTCGAGGGCGATCATTTCTCCGTGATCCGGCCGGCGATCCGGGCCGACTCGCGCTACCTCGCCCTCCGCACGGAGCTCCTCTGCGCTGCCGAATCCGACTCGGCCACCGTCGGTGGGCGAGCCGACCAAGCGGACCATGACCCGCCAGCTGGGGAAGCCACGACCGTCACCCCTCCGGTCGGGTCGATGGGTGCCGGCACCGCCGCGGCCGGACGTTCCGATCGGCGCGACCGCGCTGGACGCATCTCCGTCGAGCCGCCGCTGGGCCGCCTCGACTCGCCGCTCTACGGCAGGGCCCACCTCATTGACGAGATCATGTCCGGACACGACGTCGGGACCGAACCGGCCTCCTCCGTGCACGTGCTGCACGGCCTGGCCGGCTGCGGCAAGAGTTACCTGGCTCTGGAGATCGCCCGTCGAGCCCAGCTCGCCGATCGGCAGGTCTGGTGGCTGTCGGCGCAGCGGCTCAGCTCGGGCATGCGCGAGGTGGCCAGTCGACTGGGAGCACCGAGCAGTCTGGTCGACCGGGCGTGGTCCGGGGACGCGAGCGCCACCGACCTCGTCTGGCGGTTCCTCGACAAGGCGGAGCAGCGGTGGGTGCTGATCATCGACAACGCCGACGAGCCGCGGGAGCTTGACCCGGTCGACAATGACCTCTCCGACGGCCGGGGTTGGCTGCGGCGGCCGCAGAACCCGGAGAACCTGGTCGTCGTCACCAGTCGCGACGGCGACCGAAACGCCTGGCCGGCCTGGTCCCGCCGGCACGCCGTGGGTCCGCTGGAGGAGGCGGACGGGGCGCTCGTGCTGCTGGCCCGGGCCGGGAGTGTGGCCGGCCCGGAGGAAGAGGCTCGCGCGCTCTCTGCGGCGCTTGGTGGTCTACCGCTGGCGCTCCGGGCGGTCGGTGACTACCTAAAATCCGTCCATACTACTCAAATCTATCAGGGTCGACAGGTGCTGCGGGATTTCGAGAGCTATCGCAGCAACCTCCAGCAGCGCCTGGAGCTACCGCCGGGTGCCCCGAAGCTCGATGAGCTGACCGGCCTCGGCGTCACGGCCCGGGTCTTCGACATCTCGCTGGACCTGCTGGCCAAACGCGGCTTGACGCAGGCCGGCAACCTGCTGCGGGTGCTCGCCTGTCTCAGTGTGGCTCCGGTGCCGTATCACCGTCTGCTGGACCAGGAGCTTCTGAAGCGGTCCCCGCTCTTCTCGGAGTTCACCGGCCAACAGCAGCTGACCGTGCTGGAAGGGCTCGCCGACCTCTCCCTCGTGGCCCCGGACGAGCTGGAGTCGGTGCGGGACGAGGACTTCCGCCACGTGCTCTCCCTGCATCCCCTGGTGCACGGAATCATGCGCGACGATTCCGACCTGCGGCGGCACGCCACCGAGTACTACGCACTGACCGCACAGCTGCTCGGCGCGGCGGTCGAGGGCCTCAACCCGGACGCCCCGGCAGACTGGGACGGCTGGTACCTCCTCGCCCCGCACACCATTGGCCTGGCCCGGGACTACCTCCAACGCGGCGGCATCCGCTATGAGCGGGTGACCGTGGTGACCATCCTCGAACTGGTCCGGCTGACCGCCCGGTACCTGCTCGCCACCGGATTGGCGTCATCGGCGGAGGAGATGCTCTCGGCGGTCGTGGCCAACTGCCCGGCGTACGACGTCAACCCGAAGGATCGGGAGATCCTCGCGCTGCGGCACGAGCTGGCTCGGACGGCGCTCGAACAGCAGCGGCCGACCGAGGCGGAGGCGCTGCTGCGGGAGGTGATCGCGGGCCGGCAGGCCGTTCTCGGCAGCAGACACGCGGACACCCTCGCAAGCCGCCACAAGCTGGCACGCGCCATCATGGCTCAAAACCGCTGGGGCGAGGCGGAGGAGGAACTGACCGACATCGTGGCCGCCGAGGACAAGGTCCGCGGGCCCGAACACTCCGACACCATGATCATCCGGCACAGTCTGGCTCGGGCCATCCTGCTACAGGGCCGCACCAAGGAGGCCGAGGGGATGCTTCGCGAGATCCTCGCGATCCGACTTCGCCGGTGGGCGCCGTTCGAACCGGAGACCCGCCTGGTCCGACAGAGCCTGGCTCGCTGCCTGTACGAGCTGTCCCGCTTCGACGAGGCGGAGGAGCAGCTCAGAGCCGCCCTGGCCGACATCGGCGAAGAAGAGGCGATCCGTCCTGAGGTGTTGCTGCTGCGGTGGACGCTCGCTCAGGTCCTGATCGCGCAGAACGGCGTCGCCGAAGCTCGCGAAGTGCTGGCCCGGCTGCTCGAAGACCGTGAGCGGGTGCTTGGCGAAGGGCATCCGGACACCGTGGGCACCCGTGCGACGCTCGAGAAACTCGCCCCGTACGTGCCGCCGCGACAATCCGGAAAGCCGGCAGGGGAACGCGAGTCGACGCGGGATCCGGGCGGGACGAACCCGCTCTCCTGACCAGCTTTCACATTGACTGATATCTGTCACATGACTGCCCCCGTCCCGGATCGAACTCATGGCATCCTCCGAACGGAGGTTGTCCTCGTGGGCATGCCTGACCACTCTTTACCCATATCGATTGAACGGAGGGGTCCGGATGTCCGCCAGCAACCATGAGTCACCGGAGTCGGCGAGCAACGCGCAGGTCCAGCACCCCTTCGCCGATCCGGCGGCCGAGGCACTCCAGCAGATCGCCCGCGACATGTCCAAGATGTACGAGGTCGCGCTGGAGGTCGATCCCCAGCTCTACTTCAGCGGCCGCACGCACGCGCTGGCCACATCGCCAGGTCTGGCCAATCAAGCGCGCTGAATCCGCCCGGCTGCCCGGCTCCCCGACGTTGGAAGGCCCCATGACCACGAACGGCAGCAGACTCTTTGTCGTTGACGCCTTCACGGATGAGCCGTTCCACGGCAATCCCGCCGGCGTCGTCATCCTCGATGAGAAGCGCGACGACGCGTGGATGCAGGCGGTGGCGAGCGAGATGCGGCATTCGGAAACCGCCTTCGCCCTGCCCGCCGAGAGCGGCTGGTGGCACCTACGATGGTTCACCCCCACCGTAGAAGTGGATCTCTGCGGGCACGCCACGCTCGCCACGGCGCACGTGCTCGGCGGGCACACCCGCTTCCGCACCCGCAGCGGCGACCTCACCTGCTCGGTCACCCGTGACGGGTGGATCGAGATGGACTTTCCCGCCGATCCGCCCGCCCTCATCGAGACGCCGGACGAGCTGCGCCAGGCCCTTGGCCGCGACATCACCGTCGTCGCGGTCGCCCGCGGTGTGTCCGACCTGCTGGTCGAGGTGGCCGGGCCGGAGGACGTCCGGGCCGCTCGGCCTGACCTGACCGCGCTGGCCGCGATCCCGGTACGTGGGGTCATCCTCACCGCCTACGACGACGACCGGGACCGGGTGGTCAGCCGCTGCTTCTACCCCGCCGTCGGGGTTCCGGAGGATCCGGTCACCGGCTCCGCCCACTGCACCATCGGGAGTTGGTGGGCTGAGCGCCGGCAGCGGGACGACCTGCTCGCCGAGCAACTGTCGCCCCGCGGCGGCACGCTGCGTCTGTCCCGCCGAGGCGACCGGATGCGGCTCGGCGGACGCGCGGTCACCGTGTGGCACGGCGAGATGTCGGTCTGAGATGAAATACGCCGACGAGCTGAACGCGACCACTCTGGGCCAGCTCGCCGAGGGCGACCTGGACGCCATCTGGGTGCCGGGCTTCCACTCGCCCCCGCAGTGCCAGGAGGTGCTCCCGCGGGTCGTGGCGGCCTGCGAGCGGTCGCAATACACCCTGACCGGTGACTTTCAAAGCATCGGCACCTCCATGGGGGAGGCCGCCGAGTCGGCGGCAGGCCAGCGCCGTTACCTGGACACCGCGGCCGAGACCCTCGATCTGATCCGCTACGAGATCTTTGCCGGCCGGCTCTCGCCGCTCGACGAGCTGCGACTGCTGCTCGACGAGTTGTGGCCGGCCGGTGCCACCGTGGCCCGCTACGGCAACCGGATGATGCTGCCGGGCATCATCCGCCGCTGGCCGGCAGGCGGCCACGCCAATCCGCACATCGACCAGCGCGACATTCCACTCCTCGCCGGCCAGCACCTGCGCCGCCGGATCGGCACCAACATCTACCTGGAGGTGCCACCCAGCGGCAGTGGGGGGCAGGTGGATTTCTGGGCCCTGTGGACGGACGAGGGCGCGTACGACAGCCGGCGCCGGGCCGACTACGGCCTCGACCGGGACGAGCTGGGTGAGCCGCACTGGTCCTGCGAGCCGGGCCAGGGTGACCTGCTGATGTTCGACGCCGCCCGGGTCCACGGCGTGCGCCGGGTGGACCACGGCTCCCG
The DNA here is from genome assembly GCF_040636055.1 of Micromonospora sp. NPDC006766. Classification (NCBI taxonomy): domain Bacteria; kingdom Bacillati; phylum Actinomycetota; class Actinomycetes; order Micromonosporales; family Micromonosporaceae; genus Micromonospora; species Micromonospora sp. NPDC006766. The sequence goes on along the minus strand of NZ_JBEYIX010000064.1, from coordinate 18,519 downwards.
GGTGACCGCAGCCTGTTTCCTCGGCGTCCGCGACCCGAGCGAGCCGCTCGTGCTGTTCGCGTAGCGCGGGCCTCGACCGCTCACCGCACCGCGCCGGGCTGCCCGCTCAACTTCGAAGAGCCCGCAACGCGGCGCTCCGCAGCCCGCCCGTCTCCTGGCGACGGCGTGACCGGGCCGGACGGCAGCCGCCGCGGCGGCGACGCGCTGGGCGCCGTGACCGGGGCCAGGCCGGACACCACGGTGTTCACGATCTCGGCGGCGTACGTCCCGTCCGGGTCGTAGTCGGGGTCGAAGACGGTCAGCTCCACACCGAGACAGTGCGGGGTGTCCACCAGACCGGCGAGCAGAATCTCCAGCTCGGCGAAGGCGATCCCGCCCGGGTCGGGCGCGTCCACGGCGGGCATCACCGCCGGGTCGAGCACGTCCACGTCGACGTGCACCCAGTAGCCGGCGCAGTCCGCCAACTGTTCGTGCGCCCACTGGGCGGTGCGGGCCGCGCCCTCGGCGCGCAGGGCCGGCACCGGCCGGGTGGTGATCCCGGCGGCCTGCAGGTCGAGCCGGTACTCGTCCTGCGCCCGGATGCCGAGCACCACCACGTCGATGTCCCGGAAGTAGGGGCGCCGCCCCTCGATGGCGGCCAGGTCCGCCTGCCCCCGGCCGGTGACCAGGGCCAGGTCCTCCCCCGCCGCCGCGCCCACGTAGGAGGCGTTGCCGGGATGCCGGAAGTCGGAGTGACCGTCGACGAAGACCAGCCCGATCCGGCCGTCGATCGCCTCGCCGAGCCGGTGCATGGCCAGCGCCGAGCCGAGCAGCACCGAGCAGTCCCCGCCGAGCACCAGCGGGAACTCACCCCGGTCGATGATCGCGCCGATCCGGTCGGCCAGCGCCAACGAATACGCGGAGATCTCCCGGGCGTGGCAGACCCCGTCGCCCGGGCGCCAGTCACCGGGGTCGTACCGGGGCGGGGTGAGGCAGCCGGCGTCGCGCGCCCGCAACCGGGCGAGCAGGCCCTGGTCGCGCAGCGCGCCGGGCGCCTTGGCGCAGCCGGGGACCGAGGTGGCGGTGGGCGGGCGCAGGCCGAGGTTGGTCGGCGCGTCGAGGACGGCGATCCGGCGCATCATGAGCTCCCGTCCTCGTTGGTCGGGCGGGCCGGCCGGTACGCCGGCCCGCGCTGGCGTGCTCGTACTTAGAACAGGGCGCTGGCCAGTGCCCGGCGGGCCGACGCCACGGCGGGGTCCTCCGGCCCGGCGATGGTGAAGAGGCCGACCAGGTGCTGGCGTACCTTCTCCCGGTCGTCGCCGGTGATCCGACGGACCAGCCCGACCAGGCGCTGGTACGCCTGCTGGGCCAGGCCGCTGAGCACCTCGATGTCGGCGGCCAGCAACTGGGCGTCGACGTCGTCGGGTGCGGCCGCCGCGGCGGTGAGCGCCGCCTGCGGGTCCGCGCCGGCCACCCGGCGGGCCAGCCCGACCTGGGCCAGCCCCGCCTCCGCCGCCGCGTCCGTCGGCGACTCGGCCAGGATCTTCCGGTACGCCCGCTCGGCCGCGTCCAGGTCGCCGCTCATCAGGGCGTCGTCGGCCTCATCGAGGCGCGGGTCCTCGGGCGCGGCGACACTGACCCCGCCGGCCTTCAACACGGCCTGGATCCACTGACGGAGCTGGGCCTCCGGCACCACACCGGAGAAAGCGTCGACCGGCTGCCCGCCGACGATCGCGTAGACCATCGGGATGCCCTGCACCCGGAACATCTGGGCGATCCGGGGGTTGGCATCCACGTCCACCTTGGCCAGTACCCATGCGCCGCCGCCCTCCACCGCCAGCCGTTCCAGCACCGGGGAGAGCTGCTTGCAGGGCTCGCACCACTCGGCCCAGAAGTCAACGATCACCGGGGTGCTCAGCGAGCGTTCGAGGACCTCGGACTGGAAGGTCGCCTCAGTCACGTCGATGACGCTGATTCCGCCGACCGCGCCGCCCGGCGCACCGGCAGGGGGCCCAGCCTTGGCCGGGGCAGGGGTGGGTGCGGCGCTGCGCAGCGCGCTGAGGTCGACCGCGCCGCGAGTGAAGATCGACGAGGTGATCCGTGGGTCGCTCATGGTTATCTAGTCTCGCACGTGTCAGGCGGAACTCAGATCAACCGCGACGTCGACAGTTGCACCTGTCACGCCGGCCTGGCAGGCCCGGGTGCACAGGTCCGCAGTGGACGCGTCAGGCGCCCAGTTGGGCCAGCAGCTCGGCGGCGGCCGCGTACGGGTCGATCGCGCCCTCGGCCACCTGGGCGGCGAGCGCCGGCAGCTGCGTACCGTCGCGCAGCGAGCCGATCCGGTTTCGGAGGGCGCCGAGCGCGATCGCCTCGATCTCGGCGGCGGCCCGCGCCTCCCGGCGGCGGCGCAGCTCGCCGTGCCGCTCCAGCCAGTCCCGGTGCTTGTCGATCGCGACGGCGATGTCGTCGATCCCCTCGCCGCGCGCGGCGACGGCCCGGACCACCTGCGGTCGCCACTCCCCCGGCCCGCGCTCGCCCAGCGCGATCATGCCCTGGATGTCCCGGATCGTGGCGTCGGCGCCGTCCCGGTCGGCCTTGTTGACCACGAACACGTCGGCGATCTCGAGAATGCCGGCCTTGACCGCTTGGATAGCGTCGCCCATGCCCGGGGCGAGCAGCACCAGCGTGGTGTCGGCCAGGGAGGCCACCTCGACCTCGGCCTGCCCGACGCCGACGGTCTCCACCAGCACCACGTCACAGCCGGCGCCCTCCAGCACCCGCACCGCCTGCGGTGTCGCCGCGGAGAGCCCGCCGAGGTGCCCGCGGCTGGACATCGAGCGGATGTAGACGCCGGGGTCGGTGGCATGGTCCTGCATCCGGACCCGGTCGCCGAGGATCGCCCCGCCGGTGAACGGGCTGGACGGGTCGATCGCCAGCACGCCGACCCGACGGCCGCGTGCCCGCAGCGCCCGGACCAGCTCGTTGGTGGTGGTCGACTTGCCCACCCCGGGTGAGCCGGTCAGCCCGACCACCTGAGCGTGCCCGGCGTACGGCGCGAGGGCCGCCGCGACCTGCGGCAGCACCTCGTCGCCGGACTCGACCAGGGTGATCAGCCGGGCCACCGCCCGGGGATCGCCCGCGCGGGCGCGTTCCACCAGCATCGGTACGTCCCGGCTGCGGCGCACCGATCCGGTGGCCTCGGCCGGGGCGCGCTCGACGGGGCTACCCACGGTCAGCTTTCGCCACCGTCGGGGACGTGGATGATCAGCGCGTCGCCCTGACCGCCGCCGCCGCAGAGGGCGGCCGCGCCGGTGCCGCCGCCCCGCCGCTTGAGCTCCAGCGCCAGGGTGAGCACCAGCCGGGCGCCGGACATGCCGATCGGGTGGCCGAGCGCGATGGCACCGCCGTTGACGTTGACCTTGTCCGCGCTGACGCCCAGGTCGCGGGTGGACTGGATGCCGACCGCCGCGAACGCCTCGTTGATCTCGATGAGGTCGAGGTCGGTGACGTTCAGGCCGGCCTTCTTCAGCGCATGGTTGATGGCGTTGGACGGCTGCGAGTGCAGGGAGTTGTCGGGCCCGGCCACGTTGCCGTGCGCGCCGATCTCGGCCAGCCAGGTCAGCCCCAGCTCCTTGGCCTTGGCCTTGCTCATGACCACCACGGCGGCGGCGCCGTCGGAGATCGGCGAGGCGCTGCCGGCGGTGATGGTGCCGTCCTTGGCAAAGGACGGGCGCAGCTTGGCCAGGGACTCGACCGTGGTGTCCGGGCGGATGCCCTCGTCCTCGCTGATCGTCAGCGGGTCGCCCTTGCGCTGCGGGATGATCACCGGGGTGATCTCGTCGGCGAAGTGGCCGTTCTTCTGCGCGGCGGCGGCCCGCTGGTGGCTGGCGGCGGCGAAGGCGTCCTGCTCCTCGCGGGTGATCCCGTGCTTCGCCCCGTGCCGCTCGGTCGACTCGCCCATGGAGCAGCAGTCCCAGGCGTCGGTGAGGCCATCCAGCGCCATGTGGTCCTTGATCGTGACGTCGCCGTACTTGTAGCCGGCGCGCTGACCGAGCAGCAGGTGCGGCGCGTTGGTCATCGACTCCATGCCGCCGGCCACCACGACGTCGAACTCGCCGGCCCGGATGAGCTGGTCGGCCAGGGCGATCGCGTCCAGGCCGGAGAGGCAGACCTTGTTGATGGTCAGCGCGGGGGTGGACATCGGAATGCCCGCCTCGACGGCCGCCTGGCGGGCCGGGATCTGCCCGGCGCCGGCCTGGAGCACCTGACCCATGATCACGTATTGCACCTGATCCGGAGTGACGCCGGCGCGCTCCAGCGCCGCCTTGATCGCGATGCCACCGAGCCTGGTCGCCGGGAGATCCTTGAGGTTGCCCAGCAGGCGCCCCATCGGGGTCCGCGCGCCGCTGACGATCACCGAAGCCATGCCTGCCTCCGAGGGGGTGCCGACCGTACGCCTTAACGAATGTTCGGTCAGACTAGCGCCATGGCTGAGAACTCCCCCGTCGAGCCCGCTGCCGACTACGTCACAGATATCGGCCTGCGCCGCATCGACCACGTCGGGATCGCCGTGGCCGACCTGGACGCCGCGATCGACTTCTACCAGCGCACCTTCGGGATGCGCTGCGTGCACACCGAGACCAACGCCGAACAGGGCGTACGCGAGGCGATGCTGGCCGTCGGGCCGACCACCGAGGGCGGGTGCCTGCAGCTGCTCGCCCCGCTCTCGCCCGAGTCGACGATCGCGAAGTTCCTGGACCGCAACGGGCCGGGCGTGCAGCAGGTCGCGTACACGGTGGCCGACATCGACGCGGCCTGCGCGGCGCTGCGCGAGCGGGGCGTACGGCTGCTCTACGAGACCCCGAAGCGGGGCACGGCCGACTCCCGGATCAACTTCGTGCACCCGAAGGACGCCGGCGGGGTCCTGGTCGAATTGGTCGAACCCGCCCATTGAGCTGCAAGGAGGGGCGCGGTTGGCGGTTCCTGCAGACACCTCTACGCATCGATCAATGCAGTTTTTCACAGCGAACTTCCGCCCTTAGCTACCGTTAAGTAGCGTCCGGGGGACGGACGGGAGGTCACCGTGGAGGACATTCTCGAAGCAATCATGGCAGCGGAGGGCTCCGCACAGCCGGAGCGGGAACTCGCCGGCCTCGCCGGCCTGCCGGTGCCGGCAAGCTACCGGGGCGTGGTCGTCCGCGCCGAGGACACCCGGATGTTCGACGGCATGGCCACCCGGGACAGGGACCCGCGCAAGGCGCTGCGCCTGCAGGAGGTGCCCACCCCCGAACTCGGCCCGGGTGAGGCGCTGATCGCGGTGCTGGCCAGCGCGATCAACTACAACACGGTCTGGACCAGCATCTTCGAGCCGCTGCCCACCTTCACGTTCCTTCAGCGCTACGGCCGGGTCTCCGAGCTGACCCGCCGGCACGACCTGCCGTACCACGTGGTGGGCTCGGACGCGGCCGGCGTGGTGCTGCGGACCGGGCCCGGGGTGACCCGGTGGAAGGCCGGCGACGAGGTGGTCGCGCACTGCCTCTCCGTGGAGCTGGAGGACGCCGCGGGCCACGACGACACCATGCTCGACCCGCAGCAGCGGATCTGGGGCTTCGAGACCAACTTCGGCGGGCTGGCCGAGCTGGCCGTGGTCAAGGCCAACCAGCTCATGCCGAAGCCGCGCCACCTGACCTGGGAAGAGGCGGCCAGCCCCGGGCTGGTCAACTCCACCGCGTACCGGCAGCTCGTGTCCCACCACGGGGCCAACATGAGGCAGGGCGACGTGGTGCTCATCTGGGGCGCCTCCGGCGGCCTGGGCAGCTACGCCACCCAGATGGCGATCAACGGCGGCGCGATCCCGGTCTGCGTGGTCTCCTCGCCCGAGAAGGCCGAGCTGTGCCGGAAGATGGGCGCCGAGCTGGTCATCGACCGGTCCAGGGCCACCGGCGAGGGCTACCGGTTCTGGCGAGACGAGGAGACCCAGGACCCGGACGAGTGGCGCCGCTTCGGCGAGCGGATCCGCGAGCTGACCGGCGGCGAGGACCCGGACATCGTCTTCGAGCACCCCGGCCGGGAGACCTTCGGCGCCAGCGTCTACGTCGCCAGGCGCGGCGGCACCATCGTCACCTGCGCCTCCACCAGCGGTTACCAGCACCAGTACGACAACCGCTATCTCTGGATGCACCTCAAGCGCATCGTCGGCAGCCATTTCGCCAACTACCACGAGGCCTGGCAGGCCAACCGACTCGTCGAGCTCGGCAGGGTTCACCCGACCGTGTCGAGGACCTACCCGCTGGAGCAGACCGGACAGGCCGCGTACGAGGTGCACCGCAACGCGCACCAGGGCAAGGTCGGGGTGCGCTGCCTCGCGCCGACCGACGGGCTCGGCGTTCGGGACATCGAGCTGCGCGCCCGGCACGAGACCGCGATCAACCGCTTCCGCGGCCACTGATCTTTTTCGATTCCTGACAACGGATCGCGGGGCGGTCTCCCACAACATTTCCCGGCCGTTCCGCGTCCGGTCCGACGCGCCCGCGACCTGCCAAGATCGCCATCCGGCCCGACCCACGCCCCGGGCCAGAAGATGACCATGTAAAGAGGACGCGAAAGCTCCGTACCGGCTCTTGCGAAGCACCCTGGGGCGTCTGCCAGTATGTCCCAATGCCCCAGCAGCAGTCCTCCCCTCTTGCGTTCTTCGACAACGCGAACTCCCAGCCAGATTTCACAGTCGGCCTACGCGGATACAACACCAATCAGGTCGACGACTTCATCGGCCGGCTGAGCGCCGCGCTGAGCCAGTCCGAGCAGGCTCGGGCCGAGGCCGAACAGCGGATGAACGACGCCCAGCGCCGGCTCCGCCAGGCCGAGCAGCGCCAGAGCGCGCTGGAGCAGAAGCTCACCGAGACCAACAAGCAGCTCGAGGAGAACAGCCGGCCGACCCTCTCCGGCCTGGGCACCCGCGTCGAGCAGATCCTCCGGCTCGCCGAGGAGCAGGCCAACGACCACCGCAACGAGGCCAAGCGCGAGTCGGAAGGCATCCTCTCCGCCGCCCGGCTGGAAGCGCGGGAGATCACCGACAAGGCGCGTGCCGAGGCGGCCGCGATGAAGGCCAGCGCCGAGCGGGAGGCCGGCAGCGTCCGTACCGCCGCCGAGCGGGAGGCCGCCGAGGTTCGGGTGCAGGCCCGCCGCGAGGCGGACACCCTGCGCGCCGACGCCGATCGGGAGACCAAGCAGCTGCGTACGGTCACCGCGCACGAGGTGGCCGAGCTCAAGTCCACCGTCGAGCGGGAGGTCGCCACGCTGCGGGCCACCGCCGAGCGGGAGATCACCCAGCAGCGGGCAAAGGCCGCCCGGGAGGCCGAGGAGAAGCGGGCCGAGGCGACCAAGCTGCTGACCGACGCGCGGGACAAGCGCGACAAGGACCTGCAGTCCCTGGAGCTTCAGCTCGCCGAGCGGCGGGAGAAGGCCGAACGCGAAGAGTCGGAGCGGCACGCCGCCCAGGTCGCGCAGACCCAGAAGCTGGTCAGCGAGGCCGAGCAGCGGGCCCGGACGGCCCATGAGCGGGCCAAGGAGATCGAGCAGCGGGCCGAGGCGCGCCGGGTCGAGTCCGAGCGCACCGCCAACGACACCGTCGACAAGGCCAAGGCGCTGGCCGACAAGACGCTCAACGAGGCGAAGGCCGAGGCGCAGCGCCTGCTCAACGAGGCCCGCACCGAGGCGGAACTGACCACCCAGGCGGCCCGCCGCGAGGTCGAGGACCTCACCCGACAGAAGGAAGCCGTCACCTCCCAGCTCGGGCAGATGCTCTCCGGTCTCGCCGGCATCGTGCCCGGCATGCCAGCGGGCGGCAACAAGCCGGAGGCGGCCAAGGCCGACGGCGACGAGGGCAGGGCCACCGCCGAGTCGGCGAAGTAAGACACCACCCGCAACCGGGGCATGAGCCGCGGCGCGGGGTAGCACCGGGTGACCGGTGCACCCCGCGCCGTCACGCTTTCCCGCCTCCTTTGACACCTCGGTGAAGTCGGTCCCATCAGGCGCGTCCGTATCGCCCCAGGAGGGCCGGATGCGTGTGAGGATGGGGGCATGTCGCACGGCGAGGAACTGTTCGCTCTCGGCGGGGATGTGACCACCGAGCCAAGCTTCGAGTCCGCTCTGCGGGGATACGACAAACGACAGGTCGACCGGTACGTCGCCCGCGCGGAACACGAGATCACGGCGCTGGCTGCCGAGCGAGAGCAGGCGTACACCCAGATCCACAAGCTGGCCGGCCAGGTGGAGGTGCTGCAACGCGACCTCGCCCAGGTGCGCAAGCAGGTCGGCGTGGTGGACCGGGCCTCGTTCCGGCATCTCGGTCCCCGGGTCGAGCAGATCCTCACCATGGCCGAGGAGCAGGCGGACGAGATCCTTGTCGCCGCCAACGAGGAGATCGAGGCCCGCCGCACGGCCGCCGAGCACATCATCGAGGAAGCCCGCGAGCAGTCCGCCCAGGCCCTCAAGGATTTCGAGATCGCCCTCGCGGCCCGCCGAGCCGAGGAGGAGCGGCACACGGCCGCCCGCAAGGCCGCGGCGGACGAGGCCCTCCGGGCCGCCAAGGACGAAGCCGAGAAGCTGCGTCGAGACGCTCAGGCGGCGCTGGCCAAGGCCACGCAGGAGGCCACCCAGCTCCGGGACACCGCCAAGGAGATTCACACCCGCGCCCAGCAGGAAGCCACCCGGCTGCGGGAGACAGCCAAGGAGGCACTGGCCACGGCCCAGCAGGAGGCGACTCAGCTCCGCGAAGCGGCCAAGGAGGTGCACGCGAAGGCCCAGCAGGAGGCCAAGCGCCTGACCGAGACCGCCACCGAGGCCGGCCGGGCCACCCATGCCAAGGCCCGCGCCGAGGCCAAGAAGATCGTCGACGACGCGGAGGAGGCGGCGAAGGCGACCCGGGGTCGGGCCCGGACCGAGGCGAACCGGCTCACCACCGAGGCCACGGAGGCCGGCAAGCGCAACCGGGCCGAGGTCGAGGCGTACGTCCAGCGGGTGCGGACCGAGACCGAGGCGTACGTCCAGCAGACGCGGACCGAGACCGAGGCGTACGTCCAGCAGGCCCGCGCCCAGACGCAGCAGGAGCTGGGCGCCTGGCGGGCCGGGGTGGAGAAGGAGGTCAACGCCCGGCGGGAGGCGGCCGACAAGGAGTTCGCCCAGCGCCACGCCACCGCAGAGCAGGAGCACGCCAAGCGCCGCGACGAGCTCGACAAGCAGCACAAGAAGCGGCAGGACGAGCTGGAGAAGACGTACCTCGCCCGGCGGAACGAGATCGAGCAGGGCGCCACCGCGATCCGGCAGGCAGCCGAGCAGGACGCGCTCACCATGCGCCGGCGGGCCGAGGAGGAGGCGGCCGAGCTGCTGCGCCGCGCCGAGGCGGAAGCCACCGACAAACGCCGCAAGGCCGACGAGCATGTCGCCGCATCCCGCCGCCAGTTCGAGGAGTACGCGGCCACCACCCAGCAGCACCTGGCCACGACCCAGCAGCACCTCGCCGCCACCCAACAGGAGGTGGCCGCCGGCCGGCAGCAGCTGGCCCAGGTGATGCTGGAAATCGCCAATGCCCAGCAGGAGCTGGCCGACCTGCGGACCGAGACCTGGAAGTCCCGCCAGGAGTCCGACGACCTCCAGCGCGCCCTGACCGAGCTGCGCCAGGCGGCGGGCGCGGGTTCGCCGGGTCTCGCCGCCACTCCCGTCGACCCGGATCGGCTCTCCCCCAGCGGCGGCGAGCCGGCCACGGCCAAGGAGCCGGCCGGCGCCAAGCAGCCCGCCGGCGCCACGGCTGCGGCCACCGAGCCCGCGACCGAGGCCGGCGGCGCGCGGCCGGTCGGCGAGCCGGTGACCACCGTGGACGGGGGCACCGCCACCGCCGGTGTGGACGGCGAGCCGACCGTGGCCGCGGTGCCGGGCGAGGGCGGCCGAGGCGCCACCCCCACGAAGATCACCAGCACCGGTGAGAACGGCAAGCGCCCGACCAAGCCGACCACCGACGAGCGCAGCGCCAAACCCAGCACGGTCACCGTCGACAAGGACTGATCAGCGCCCGGCACCGGCGGCCGCAGCCGGTTCGGGCGTGTCGCGTACGGAGAGGTGGTCAGCCCGCCTGCCGCTGCTGCGGGCCGGGCACCGGTGTGTCGGCGAAGGCGGCCACCGTCCGGTCGGCGTACGCGCTGACGTCGCCGGTCTCCATCGGGCCGGCCCAGGTGGTCGGCAGCGGCACCGGCACGGCCGGGTTGACCCGCCGGACGATCTCGTCGAGCACCGTCTCCGCGTCGCCGACCCACAGGTGCTTGGCGCCGGGCACCCCGACCACCTCCGCCTGCGGCACGGCCGTGAAGCGCTGCCGGGCCTCGTCCGGGCGCAGGTAGTCGTCGAACTCGGGCACCAGTGCGGTGAGCGGCTTGCCCGACTCCGCCCAGACGGTCAGGTCATCGGGCGTGGAGAAGCGCAGCGGCGGGGAGAGCAGGATGGCGCCCGCCACCGCCGGGTCGCAGCCGTACTTGAGCGCCAGGTCGGTGCCGAACGACCAGCCGACCAGCCAGATGTTCGGCAGTTCCTGGAACTCGGCGTACTCGATGGCGGCGGCGACGTCGAAGCGCTCGCCGACCGCGCCGTCGAAGGCGCCCTCGCTGGTGCCCCGGACGCTGCTGGTGCCCCGGGTGTTGAACCGGAGCACCGCCAGATCAGCCAGCGCGGGCAGCCGCCAGGCCGCCTTGCGGAACACGTGGCTGTCCATCATCCCGCCGTGGGTGGGCAGCGGGTGCAGGCAGACCAGGGTGCCGGCCGGTGCCCGGTCCAGCGGCCGGGCCAGCTCACCGACCAGCGTCAGCCCGTCAGCGGTGTGCAGCTCGATGTTCTCCCGGTGACCGGGCAGGATCGACGACGCACGGATCGGTGTGCTCACCGTCCCAGTCTCGCGCGCCGCCGGGCCCGCCGCCGGACGGGGCGCAAACAGGGTGACGCAGATCGCTCAGCCATAGCCGGGGGCACCGCGTCCGCGGTGAAGGTTCGGCGCGCGCCGGTCCCGGGCCCGCCAGCAGCCGCTGTGCCAGTGGCGCCGGTCGGTGAGGTCGCCCCGGTCGTCGGCCGGCCAGGCCACCACGTGCGCCACCCCCGGGCGGATCTCCTGGTCGCAGCCCGGGCAGCGGTACGTCTTGATCGACGCCCCGCCGCTGATCCCGCGTACCTGCCAGTCGCCGTCGCGCCACTGCTGAACCGTGGGCACGCCCTGGCGTACCCGGTCGGAGTCGAGGCGGGTGGACTCGTCCCGGCGGGGGCGATTGCGACGGGGGCTCACGGTCAACAAGCGTACGGTCCGCCGGCCGGAGCGCCCTGCGACGGGCGGCCCGGCCGTCGGCCCCGGTCACTTCCAGGTGTCGGGGCGGCCCAATTCCTCGGGCAGCCGCGCCCCGGCCAGCAACGTCTCCGCGTCGGCCTCCGTGAAGCTCACGTAGCCCTTGGGGGGATCGACCCCTGGCCACGGCCAACCAAACTGGGCGACGAGATGTGCCTTTGGAATGTCGAGCAGCTCCAGCTGCCCCCTCTTGTCGTCGAGGTGGGCGGGCCGACCATCGACGGTCCGGTTGCCGTCGCTACGGCTGCCCGCAATCTGCGCCCCGTACATCAGGCGCACATACATGACCGATGACTCCCCGCGGCCGATCGTGAGTTCCGCGGTGACCCCGTTCGGAACGGCGGAGACGTCTGCCTTACAGCCGACCACCGTCGCGTCCTTGGGCAACGTGGTCAGCCGCAGCGGCGCCTCACACCGTCGTGCCTCGTTCCAGCGGAGGGCGTCGACGGCCCGGTCCAGGGCGGCCCGGTCCCCGACCAGCATGGTTGCCCGGGCGTAGACGCCGGGGAACGGCTGCCACCCCTTGGCCAGGCCGCCGGTCGCGCCCACCGGTTGGACGCCGCCGTCGAAAGCCAGCGGGACCCTGATCCACTGACTCCCGGGGCCGTCGATCCCCATGTTGTTGAGCTGCTCCGCGGACCGGCTCACGTCGACGACGACCGGCAGCTCACCGGCGACGCTGAACCGGATCGACTCGACCTCTGCGTATACGTTGATGTCCCATCGCAGGTAGCGGGCCTGGCTGGTGTCCAGGCTGAGGTGCAGCACCCGCGCGTCGGTGCCCACCAGGTCGGGCCGCTGCGCGGCGCCGGGCACCCCGTCGGCCCGGGGCGGCACGGCCGGGGCGACGGTCGGGGTGGTGGCGATCCACGGCAGCCGGCCGGGCAGGCCGGCGAAATCCGTCCCGGTCACCCCCACGAAACCGAGGACCCCGACCAGAGTGAGGGCGGTGCCGGCCGCGGCCCGGCGACGCAGTTGGCGGCGGTGGCCTCGGGCTCGCGCGGCCCGCAACAGCCGGCGGGTGTCGATCTCTCCCTTGGCGCGCTCCCGCAGAGTCGAGGTGATCCGCTGGTCGAGGTCGGTCACGGCCGGCTCCCGTTGGTCGTCGGGGCGCCGCAGCGCTCCCGCAGATGGGTGAGCGCCCGCATCGCATGGGTGCGAACGGTGACCGGGGAACAGTCGAGGATCTGGGCGATCGTCGCGTCGTCCAGATCCTCGTAGTAGCGCAGCACCAGCACGGCGCGCTGGCGGTCGGGCAGCGCCCGGATCAGCCGCCACATCTCGTCCCGGTCGGCAGCCTCGCCGCTCAGGTCGTCACGCTCGGCCCGCTCGGCGAAGGTGTCCACGGCCAACTCCTGGCTGGACCGCCGGCGCCACCAGGAAGCGTTGGCGTTGACCAGCATTCGCCGCACGTACACGTCGGGCCGGTCGGCCCGGACGATCTTCCGCCAGTGCACGTACGCGCGGGCCAGGACGTCCTGGGTCAGGTCCTCGGCGCGGTGCTCGTCGCCGGTCAGCAGCCGGGCCAGGCGCAGCAGGGCCGGGCCCCGGTTGCCGACGTACTCCTCGAAGGTCACACCTTCAAGACGCCGTCACCGGCGCGCGGCGTTGACCCAAATCAGCGGTGCGTGTGGTCGCGGAAGCCGCGACCGCTCTTGCGGCCGAGGTAGCCGGCCGTGACCAGGTGCTCCAGCAGCGGCGCGGGGGCGAAGCCGGGCTCGCGCAGCTCCAGGTAGAGCTCCCGCTGGATGTCCAGCGCGACGTCCAGGCCGACCACGTCGAGCAGCTCGAACGGGCCCACCGGGTAGCCGCAGCCGAGCTTCATCGCGTGGTCGATGTCGTCGGCGGTCGAGTAGCTGGCCTCCAGCATCTTGACCGCGTCGTTCAGGTACGGGAAGAGCAGCGCGTTGACGATGAAGCCGGACCGGTCGCCGCAGACCACGCCGGTCTTGCCCAGATCGGCGCAGACTGCGCGGGCGGTGGCGGCAGTCTCCGCCGAGGTACGAATGGTCTGCACGATCTCGACCAGCGGCATGATCGGCGCCGGGTTGAAGAAGTGCAGGCCGATCACGTTGGCCGGCCGGTGGGTGGCCATCGCCACGTCGATCACCGGCAGCGAGGAGGTGGTGGTGGCGAGCACCACGCCCGGCTTGCAGATCTCGTCGAGGCTGGCGAAGAGGGCCTTCTTGACGCTGAGCTCCTCGACCACCGCCTCGACCACCAGGTCGACGTCGTCGAGGCGCTCCAGGGTGGCCGACCAGGTGACCCGGCCGAGCGTGGCATCCCGATCGGCCTCGCTGAGCTTGCCCTGGACCACACCCTTGTTCAGCGAGGTCTTGACCGCCTCGCAGACCTTGGCGGACTTCTCCACGCCCCGGGTCACCGAGACGACCTCGTACCCGGCCTTGGCGAAAACCTCGATGATGCCGGTGGCCATGGTCCCGGAGCCGACAACACCGACCTTGGTGATCGCCCGAGCGCCGTCGGCGAGCGCCGACTCCGTCGCCATCGGCGTCAGCTCGTCCGGTACGACCTTCGGCGAGCCCGGCCGCTCGTATGTGTAGAAGCCCCGGCCGGACTTGCGACCGAGCAGCCCAGCGGTGACCATCTGCTTGATCAACGGCGTCGGGGCGTGCCGGCGGTCCCGGCCGCCGCGCCGGTACATGGTGTCCAGGATCTCGTACGCGGTGTCCAGACCGATCAGGTCCATCAGCGCGAGCGGGCCCATCGGCAGGCCGCAGCCGAGCTTCATCGCGGCGTCGATGTCCTCGCGGCTGGCGTACCGCGCCTCGAGCATGCCCACAGCGTTGTTGAGGTAGCCGAAGAGCAGCGCGTTGGCGATGAAGCCGGCCCGGTCGTTGATGGTCACGTCGACCTTGCCGAGCCGCGCGCAGAGCGCCTCCACGTCGGCCACCACCTCGGCGGAGGTGACCACCGTGCGGATCACCTCGACCAGCTTCATCACCGGAGCCGGGTTGAAGAAGTGGATGCCGATGACCTGATCGGGCCGGGTGGTGGCGACGGAGATCTCGGTGACGCTCAGCGAGGAGGTGTTGGTGGCCAGGATCGCCTCGGGCTTGCAGACCCGGTCCAGCTCGGCAAAGAGCCGCTGCTTCAGGTCCAGATGCTCGGGGACGGCCTCGATCACCAGGTCCACCGAGTGCAGCGCGTCGAGCCCGACCTGGAAGTTCACCCGGCCGAGCAGGGCGTCCCGGTCGGCCTCGGCGAGCTTGCCCTTGGCCACCGCCCGGTCGGTCGAGCCGGTGAGGTTGGCGCGGCCGCGCTCCAGGGCGGCCTCGGAGATCTCCACGGCCACCACGTCGAGGCCGTTGCGGGCGAACACCTCGACGATGCCGGCACCCATGGTGCCCAGACCCACCACGCCTACACTGGTGAACTCGCGCGCCACGAGCGGCCTCCCCTGGTCAGCTCCGCCGCCCTCGCTTGACCGGCGGCTGGGATTCTGCGCCGGAGTCTGCCACGTGGCGTGCCTACCTTCAGCCGCGGGCCTCGACCGGCAGCGGCAGGACGCCGCCCGGCGGCTCGACGGACCCGCGCTGCACCGCCGGAACGGGCAGCGGCAGGGTGGGCCGGTGGTCCCGGCGCGGCATGGTGAAGCTCATCCCGACGGGGTCGGTCCGGGCCACCCCCGGGTCGAAGTAGCGCAGGTCGGTGCGGCCAACCCGGACCACGTCCCCGTCGGTCAGCTGGGCGCTGTCGGTGAGGCGCTGGTCGTTGAGCCAGGTGCCGTTGGTCGAGTCGAGATCTGTCAGCCACACCCCGTCGGCGGTCAGGTGAACCGTGGCGTGCCGGCGGCTCACGTGCGGATCAGCCAGCACAATGTCGGCGGTCGGCGCGCGACCGATCATTTGCGGGTCACGGCCGATCCGGAAGCTCAGCCCCCGCATCGCCCCACCCGACACCGTCAGCAGCGGCATCAGCTCCGGATGTTCCTCCATCGACAGTCACCCCTCAACCCCGCGTCGCCCCGGCGCCAGCCTGCCACCTCGCCCGTGATCGCCGTCACCGCCGCCCGGCCACCCTCGCGACCCCGGCCGGTCAACTTCCGCTCGCCGTTTCGGGGGCGCTGACGGTTCGATCGCTGGCCACCACCGTCGATGTCGGCGGCCCGACGGCAGGCTCATCCGAGGGCATGTCACGGCCCACGTCGACCTACCGGCCAGTAACGCTCAGGTCTAGACTTCGGCCATGACGGCTGTGCATGCCCCGGGAGCTCCACTCATCGTGGATGGTCGACTGGTTTCCACCAGTCCGGCGCGCGGCGAAGAGGTCGGGCGGGTCCCGGTGGCGACCGGGGCGGACGTGCGGGCCGCGGTCGAGCGGGCTCGCGTCGCGGGCGACTGGTGGGCCGGGATCGGCTTCACCGGCCGGCGAGAGAGGCTGCTGCGCTGGCGGAGCCGGATTGCCCGACGGATGGAGGAGCTGGCCGGGCTGGCACACGCCGAGGGCGGCAAACCCGTCGGCGACGCCGTGGTGGAGATCCTGACCGCGCTGGAGCACATCGACTGGGCCGCCCGGAACGCCCGGCGGGTGCTCGGGCCGCGCCGGGTCCGCTCCCGGCTGATCCTCGCCGAGTTCACCGGCCAGCTCGAATACCAGCCGTACGGGGTGATCGGCGTGATCGGCCCGTGGAACTACCCCGTCTTCACCCCGATCGGCTCCGCCGCCTACGCCCTCGCGGCCGGCAACGCGGTGGTGTTCAAACCCAGCGAATACACCCCGGTCGTCGGTCAGTGGCTGGTGGACCGCTTCGCCGAGGTGGTGCCGGAACAGCCGGTCCTCACCGCCGTGCACGGCCTCGGCGAGGTGGGCGCGGCGTTGTGCCGCTCCGGCGTGGCCAAGGTGGCCTTCACCGGATCGACCGCCACCGCCAAGGAGGTGATGGCCGCCTGCGCCGAGTCGCTCACGCCGGTACTGCTGGAGGCCGGCGGCAAGGACGCGATGATCGTGGACGCCGACGCCGACCTGGACGCCGCGGCCGAGGCGTGCGTCTGGGGGGCGTTGACCAACGCCGGGCAGACCTGCATCGGCATCGAGCGGGTCTACGCCGTCGACCAGGTCTTCGACGCCTTCGTCGACAAGGTGGTCACCAAGGCCGGCCGGCTCACCGTCGGCCCCGACGACGCCGACCTCGGGCCGATCACCATGCCGTCCCAGCTCGACATCATTCGCCGGCACATCGAAGACGCCATCGCCCGCGGCGGCCGGGCGGTGCTCGGCGGGCCCGACGCGGTCCAGCCGCCGTACGTCCACCCGACCGTGCTGGTGGACGTTCCGGAAGACGCGGACGCCGTCCGCGAAGAGACCTTCGGCCCAACGCTGACCGTCACCCGGGTACGCGACGTCGACGAGGCGGTCGAGCGAACCAACGCCCTCCCGTACGGCCTCGGCGGCGCCGTCTTCGGCCGGAAGCGGGCCGTGGCGGTCGCGCGGCGGCTGCGCTCCGGAATGGCCTCGGTCAACTCGACGCTCACCTTCGCCGGCATGTCGACCCTCCCCTTCGGCGGGGTCGGCGACTCCGGCTTCGGCCGCATCCATGGCGCGGACGGCCTGCGCGAGTTCGGCCGGGCCAAGGCCATCACCCGCCGTCGGGCCCGGTCGCTGCTGCCGTCGATGACCTTCGAGCGCACCCCGGCGGACGTCGCCCGCCTGGTCAAGGTCGCGAAACTGTTGTACGGCCGGGGCCGTTGACGGTCGGCCGACCCGGAATCAGAACAGGGTCAGCTCGTCGCGTTCGATGCCGCGCAGCTTGTCGTAGTCGACGACCACGCAGCGGATCCCCCGGTCGGTGGCGAGCACCCGGGCCTGTGGCTTGATCTCCTGCGCGGCGAAGACGCCGGCCACCGGGGCCAGCAGCGGATCCCGGTTCATCAGTTCCAGATAGCGGGTGAGCTGCTCCACGCCGTCGATCTCACCGCGCCGCTTCACCTCGACCGCGACCGCGCCCTGGTTGGCGTCCCGGCAGAGCAGGTCGACCGGGCCGATCGCGGTCATGTACTCCCGCCGGACCAGCGTGAAGCCCTCGCCGAGGGTTTCCGGATTGGCCGCCAGCAACTCCTGCAGGTGCGCCTCGACGCCGTCCTTGCGCAGGCCCGGGTCGACACCCAGCTCGTACGAGGTGTCCTGGAAGATCTCCTCCAGGGTGATCCGCAGCTCCTCGCCGGCCTTGTTGACCACCCGCCACACGCCGGGGGCTTCCTCCAGGCGGCACGGCGGGCTCATCCAGTTCAACGGCTTGTACGCCCGGTCGTCCGCGTGGATCGACACCGAGCCGTCCGCCTTCACCATGAGCAGCCGAGTGGCCAGCGGCAGGTGTGCCGAGAGCCGTCCGACGTAGTCCACCGAGCACTTCGCAATCACCAACCGCACCCGACGAGGGTAGCGGAGCACCCGGTGCTTGCCGACGAGCGCCACTGGTGCGCCGATGCGATATTGAGATCGTGCTCGAAGTTCTCACCGGTTCCGGTCTCGCCGCGTCGGCCGGCCTGAACGCCTACATCCCGTTGCTGCTCATGGGTCTGCTCGCGCGCTACACCGACCTGGTCGACCTGCCCAGCGGCTGGCAGTGGCTCGGCAACGGCTGGATCATCCTGATTCTCGCGGCGCTGCTCGCCATCGAGGTCGTCGCCGACAAGGTGCCGGTCGTCGACCACGTCAACGACGTGGTGCAGACAGTGGTCCGACCGACCGCAGGCGGGCTGGCCTTCGGCGCCGGCTCCAGCTCACAGACGGTCACCGTGAGCGACCCGGACAGCTTCTTCTCCTCGCACCAGTGGATTCCGGTCGCGGTCGGCGTGCTGATCGCGCTCGGTGTGCACCTGCTCAAGGCTGCGGCTCGCCCGCTCGTGAACGCGACCACCGCCGGCTTCGGCGCACCGGTCGCCAGCACCGCCGAAGACGCGACGAGCGTGATCATGTCAGCGGTGGCGATCCTGCTGCCGGTGCTGGTGCTGGTGTTCCTGATCGGTTTCGTCGCGTTTGTGTTCTGGTTTTTGCGCCGGCGGGTGGATCGACGGCGGGAACGTCAGGCGGCTCGGGCTGCGGGGTTCCGGGTTTGAACTGGTTGCTCTGGTTGCTGTTGAGGGCTGGGGGCGAGGGTGACCGGCTCCGGGCGGTCAGGCTTGATCCCTGCGCCGGTCACC
>NZ_JBEYIX010000063.1:0-32888 GCF_040636055.1 Micromonospora sp. NPDC006766 | reverse complement strand
CCGGCGTCGCCGGCTCCCGACTGCTCGCCTCAGACCTCTTCGACCGAGCTCGGCTCGCGCCGGGACAGGTCGATGCCCAGCTCCTCCGCGGCCCGGAACACCTCGTCGTCGGTCTCGCGCATCTCCAGGGCCACACCGTCGCTGGAGAGCACCTCGACGTTGAGGCACAGCGACTGCAGCTCCTTGAGCAGCACCTTGAACGACTCCGGAATGCCCGGCTCGGGGATGTTCTCGCCCTTGACGATCGCCTCGTAGACCTTCACCCGGCCGAGGACGTCGTCGGACTTGATCGTCAGGAGCTCCTGCAGGGCGTACGCGGCACCGTACGCCTGCATCGCCCAGCACTCCATCTCACCGAAGCGCTGGCCACCGAACTGCGCCTTACCACCCAACGGCTGCTGCGTGATCATCGAGTACGGGCCGGTCGACCGGGCGTGGATCTTGTCGTCGACCAGGTGGTTGAGCTTCAGGATGTAGATGTAACCGACCGCGATCGGGTCCGGCAGCGGCTCGCCCGAGCGGCCGTCGAACAGCTGCGCCTTGCCGGAGGAGCCGATCAGCTGCTTGCCGTCCCGGTTGGGCAGGGTCGACGCGAGCAGACCGGAGATCTCTTCCTCGCGGGCACCGTCGAAGACCGGGGTGGCCACGTTGGTGTCCGGCTCGGACTCGTGCGCCTCGATCGAGCGGAGCTGGCGCTTCCACTCGGTGTCGTCGCCGTCGACGCTCCAGCCGGTCTTGGCCACCCAACCGAGGTGAGTCTCCAGGACCTGACCGATGTTCATCCGGGACGGCACACCGAGCGGGTTCAGCACGATGTCGACCGGGGTGCCGTCCTCCAGGAACGGCATGTCCTCGATCGGCAGGATCTTGGAGATGACGCCCTTGTTGCCGTGGCGGCCCGCGAGCTTGTCACCGTCCTGGATCTTGCGCTTCTGGGCCACGTAGACCCGGACCAGCTCATTGACGCCCGGGGGCAGCTCGTCGCCGTCCTCGCGGGAGAAGGTACGCACGCCGATGACCGTGCCGGTCTCACCGTGCGGCACCTTCAGCGAGGTGTCCCGGACCTCGCGCGCCTTCTCACCGAAGATCGCGCGGAGCAGCCGCTCCTCGGGGGTCAGCTCGGTCTCACCCTTCGGGGTGACCTTGCCGACCAGGATGTCGCCGGGTACGACCTCGGCGCCGATCCGGATGATGCCCCGCTCATCGAGGTCGGCGAGCATCTCCTCGCTGACGTTCGGGATGTCGCGGGTGATCTCCTCCGGGCCGAGCTTGGTGTCCCGCGCGTCGACCTCGTGCTCCTCGATGTGGATCGAGGTGAGCACGTCCTGCTGCACGAGGCGCTGCGACAGGATGATCGCGTCCTCGTAGTTGTGACCCTCCCAGGTCATGAACGCCACGAGCAGGTTGCGCCCGAGCGCCATCTCGCCCTCGTCGGTGCACGGACCATCGGCGATGACCTGGCCGGCCTCGACGCGGTCACCCTCGAAGACGACCGGCTTCTGGTTGACGCAGGAGCCGGCGTTGGAGCGGCGGAACTTGTGCAGCAGGTACGTCCGGCGGTGGCCGTCGTCCTGGTGGACGGTGATGTAGTCCGCGCAGAGGTCCTCGACCACACCGCCGACCTCGGCGACGACCACGTCACCGGCGTCAACGGCGGCCCGGTATTCCATACCCGTGCCGACCAGCGGGGACTCGGCCTTGACCAGCGGCACCGCCTGACGCTGCATGTTCGCGCCCATGAGCGCGCGGTTGGCGTCGTCGTGCTCAAGGAACGGAATCATCGCGGTCGCGACGGAGGTCATCTGCCGCGGCGAGACGTCCATGTAGTCCACGGCCGACGGCGGCACGTCCTCGGTCTCACCACCCTTACGGCGGACCAGGACGCGGTCCTCGGCGAACGACCCGTCGGCGTTCAGCGGGGCGTTGGCCTGCGCCTTGACGAACCGGTCCTCCTCGTCCGCGGTCAGGTAGTCGATCTGGTCGGTGACCCGACCGTCGACGACCTTCCGGTACGGCGTCTCGATGAAGCCGAACGGGTTGACCCGGGCGAAGGTGGAGAGTGCGCCGATCAGACCGATGTTCGGGCCTTCCGGCGTCTCGATCGGGCACATCCGGCCGTAGTGGGACGGGTGCACGTCGCGCACCTCGAAGCCGGCCCGCTCCCGGGACAGACCACCCGGGCCGAGCGCGCTCAGCCGGCGCCGGTGGGTCAGGCCCGCCAGCGGGTTGGTCTGGTCCATGAACTGGGACAGCTGCGACGTGCCGAAGAACTCCTTGATCGCCGCCACCACCGGGCGGATGTTGATCAGGGTCTGCGGAGTGATCGCCTCGACGTCCTGGGTGGTCATCCGCTCGCGGACGACGCGCTCCATCCGGGACAGGCCGACCCGGACCTGGTTCTGGATCAACTCGCCCACGGTACGCAGGCGGCGGTTGCCGAAGTGGTCGATGTCGTCGGCCTCGTAGCCCTCCTCACCGGCGTGCAGCCGGCAGAGATATTCCACGGTGGCGACGATGTCGTCCTCGGTCAGCGTGCCGGTGGTGATCGGCACGTCCACTTCGAGCTTCTTGTTGAACTTGTAGCGCCCGACCTTGGCGACGTCGTACCGCTTCGGGTTGAAGAAGAGGTTGTCCAGCAGGGTCTGGGCGTTCTCACGGGTCGGCGGCTCGCCAGGGCGGAGCTTGCGGTAGATGTCGAGCAGGGCCTCGTCCTGGCCGGCGATGTGGTCCTTCTCGAGCGTGGTCATCATCAGCTCGGACCAGCCGAACTTCTCGCGGATCTGCTCCGCCGACCACCCGATGGCCTTGAGCAGGACGGTGACGGCCTGCCGGCGCTTACGGTCGATGCGAACGCCGACCGTGTCGCGCTTGTCGATGTCGAACTCCAGCCAGGCACCCCGACTCGGGATGACCTTGACGCTGGAGAGGTCGCGGTCGGAGGTCTTGTCCGGCTGCTTGTCGAAGTAGACGCCCGGCGAGCGGACGAGCTGGCTCACCACGACGCGCTCGGTGCCGTTGATGATGAAGGTGCCCTTCGGCGTCATCATCGGGAAGTCACCCATGAACACCGTCTGGCTCTTGATCTCGCCGGTGGTGTTGTTGGTGAACTCCGCCGTCACGAACAGCGGGGCGCAGTAGGTCAGGTCCTTCTCCTTGCACTCCTCGATCGAGGCCTTGACCTCGTCGAAGCGCGGAGCCGAGAAGGAGAGCGACATGGTGCCGGAGAAGTCCTCAATGGGACTGATCTCGTCGAGGATCTCCGCGAGACCCGAGCGTGCGTGCGGGTCGTCCGCCGACCGGCCCTGCCAAGCCTCGTTGCCGACCAGCCAGTCGAAGGACTCGTTCTGGATGGCGAGGAGGTTGGGGACCTCGAGGTGTTCGGTGATCCTGCCGAAAGAAACTCGGCGGGGCGCGAAAGCGCTCGACGTACGACTGGTCTTCGCAGGGCGGGAAGCTGCCAAGATGCGTCCTTCCGAGGACCGGTGCTGCATAACGGCTGGTACGCGTGCACTCCAATGACCCCACCAGAAATTATCCACAAACGGACATTTCCGAGCAGGGGTCAATTCGGAAGGCAGCGCAAACTAGCAGTGTAGCCGAGAGGCTAACCGCTGTCCAGCCCACCCCGCAGGTCGTCGCGGAACTTGCCTCGGGACCCCGAAAAAACCGGGTCTACCGGGCCGCTCGGAACGCGACGCTCCTGCCGGGCCGCTCGGTTGCGGCAGCCGTGGTGCTATCGCTGCCATTCCCGAGAGGCGGCCGTTGCAAGCGCGGAAGGTCTTGCTGCTGCCAGCGTGCCTGCCAGGCCGTGCCGCGTCAAGGGCCGGTTACCGGTCGAGGTGGCTTTCCCCCCGACGGACTAGCCACAGACGTCACTGCCCGAGTCGCACGCCGGACGCGGACGCCCTGCTCACGCCGCTGCCGCCGGAGCCCCGCCAACCACAGCGGGCGGCGATCCGTCTCCGGATCACCGCCCGCCGAGACGCGGTGTGCCCCGGCTCACGTGAGCCGGACGCGCGTCAGGTCGACCTCAAGGTCACTTGAGGGTGACCTTGGCGCCTTCGCCCTCGAGCTTGGCCTTGGCCTTGTCGGCGGTCTCCTTGTTGACCTTCTCCAGAACCGGCTTCGGCGCGGCCTCGACCAGGTCCTTGGCCTCCTTCAGGCCCAGGCCGGTCAGCTCACGCACGACCTTGATGACCTGGATCTTCTTGCCACCGTCGGCCTCGAGGACGACGTCGAACTCGTCCTTCTCCGGCTCGGCCTCGGCGGCGGCACCGCCGGCGGCCGGACCGGCCATCATCATCGCGGCCGGAGCGGCGGCGGTGACCTCGAAGGTCTCCTCGAACTGCTTCACGAACTCGGAGAGCTCGATCAGCGTCATCTCCTTGAACGCGTCGAGCAGCTCTTCGGTGCTGAGCTTCGCCATGGCTGGCGTCCTTTCCTGAATGGTTTAACTAAGAACGTGGGTGCGCCGGGTGGCCTCAGGCCGCCTCGGCGCCCTCCTTCTCGCGCTTGTCCTGCAGGGCGGCCGCCAGACGCGCGGTCTTGGCGAGCGGAGCCTGGAACAGGGCCGCGGCCTTGCTCAGGTTGCCCTTCATGGCGCCGGCCAGCTTCGCCAGCAGCACCTCGCGGGACTCCAGGTCGGCGAGCTTCGTGACCTCGGCCGCGGTGATG
Source organism: Micromonospora sp. NPDC006766 (assembly GCF_040636055.1). NCBI lineage: Bacteria > Bacillati > Actinomycetota > Actinomycetes > Micromonosporales > Micromonosporaceae > Micromonospora > Micromonospora sp. NPDC006766. The sequence continues at coordinate 28,214 of NZ_JBEYIX010000063.1, read as the reverse complement.
GCCTTGCCCTCGAAGACACCGCCCTTGATGACGAGCTTCGGGTTGGCCTTCGCGAAGTCGCGAAGCCCCTTCGCCGCCTCGACGACGTCGCCCGAAACGAAAGTCAGCGCGGTAGGACCGGTGAACAGCTCGTCGAGGCCGGAGATGCCCGCGTCGGTCGCGGCACGCTTCGCCAGCGTGTTCTTCGCGACCGTGTAGGTGGTCTCCTTGCCGAGCGAGCGCCGCAGCTGGGTGAGCTGAGAAACCGTGAGCCCGCGGTACTCGGTCAGCACGGTGGCCCCCGCGTTGCGGAAGCTCTCGGTCAGCTCGACGACGGCCGTGGCCTTGTCAGCCCGGATCGGCTTGTCCGCCATGTCCCTCCTCTCTCGTTACTCGGAGCTGGTACGCCGGCGACGAGCGGAGGCTCGCGCCGGCGCGGAGGCATCACGACAACGAAAAAGCCCCGGCGCAGGGCGCACGGGGCGAGGGCCGGCACACGGGCCTGGTCGGCGGACCACGCACAGCACCGATTTTCGCTTGCCGCCCTGCGCGGGTCGCCCGTCATCGCGGGACCTTCGACCGTGCCGGGGCACGGTGACCAGCGGTCTCTGGGTGGAACTACCCGCGAAGACTACGCGACGTGACCCGGTGCCACCAAATCGCCCCCCCGAGTGCCCTCGCTCACCCACCCTCGGCCCGGGCTCCAAGATCGCGCGGACCCGGAGGCGCAGGCAGGGTCAAGGGCGGGTGCGGCGGCTCCAGGCGTACCCGGTCAGGGCCACGGCCGCCCAGGCCGACGCCCAGGCGGTCAGCAGCAGGCCGGAGGCGATCGCCAGCTCGCCGGTCAGCGCCCGGGCGGTCGGCAGCACCGGCGGCACCAGCCACGGCGCCACCGAGCCGGAGAGCCCGAGGACCAGCACCCCGACCACGCCCAGCGTCAGCACGACCACGCCGTACCCGGCGCTGCGGGTGATCGCCCGGCTGGCCAGCGCGCCCACCGCCACCGCCGCCGGCAGGGCGAGCAGGTGTGCCCAGAGTCCGAGCGCCACCCCGGCGGCCACCGGCCGGTCCCCCGGGCCGGTGGTGCCGGTCACCCCGCCCACCAGCCAGGGAAAGACCATCGCGACGGCCACCGTGCCGAGCCCGGCCACCACCGCGGCGAGCAGGCCGGCGAGGTGCTCACGGGCCGGGCCGACCAGCACTCGGGCCAGCCGACGCTGCCCGTCCGGCTCCACGTCCAGCAGAATCTTCGTCTGCCAGGCCAGCACCGGAAAGAGCACCACCGCGGAGACGCCGTACGCCTCCGCCGGCCGGGCCCGGCCGCCGCCGTAGAGGACGCCGAGGGCCAACAGGCCGGCCAACACCGGCGCCAGCGCCCGTCCGGTACGCAGAAACCCGGCGAGCCGCAGCCGGACCAGCGCGCTCACCGGGTCACCTCCCGAGCCGGACCGGTCAGGCCCCGCTCTTCCGGCACGCCGCTCTCCGAGTCGGGTATCGACCCCGGATCGGGGGCGAGACAGGCGGCGGATCGGCGTCGGGTCGCGTGGCGGGAGGCGGGGCGGGGTGGTCGCGTACCCGGAGGACGTGGTGTCCGTCGGCGCGCAACCGGGCGACGGCGGCCGTGACCCGGTCGGCCGGGACCGCCAGCTCGACCACCGCCATGGCTACGCCCCCGGACGGCGCCTCCTCGGTCACCGTGCCGCCGTCGACCGTCCATTGCCGGGCGCCGGGCAGCCGCACCGTCTCGCCGCGGTGGTCGCTGACCAGCGCCATGCCGCCGTCGGCGAGCACCTCGTCGATGAACTCCGGCACCAGCTCGCGGGCGGCGGCGTCGAGCCCCTCCCACGGCTCGTCCAGAACGAGCAGGCCGGGCGGCCGCAGCAGCGCCTGGGCCAGGCCGACCTTCTGGGCGGTGCCCTTCGACAACTGGGGCAACCGGACCCCCTCGAACCGGGTCAGGCCGAGCCGGTCCACCCAGCGCCGCACCGCCCGGTCGGCCGCTGGCCCGGAGAGGCCGGCCAGCCGGCCCATCGCGGTGAGATATTGCGCCACGGTGAACGGCTGGTCGGCGGGAAAGCGCTCCGGCACCCAGCCGACGGCGCCGGGCCGGTCGACGACCCGACCCCGGGTCGGCCGGAGCCCACCCGCGGCGAGCTGGAGGAGTGTGGACTTGCCCACACCGTTGCGGCCGAGCACCACCGCCGCCTCGCCCGGGTCGATCCGCACCCCGGCCTTTCGTAGCACCCACGGGCCGCGCCGGTGATAGCGGAACCAGACGTCCTCCAACAGCATGAGCCGAGCCTGCCACGACGAACAGACGAACGGGGCCCCGCCACTCACGTGGCGGGGCCCCGTCGGGGCAGTCGTACTCAGGCCTCGGCCGAAGCCTCGGTCAGGTTCTTCACCGCGTTCGGGTCGACCGGGACGCCCGGGCCCATGGTGGTGGTGAGGGTGACCTTCTTCAGGTACTTGCCCTTGGCCGCGGACGGCTTCGAGCGCAGCACCTCGTCCAGCACCGCCGCGTAGTTGTCGATCAGCTGGGACTCGGAGAACGAGGCCTTGCCGATGATCAGGTGCAGGTTGGAGTGCTTGTCCACCCGGAAGGTGATCTTGCCGCCCTTGATGTCCGAGACGGCCTTGGCGACGTCCATGGTCACCGTGCCGGTCTTCGGGTTCGGCATCAGGCCGCGCGGGCCCAGGATCCGCGCGATCCGGCCGATCTTGGCCATCTGGTCCGGGGTGGCGATCGCCGCGTCGAAGTCCAGCCAACCGCCCTGGATACGGGCGACCAGCTCGTCGGTGCCCACCTCGTCGGCACCCGCGGCGGCGGCCTCCTCGGCCTTCACGCCGGCGGCGAAGACGATCACGCGGGCGGTCTTACCGGTGCCGTGCGGCAGGTTGACCGTGCCGCGAACCATCTGGTCCGCCTTGCGGGGGTCGACGCCGAGGCGCATGGCGACCTCGACCGTGGCGTCGAACTTGAGGTTGGTGGTCTCCTTGGCCAGCTTGACAGCCTCGGCCGGGGAGTAGAGCTTCGACCGGTCGATGACCTCGGCGGCCTTGCGGTAGTTCTTGCTGCGCTGCATGTCTGGTTACTCCTGTGGTCTTTGGCGGGCCCGCGACGTCCGCGACCCTCCCACGAACTGATCGAGTGGAGCGGTGCGGCGAGGTCAGTCGGTGACCGTCAGGCCCATCGACCGGGCGGTGCCGGCGATGATCTTCTCGGCCTGGTCGAGGTCGTTGGCGTTGAGGTCCGCCATCTTCTTCTCGGCGATCTCGCGCACCTGGGCACGGGTCAGCGAGCCGACCTTCTCCTTGTGCGGGACACCCGAGCCCTTCTGCACGCCGGCGGCCTTGATCAGCAGCCGGGCGGCGGGCGGGGTCTTCAGCACGAAGGTGAAGGTCCGGTCCTCGTACACGCTGATCTCGGCGGGGACGATGTCGCCCCGCTGCGACTCGGTCTGCGCGTTGTAGGACTTGCAGAACTCCATGATGTTCACGCCGTGCTGGCCGAGCGCGGGGCCGACCGGCGGCGCCGGGGTGGCCTGGCCCGCCGGCAGCTGAAGCGTGAACGTCTTGACGAGCTTCTTCTTCGGAGGCATGTCTCTTCCTGGGGCTTGGAACTGGGATTTTCGCCCGCCGCGAGCGCGCACGGTCAGCGCGGTGCGGACAGCCGACGTTCTAGGGTAGCGCAGCCGTCCGCCGCCGCCTCGGCCGAGGTCCGACAGGACGGAGAAACAACGCACCGGCGGCGGGCCGGGAGCCCACCGCCGGTGCACGGCGTACGTCAGATCTTGGCGACCTGGTTGAAGTTGAGCTCGACCGGCGTCTCCCGGCCGAAGATCGACACCAGCACCTTGAGCTTCTGCTGGTCGGCGTTGATCTCGCTGATCGTCGCCGGCAGCGAGGCGAAGGCGCCGTCGGTGACGGTGACCGAGTCACCAACCTCGAAGTCGAGGACCCTGACCTCGGGCTTGGCCTTCTTCTCCACGGCCTCGACCGCCGGGGCCAGCCACTTCAGCACCTCGTCGAGGCTCAGCGGCGCCGGCCGGTCGGCCCGGTCGGTCGCGCCGACGAACCCGGTGACCCCCGGGGTGTTCCGGACGCAGGAGTAGGACTCGGCGGTCAACTCCATCCGGACCAGGATGTAGCCCGGGAAGACCTTCGCCTGAACCTGCGACCGCTTCCCGTTCTTGACCTCGACCTCTTCCCGGGTCGGCACCTCGACCTGGTAGATGAAGTCCTCCATGTCGAGGGAGGTGATCCGGGTCTCGAGGTTGGTCTTGACCTTGTTCTCGTAGCCGGCGTACGAGTGCACCACGTACCAGTCGCCGGGCGCGTAGCGCAGCTTCTGGCGCAGCTCGGCGACCGGGTCGAACTCCTCCTCCGGTGCGGGCTCGGTGGTCGGGAATTCCGACTCGCTGGCGGCCTCGACCGACTCGTTGTTGGCCGCCGTCGCCACCGTGGACTGCTCGCCCGGGGTCTCGGCGGTCTCGTCGTACTCAGGCACGCTCGCTCACTTCCGTCAGTATCGCTGGTAGCCGGTCAGCTGGGGTTACCGAAGACCCACAGGACCGCCTTCGCGAAGCCGTAGTCCAGGCCGGCCACGATCGTCAGCATCACCGCGACGAAGGTGACCACCACAGCCGTGTAGGTCAGCAGCTCCTTGCGGGTCGGCCAGATGACCTTACGCAGCTCGGCCACGACCTCGCGGAAGAACCGCGCGATACGGGCGAAGAGTCCGATCCGCTCGGTGTCCTTGCGGGTCTTCCGACCCTCGGTCGACTCGGCGCGGGCCCGCTCACGGGTGGCGGTGCCGCCCCGGGAAACCGGCTCGTCCTCGCTGGTGGCGTCGTCTGCGGCCGGGTCGACGACCGCGTCCTCAGGCAGACGCTCGTCGCCGGCGTCCTCGCCGCGCCGCTTGTTCTCGGCCACTTCGCCCTCCGTGCGGGATCTCGGGTCGCACGCCGATGGGGCGTGCGCGGCGTGTGGTCACGCCGGCCGGACCAACCGTCCCGCGACGGGCCGCGGCCGGCGGACCGGCCGGGAGGGCCCGAATGCCTCGGAACCACCCCGCCGGTGCCACCACCACGAGCCGAACGCCGCCGTACGGCGGCGCGACCCACGGGAGCGGTCAGGCCTGAGGCGCAGGGGTGACAGGACTTGAACCTGCAGCCTGCGGTTTTGGAGACCGCTGCTCTGCCAATTGAGCTACACCCCTGTGCGACAACTCACCCCCAACCCGAGCAGCGCAGTGCCGGGTGGGGGTCACTTGCCCCACGGCGGACCAGTGTACGGGTAGTCGGGCGACTTTCCCAACCGGTCTACCCCTCGCGCGTCGACACGCCCCTCAGCGAGGCGTCCGGACGGTTGCCCGGGCCTGCGAGAGGACCTTGTCCCCGTGGCAGGTCGCGGTGATGTCGAGCCTGGTCAGGCCCGCCTCGGTGACCTCCTTGACCACCGCGTTGACCACGATCTCGGTGCCCTCGTCGGTGTCCGGCACGACCACCGGGCGGGTGAAGCGCACGCCGAAGTCGACCACCGCATCCGGCGCACCGGCCCAGGCGGACACCGCCCGGCCGACGAGCGCCATCGTGAACATGCCGTGGGCGATGACTCCGGGCAGGCCGACCTTGGTGGCGGTGCGGTCGCTCCAGTGGATGGGGTTGAAGTCGCCCGAGGCGCCCGCGTAGCGGACCAGGTCCGCACGGGTCACCCGGAACGTCTGGGTGGGCAGCTCCACGGTCAGTCCTCCCCGCGTACGACGAGCTTGGACCAGACGGCCACCACCGGCTCGCCGGCGGCGGTGCTCACGTCGGTGCGGGTGGTCAGGAAGCCGTGCCCACCCCGGTTGTTGATCTCCTCGATGGTGTTGACGCAGACCAGCTCGTCGCCGGCCACCACCGGCCGGGTGTACGCGAAGCGCTGGTCGCCGTGGACGACCCGGCTGTAGTCGACGCCGAGCGCCGGGTCCTCGATGATCTGCCGGCTGGCGGCCATGGTCACGATCACCGGAAAGGTCGGCGGGGCGACCACGTCGGGGTGACCGAGCGCCCGGGCGGCCTCAGGGTCGTGGTGGGCCGGGTCGGTGGCACCGATAGCGGTGGCGAACTCGCGGATCTTTTCTCGGCCCACCTGGTAGGGGGCGGTCGGCGGATACGTCCGGCCGACGAAGGACGGGTCCAGGGACATGCCGCGAACCTACACGTAAAGCAGAAACGCCGATCCGGACGGGCTGGCGGCTTGGGGCCGCCGTCCGTGCGGATCGGCGTTCGGAAGTGCTGCGGAACCGGGCCGGCGAGCCGGCCGGGAGTCAGCGGGTCTCGCGGTGGGCCGTGTGCCGGCCGTCGCGCGGGCAGAACTTCTTCAGCTCAATGCGGTCCGGGTCGTTACGACGGTTCTTGCGCGTGATGTAGTTGCGCTCCTTGCACTCCACACACGCCAAAGTGATCTTCGGCCGGACATCGGTCGCCTTCGCCACGGCGGAGTGCCTTCCTCGATAACGGGTAACAACTACAGCGCATCAGCCTACGCGATTGCCGCGCAGACATGCAAAGTGGGCGCCTTCGGCGCCCATCCCACCGACCATCGAGATGACCCGGCGGGCGAGAGTAGCGGTGGCCGGACTTGAACCGGCGACACAGCGATTATGAGCCGCTTGCTCTGCCATCTGAGCTACACCGCCGCAGGTGGGTCCAGCTGAACCCTCTGAGCCCCCTTACGGAATCGAACCGTAGACCTTCTCCTTACCATGGAGACGCTCTGCCGACTGAGCTAAGGGGGCCTGCTCGATCACCCCGTGGGGTGTCGCGCAGGGGAAACAGTACACGACCTTGCCGCCGAGGTGAAATCGGATCCCCCCTTCCCGCGTCCGTGCAGCTCAGGGCACCGCACGCAGACGGGGCAGCTCGCCGGCGGCGACCCCCTCCGGGTCGGCTTGGGCGCCGAACCAGGCCTCCAGCCGCTCGTAGGGCAGCGGCCGGCTGAACAGGAAGCCCTGGCCGATCTCGCAGCCGATGTCCTGGAGCAGCTCCAGGGTCAGCTCGCTCTCCACGCCCTCGGCGACCACCGCCAGGCCGAACTGCTGGGAGAGCGTCACCACCGCGTTCACGATGGCCAGGTCGCCCGGATCGGTCGCCATCCCCTGCACGAACGACCGGTCGACCTTCACCTCGTTCACCGGTAGCCGGCGCAGCTGCGCCAGGGACGAGTTGCCGGTGCCGAAGTCGTCCACCGAGAGCCGGACGCCGAGGTCACGCAGGCACCGCAGGGTCGGCATCGGACGTTCGGTGCCATCCAGGACGCCGGACTCGGTGATCTCCAAGGTGAGCCGCTGCGGCGGCACTTCGTACTCGTCGAGCAGCTCCCGCACCAGGGCGGGGAAATGTTGGTCGGTGAGGGTGCGGGCGGCGAGGTTGACCGACACGGCGAGCGGCTGCTCGCCGTGGCTCCAGTTCCGGCTGTACCGCAGGCTCTCCCGGAGCACGAACTCGGTGAGCCGGCCCAGCTGGCCGGTGTGCTCGGCCACCGCGACGAAGTCTTCCGGGGCCACCGTGCCGTGCACGGGATGCTCCCAGCGGGCCAGACACTCCACCCCGACCAGGCGCCGGTCCCGCAGCGTCACCTTGGGTTGGAAGTAGACCTCCAGCTCGCCGTCATCCAGCGCCCTGCGCAGATCGCCGGCGAGGCCCAGCCGTCGCAGCAACCGGGACTCCAGCGCCGGGCTGTAGAGCTGCACGCTGCCCGGGACCGACTTCGCCGCCGTCGCGGCCAGGTCCACCCGTTGGAGTAGCGCCACCGCCTCGCTGCCGTGATCCGGATGCACGGCGACCCCGACGGCAGTGTCCACGTCGAGGGTGAGCGCGTCGAAGACCATCTCGTCGCGAATCTGCTCCCGCAGCTGCCCGGCCAACTCCAGCGCCGCCTCGGCGCTCTCCAGCCGCAGGGTCACCAGAAACTCATCGCCACCGGCGCGGCCGACCAGCGCCGAAGAGGGTGCGCAGGCACGCAGCCGTTTGGCGACCTCGATGAGGACCTTGTCGCCGGCCGCGTGACCGAGCGTCTCGTTGACCTGCCGCAAGCGCTCGACGTCGAACAGCAGAAGCGCCACCGCCTCGCCCGGTGCCCGAATCTTGACCGCCTCGGTCACCGCGGCGGTCAGCCGCCGCCGGTTGGGCAGCTTGGTCAGCGTGTCGTGATCGGCATCATGGCGCAGCCGGTCAACCAGGCGAGAGTTCTCAAGGGCGACGGCGGCATGCGCGGCAACTGTCTCGAAGACCGCGATGTCGGCCGCAGTGAAGTGATTGCTGTCACCGAGTCGGTTGGCGACCTCCAACGCGCCGATGACCACCTGCCCCGAGCGCAACGGGACGACCACAATGTCCTTGATCCCATGTTCGGTCAGGAGAGGCCGCAGCGTCGCGTCGGTGGTGACGATCCGGCCGACGGCGACGCTCCGGCCACTCTTTCGCACCACCTCCCGGACCACCGGCGGAGTGCGCACGATGTCCAGCAGGCCCGGGTCGTCCACCCGGGCGGTCAGCAGGGTCTCCGGGTACGGCCCCTGCGCGGGCAGCCAGAGGGTGGCGTACTCGGCCTGCATCAACGCACGGACCCGGCCGAGCAGGGCGTCGGCGATCGCCCCGCTCTGCCCGCTCTCCATGACGGCCCGGGTCAGGTCATACAGATCGGTGAGGGTGCGATGCTGGCGGAAGAACTGCTCGTACGTTCGATAGACCAGGGCCAGGCCGACACCGAGCGCGGCCAACAGCAGCAACGACCACCAGGTGGCTTGCACGACCATCAGCACGATCAGCGCGAGGCATACGTTGATGCCGGAGATGAGGAGCCCGGACTTCGATGTGCGCAGGATGCCGCGGCCGGTCTGCCAGCCGTGCAGCAGCGTATGCACCGCAGTCACCGCCAAGACGCTGACCAGCAACAACATGCTGACCGCCACGAAGATGCTTCCCCAGGTCCGCGGGCCGACGCCGGACAGCGGCCGAAACGCCTGAAGCACCAGGGTGGCCAGCGAAGCTCCGGCCGCAGCTCGCGCTACGTTGAACCAGATCTTCGGAGCGGACATTCGCTGACGGACGTGGACAATCAGCGAGGCTAGTGTGTAGGCGAGAACCACCGTCAACGGTGGCAGGTAGTAGAGCGCGAGAACGAGTGGAAGCTCGGTAATCGTGACGCCGAGTGTCTGCCGGCGAACGATGACGCTCAGCAACGGCAGGCCCGCCGCGATCATGAGGATGAGCAGCAATGCGGCCAGCGGCCAACGGCCGAAACGCTCATCGACGACCAGTGCGGTGGTGGTGGCACAGACCACCGCCACCAAGGCCAAAGGAGCCGTGATGATCCAGGCGTCCTCGGACGACCTGCGTCGTGATCGATTGCGCCCGATCATCCGGCTCCTTCTTGGAATCAGGCGCGACGCGGCGTCACCGGCGCGGCGGTCCTGTTGCCCGGACAGACGGGAAGGGGACAGGCGAGGTTCACTGCCAGACGATGTCCGTAGGCCGCTCGGCTCCGGAGACGCTGAGGTCCGCAGGGGTTCCTGCGCCAACGCCGGCGCCAGCGCCGAGCAGCGCGGCCAGGAGGAAGAGCGAGCCAAGCAGTCGGCCCAGCTTTCGACCAGACATGATTGCTCCTGTCGTCAGGAAGACACAACAATGACAAGTGCCCATGATGCTGCCATACGGCACCACCTCAGAGAAGCTGTGGGAGCTGCGTCGATCCGACTGGCGCGGAGGTCGCGCCGTTCGGTCTGAGGAACACCTGGGCTGCCAGCCAGATCAGGGCAGCCAGGCCCGCTCGACCACTGCGCCTACTGCAGAATCAGACCTTCACCACGAACAGATCGAACCACGCAAAGCCCCACCCTGCGGATCGTCACGCTATGTCATGACGTGATACGCACGAAGGGCCCGGTCGACTGAACACGCATAGACCACCATACCTATGTCGTGTCTAAGTGCCAGCGTGTCCCGTCCCTCATTCACGTCAGGTTGCCGTCTCCGCCGGCCGTCCTGTCCGTAGCGGGATGTCCTGCCAGCTCGTACATGGCGAGCGAACGCCCAGGCCCGCGCGGGCGGGCGTGGGGCGCTCGTCGGCGGGATCGTCCTTCCGGGTCGTGGCCCCGGCGGGTGGCAGGTTGAGGTTTCGAAACCTCCGCAGCTTTCGCGGCGGACTTACAGTGCGCCACACTCAAAGCCCTGACCTGGCCTTATGGGCTGTCTCGCCCTGCTGGCGACACACATGCGACACGACCTCATGCAGTAGGCAGGTGTAGCCCTTCCGGCGGGCGCCCTGCAGCCGCTCGGGACGAGCTTACGGGCGCGGGCGGACGCCCCGAGGGCCGTCCGCCCGCACCGGCGCGCGGTGCCCACCCTTAGCGGTCACCGTGGCCGCTCAGCAGCCCTGGGTGCCGCTGACGATCGAGTACGATTGGTTGTTCCAGAGTATTCCGCCGGACGCGGACACGCAGTTGTTGGCGGTGCCGGTGACGCCGCGCGGACCCGCGTAGTACGAGTAGACGCCATCGTCGGTAGTGGACGCCTCGGTAATCGCGCAGGCGTTGCCCTTGCCCGAGGTCTGAGCGCACCGCGAGATGTGCACCCAGGTCGGGGCGGGCTTCCCGTACGCCGCGCCGAGATGGTTGACGCAGGCGCTGTTGGTGCCGCCGTTCGTGCTGTTGTAGTAGATGACCAACTCCATCACCGGGTTGCTCGCCGGGACCGCCTTGCGGTAAGTGACCGTCCCCGAACACGAAACAGCGGCCTGCGACGGCGCCTCGGTGATCACCTGCACCGCGGCGAACGACGCGGCCAGCGCGGCGACCGACGCCAGCACCTTCCGGGTGAGATTCATGCTCTCCTACTCCCTCCTGGACGGCCGCGCGGTGGCCGCCCCGGAACTTTCTCGTACGGCAGCCGCCGTTTGAGATCTTGCTGCCGAACCCTGGTCGGCGCGAGACGGCCACCGCATGATCATTAATGCGATGTGGACGCTACACCCAGAACGATCTTGTGGAGGCCCCGTGCGACACGCGTGGCCGTCGTCCGCCGGGAGCGTGTACGCGGCTGAGAGGCTTTCAAGACCACGAAGCTCACGGGGCTGACCTGCTGATACGCGATCCATCCCCCGCCCTGCGACACGAATACGGCACGGACCACCAGGCCAGAATCTGCCTGCCAACTCCAAGCCGGCTTCCAAACCGCCACCGGGGCCTACTGCCGGGCAGGGCGGGAGCTGTCGGTGCCCCTGCTCGCCGCGTCACGTCTCGTCGGCTGAAGCGGGAACGAGTGAGGCTCATAAAAGCGGCCCCTGGTGGCGGGTAGAGGATTCGAACCTCTGTAGCTTTCGCGACGGATTTACAGGGCGTCCGCGATTTTGTACCGGTTAGCCGTGCTGAGCTGCTGCTTCTCTTCCCGGTTCAGGCCGGGCGGGACAGCCCGCCCACCATCTACCCACGCCCACAGGGGCTCACGACCTCGGCAAGATGAGGCCGTCCGGAGGCCGCCCTCCGGGCCAACTGTCGAATCTCGGCGGGACTTCAAAGTCTGCCTCCTCGAAGGAGACACGCCCGCCACTGAACACCGCCTCGCCGAAGGACACCGTCCGGCCAAACACCGCTCCGTCGAACGATGTAGCCCCATCGCTGAACACCGCGTTGAGGAAGTGCACTCGCCCACTTTTGAATTCCGCCCCGTCGAACGACACACGCACACCTTTGAACACCGCCCTGGCGAAGGACACCCGCCCACCACTGAACACGGCCCCGTCGAATGACACCTCCATGCCGGCAAACACCGCCTTGGCGAAGGACACCTGCCCGCCACTGAACACTGCCCCAGCGAAGTACGAGCGTCCAGCAATGAACTGGGCCTCGGCGAAGGACACGCGCCCACCACTGAACGTGACGTCCGCGAGGTCCCCGCCGTCAAAGACTGCGCCAGTGAAGTCGAAGTCGTAGCCACGCCAGGAGGTTGCATTGTCGTCAGCAAGGCGCAAGTGCCTACCGATGAGACGGATGACGGTATGACGCACCTCCCGCTCTTCGCGAGCGGTCCACGCCGTGCCCACGTCCACAGCCGGCGCCGGGTCGTCGGCCTGTGCCGGTGCTTCGTTCGAAGCGTCCGGGGGTGGGGTGTAGGGCATGCGGAGGTAGGCGCAGAGGACGTCAATGCAGGTCTGTCGCCCCTCCCGCCAGTCATCAGCAAGGCCAGCCATCGCGTAGGCGCCCGCCAGACGGACGGCAGCCTTCTCCGATCCGAGCTGCTCGGATGCCTTGGTGAAGCGTTCGTTGAACAGCCGGACGCCGTTGCGATCAGTCTCGATTTTTGCCCGTTCGTCGGCCGCCTCAGCAAGAGCTTTGGTCACTTCGGCACGCAGATCAGCAGCGTGCGCCAGTTTTTGATCGATTTCCGCCAAGGCGTTTGCGTGCTCTGCTACTCGCTGCCGCCGATAAGCGACGACCAGGGCTGCGACACCACCGACGCCCGCCACAACGGCGAAGACAAGCTTCAAGAGGTCGAACAGGGTGGCTGCTGTGACCGTTCCATCCCGCTCAAGGCCAGGCCAACCGGCGTACCGAAGCGCCGCAGCAAACAAACCCACGACCAGCAACAACGCAGCCGTCACAGCCAGCGCGATCGACCGGCGGATGCCCCAGAGCCGCAGTTCCGGCACCGGACCATCAGTAGCTGGAATCGGACCAACCGCGACATGAACCTCAGGCCGGGTCGAGTCTTGCGACGTGGGCAACTTCACCCCCTCCTTTTAGCGCACCTCGTCCACATCCCCACACAGCCGGGCACCCGCGAACATCGCCCAGGCCGGCAGCACCTTACGCCAGGGCATCGCCGATCTTGTCGTTCATGGTGTCGTCTCCCCCATCGATGCAGTTGGCGTAGACGCGGAGCAGGACGGCGACGCCGTGGCCCAGGCGCCGGGCGACCTCGGTCGGCGGGACGCCGGCATTCAGCCAGAGCGAGGCCGCCGCGTGACGTAGGTCATAGGGACGACGGGCCAGCGGCGAGGCTGCCTGAGCCTCGGTCAGCGCCTTCTCGCGAGCGAGTTTCCACCACCGGTCGTAGACCGATTCGGAGAGCGGTCCGCCGTGCAGGCCCCGGAAGAAGCGACCATCCGGGCTAACGCCGTGATTCTCGACGTGCGCGCACAGCAGCTCGACGAGCCGGGGCGGGATCGGAACGGTTCGGGTTTCCTGCCGCGCCCGGTGCTTGAGGCCGCGCCGCTCGTGCGAGCCGCCGTCATCGGTCCAGCGCGAGCCGGCGCGCGGCGAGGTGCCGGCGAGCACCAGGCGACCCCAGCGGTATTCGATCTTCTCGTGATCGCAGGTTCCGGACGGCTTGACCGCCGCCAGGTCGTCGAAGTCGGCCCCGCAGCCGACGCAGCGGCCAGGCAGGTCGCAGTCGTCCCGCCGCAGGTCCGCCGCCTCAGAGGGGCGCATGCCCGCGTAGTAGAGGCAGCCGAAGAACGCCGTCACTTTGTCGGCCCGTTTGCCGAGAGACTTGACCGCCTCCAGCAGCGCGGCAACCTGAGCCGGGCTTGCCACCACCCGTCGGTCGATGGACTGCGCCACCTCCGGGGCGGTCCACTGCACCCGGTCGACCGGGTTGGAGTCGATCAGCTCCAGCTCGACGGCGTACCCGAGCGTGTTGTAGAAGGTGGCCCGCTTCCGCTGGACGGTGGAGGCAGCCGCGGGCTTGCCGTCGAGGCGTACGCACAGGCTGTCGAGGACCCGGCGGACCATCGCGGGCGAGTCCAGCTCGACGACCGGCAGGGACGCGGTTTCCAGCCAGGCCAGCGCCGCCGCATGTTCGGAGGGGATCTCCTCGGACCAGCGACGGGGGTTCAGCCCGTAGAGGTAGCGACGGGGGTTCAGCCCGTAGAGGTACAGCGCCTCACGGAGCAGGGCGTCATCCGGTCGGCCCCGCTTGGTCGGCCGGGTCAGGGTCACCGTGATGGAGGTCAACGCCTCGACGATCGACCGCCGGGTCTTGGCCGCCGCCCGGGGCCACTTCATCTCGACGTACGCGCGGCTGTGCGCGTACCAGGTGGTGGGGTTCTTGGTCCTCGCCTCGGAGACCGGGCGACCGGTTGCCGGGTCGAAGGGCTCCCCCGCGTTGGCCGCTTGGACAAGCTCGGCGCGGAACGAGTGCGCCAGAGCCTTGGTACGGAACATCTCCTCGAAGCGCCGGCCACCCACCGCCCAACGGACCCGCCAGGGCCGAGCCTTCCGGTCAGCGCGCTTGCCGATCTCCCAGATCTGGACCTCGTAGCTCTTCACGCCGCGTCCTGCTCCAGCTCACCGAGCCACCGCCCGAGCGCCGACCGGCGGACCCGAAGCTGCCCGTTCGGGAGCTTGATCACCCGTGGCCCCTTGCCGGTCTGCCGCCAGTAGAACCAGGTCGAGCGCGGTACGCGCAGCTCGGCGAGCACTTCCGGCACGGTCAAAAGTTCCTCGTTCACTGCGTCTCCTCCCCGTGGTGCTGTGCGCTGTGTTGAGTTGCCGAAAGATCTGAGGACCCCTGCGCGGCCCGGTCCTTGGCGGCGAGCAGTTCGGCCCGCCAGCGGGCGCGTTCGCTGATCGAACGCATGAGCCGGTGGGACAGGGGTCCCACGTCGGGGTCGTCTGGCCGGGCGAGTTCCCAGGCGTGCCGGACCCGCTCGGCGGTGTCGCCCTGCTCGTCGACGAGTTGCCCGGCGCCGCCGGCCGTGGCGCTGTCGGTGGTGGCACCGAGCAGTGCCCGGACCCAGGCCCGTACGTCGTGCTTGTGGTCGGCGAGGGTCTTGCCGGACCAGTCGCGGGAGATGAGGATGCGCCGGCCGCCGATGCCGAGGGTGTCTCGTTGGTGGACCTTGCCTTTGCAGCGGCCGGGCTTGAGCTTGGCGTGTGCCTTGCGCGGCTGGACGCCGTAGAGCAGCCAGTTGGCGCACCGGTCGGTGCAGGGCGTGATCTGGAGTTGCTGCCAGAGCCGGTCGAGGTGTGCCCGCTGCCGGTCGGTGGTCGGTTTGTGGCAGTCGCCGGTGTGCTTGGTGATGTACTTCGTGACGTACCGGATGGTCCGCTCGGCGTCCTCGGTGCCGGGCATGACGCCGCGAGCGTCGACCTGGGCGCCGAAGCGGACGACGTGCACCGGCTCGGCGGCCCGGTCGTCGTCGATGGCGTCAAGTGCGTCCGTCCAGGTGGTCAGCGGCTCGCGGGTGTCCGGGTCGACCCACGCCGCTGCCTGCTCGTCCCAGACCGGGAGCCGGTCGAGGTCGTACCGCTGGACGTCGACCGCCGGCCACCACACCTGGTGATAGGTCGCCGCCGCCACGGTGCGCAGCACGTCCCGGGGGATCGTGCCCCGGATGGCGAGGTGCGCGTGTGGAGCGAGACGGCGTTGCGGCTCGACGCAGCCGGCGTACTGGACGTTCCAGCCCTCGCAGCGGCGCAGGTTCTGCCAGAACCGGTCGAGCAGTCGAGGGAAGTGCACGGCGTCCCAGGCCGCCCGGCGGTAGTCGTACCGGTCGGGGTTGAGCGGGGTGCCGTCCAGGCGGACCGGGCCGTACGAGTCGAGGGTGAGGGTCAGCCACATCGACGGCCGGTAGGTGGAGCCGTCCGGGGCAGTGTAGGTGCGGCCGACGGTGCGCCGCTCGACCTTGCGCCGTGGCAGGTCTGGGGCATCCTGGCGCCGCTTGGTGGAGCGCTTGCGCCGGCGGCCGGGCTCGTCGTCCTGGTCCTCGTCGACGCCCGCGTGGGGTGGCCCGACGCGCCCGCGCAGGCCCTCAGCGGCGATGGCCTCTTCCACCTCGCGGATGGCCTCGTCGATGTCGGCGACCTGCTCCCACTGGGCGGCGCGGACCGCCTCGTCGCGGGAGAACTCCAGGTGTGCCCGGAACAGGATCAGAGACTTCTGTGCCTCGGTTGCGGGTTCCGGGCCGGGTAGCGGCTCGTCATCGCGGTGCCAACCCTCGCGGATCTGGGCCTGCCGCAGCCGGCGGTTCTTCTTGGCGCACGGCGGGCACTTGTCCTCGCGGGTGGCGCCGCAGGGCAGGTCGATGACCTCGGTCAGGCCGGTGTCGAGGGCGGTGCGGCGCATGGCGAGCGGTCGGAGATGCAAACGCCGTACTCGGTGGCGATCTGCTTGAGCACGTCGACCGAGCGGGGCAGCGCCATGCGGGCCGCCCGCGACCCCGGTCGAGGAGCAGCCGGGGCCGGGGCGGCGGGGGCAAGGCCGGGCAGGGTCGGAGCGGTCATCGGATGATCCCCACGACCTGCGGCCGGTTGGGCTGGACGACGCCGAGCGGAGGCAGCACCGCGGCCGGGGTCGACGGCACCACGGGAGCCGGCGGTACGGGCTGCTCCGGTTCGGCGTACCAGTCGGCCTGGGGCTGGTCCGGCTCGGGAGCCGGCGGGGTGGCCGATGCGCTGGACAGGACGACCTTGACCAGGGCGAGGAAGGCCAGCGACGGCACGGCCGCGACGATCCAGCCCCAGATGGACGGTTCGGCTTCCGCGACCTGGGCGGCGAGGGAGAGCAGGGCGAACGCGACCAGGAGCACGCCGACCATGCCGACCGGTCGGCCAGCGCGGCGCCGGGCGCGGATCTCCAGCCCGAGGTAGATGGCCATCAGCTCGACGGCTACCGCGTTGGCCCAGCCGATCCAGTCGGGCTGGCCGTGGGCGACGGTCAGATCGTGGACGTGGGTGAAGGCCGCAGCACCGGCCATGATCCCGACGGCAAGCAGGATCAGCAGGCGGGCGCCGGACTCGGCACGAGCGCGGATCACTGGCCGCTCTCGGGGTTGCGGACGACGATGGTGATGCGGATTCGCTGTCCGTCGAGGTCGCGGCGGCGGTGGACCATGTGGGCCAGGCCGTGCAGGGCGGCGGCGAGCCGGTCCGGGGAGCCGTTCAGGTCGATGTGCAGCGGCTTGAGTCGGTGGGTGCCGAGGAAGAAGCGCTTGAGGGACATCGGGGTTACCTCCGGGCCGGGGCGACGCGGGTACGGATGTGGTCGGGCGGCTCGCCGAGGGAGGCGACCGCTTCGGAGAGGCAGCGCCACAGCGCCCACGCCTCGTCGGGGGTCAGGTGCATGCGGCGCCGGCCACCGCCGACCGCGAGATAAACCGGGTACGGGTCCGGCCGGTCCGGGTCGACGCGCACGGAGACGGCGGTGCTGGTCGCGCCGTCGGGGTTCGGAGCGCGGAGCCGGTAGAAGGTCGAGGCGGTCACCGCGGCTCACCCCCGTCGGTGTCGCGGTCGAGGAAGGTGAGCAGCGAGTCCGGCAGCAGCGGCCCACGAGGACGCCGAGGCAGTGCCGGCCGGGTCGGCTCGTCGGCGGTCTCCCGGCCGACCTGGGTGAGGATGTCCGCCGCGTCGGCCGGGGCCGGGTAGCCGGTGGCCAACTCGCGAATGTGGTCGTCGGAGACGTACGAGAAGCGGACCCGCGCCGGTTCCGGCGTGCCGTCGAGGATCACGTACCCGACGCCCTTCGCCCACCGGGGCATCTGGTCGGCCAGGGCACCCCGGTTACGGGCACCGTCGCCCAACACGAGGTCAACCTGAGCCGCCTCGGTCAGGCCGAGCGCGATGCGGGTCGGGAACAGGTCCCGGAACGGCAGCACCTCCTTGCGGGGGTCCTGCAACGCGGCCACGACCAGGACGCCGACCCCGGCACCCTGGGACAGCAGCAGCCCCAGCAAGGACGCGATGCGCTTGCGCAGGTCGACGTCCTGGAGGTACGCGGTCAGCGCCGCCATTTCGTCGATGACGACCACGACCAGGGGGTCAGCCTCGGTCGGGGTGTGTACCCGCACCGCGCCGGCCAGCCGGGTCTGCCGCTCCCGCATCACCGTCACGGCCTCGTCGAGCAGGTCCGCCATCGCCTCGAACGACTTGCAGGCGAACCGGGCGAACAGCGGCCGGCCCATGGCGAACTCCATGCCGCCCTTGGGGTCGATCACCCACAGCCGCACCAGCCCGGAGGCGACCCCGCCAGCGAGTGCCCGCACCAGCGACCACAGCACCGAGCCCTTGCCGGACCGGGTGGCCCCGCCGATCAGCACGTGCGTGGCGAGCAGGTGCAGGCACCAGTGCCGCAGATCCTCGCGACGAGCCAGCGGCAGCGCGGTGAAGTCCGGCACCGGCGGCACGTCGAACGGCATCACGACCGTGCGCAGCGCGTCCGTGCGGACCAGCACCAGATAGACCAGCGAGGGCCGGTCCCGGTACCGCAGCCGGTCCACCGCCCCAAGCGCCATCGCCCAGTAGCCGGTACGCACCGATGGCTCCCCCGGACGCTCGGAGTAGACCCGGGCGTGCCGACGGCCGAAGGCGTACGCCAGGTTTGCCGTGACCCGCTGGAACTCCTCCGGTGTCTGGCCGCGCACCATGCGGATGGTCAGCACATCGAGCGCCTGATCCGAGCGCACCCGCAGCAGCTGCGGCAGGACGACCCGATGGTCATACGTGCGGGTCAGCCCGCACAGGGTCATGGCCTCTCGCCAGGCCCGCCGGTAGACGAACACCTGACGGAACCGACCGAGCAGCGGACCAGCGCACCAGGCCCACCAGGACGCCTCGTGCTTCCACCGCCACACCGCCGACACGAAGCCAGCCAGGACCAGCGGCACGATCAGCCCGGACCGGCCGAACTCCCGGTAGAGCAGCACGCCGGCCACCACCAGGCCGACGGTGACCGGGTGGCGAAGGCACCACCACAGCCCCCGGCACAGCCACCGCAGCATCAGGCCGAGCGCGATCAGCCAGACCGGCAGCTCCAGCCGGCGCGGCCGGATCACCATCAGATCCCCGGCCGTGGTCATCACGACCTCACCACGCGGCCGGCGGATCATCGCGCACCCCGCACGACCGCTACCAGCACCCGCCCGAAGGCAGGCATACCCTTGGACACGTCGCTACCTCTCTCGCCAGAGCAGGGGGAAGAGACAGAGGGCGGGGCTGCCGTCCGCCAAGACCTGACAGCCCCGCCCCCACCCGAAGCGGCTACGCCGCCGCCTTCTTGGCCACGCCCGCCGGGGCGCGTAGCCCGGTCGCGCGCAGCGAGTACGCCATCCGGTTGTTGTTGGCCACGTAGGGCGTGACGGTCATGCCGTCGAACTCCACCGCCTCGAACGGCGCACCCGTGGGCGGCACCGGCTGGTAGTCGGCGGAGATCTTCACCGTCGTCTCCCGCGACCGCTTCCCCAGCTCGGGGTCAAGGTCCATCACCCGGACCTGCCACACCCGCTGGCCGGTCACCTTGTCCTTCGCCGGGCTACGCCGGCCGGTCTTCTCGTCGTAGTCCTCGACCTCACCCAGGGACTCGGGCACCAACGCGCACCCGGCCGGGAACACGTCCTCGAACCGCACGGCGAACCGCGTGCCGCCTCGCAGAGCCATCGCTCAACCTCCAGCTTGTTAACTTGTCTGCCAAGTTGCGATCCAAGGTAGACGCCACTTGGCAGACAAGTCAACAAGTCGGCCACGGAAGGGCCTACCCACGTCGAGTCGGAGCCCTCCGGCCCGAGGAGCATCACAGCCCCGCCGCCCATCGTCGGCCATCCGACACCCCCGGCCACCCATCAAGAGAACTTCGGCCGCAAAAATGTTGGTCACCAGAAGGGACCTTCGAGATGCTTAAGAACATCGATCGCGACCGGCTCTTATACAATTGGATGCTTTCTTGGCCAATTTTGAGACATAAATATGGCAGACCCTTGAAAAAATGGCTACGTGCGGTAGCACTGCTCATAGCGGTCTCCGCAGGAGCGCTCGCCTATGGCCTCGCCCTTGCCTGGGCTCCTCGCATGGTCGATTCGACAGCATTCGCGGCAGCTACTGCCGAAGCCAAGTTGAACGCCGTACACAATGCACGCGTGCTCGTTCTATCCGTAGGCGGCGCGGTAGTTGTTGGAATAGGCTTGCTTTACACGGCGCGCAACTACAGGCTCGCCCATCGCGGGCAAATGACGGACCGATTTACGAAAGCGCTTGAGCGGCTCGGTTCTAGCGAGATGTACTTGCGGGTAGGGGCTGTTCGCGCCTTGGAGCACGTAATGCGTGACTCGCCCGGCCATCACGCAGATACTGTGGAGGTTCTGATCTCCTTCATCCGAGACCGCACCCGCTTGCGATCTGAATCTCAGAGTCTCCCCGCGCCAAAGGCCTCCACCGAACCCGATCCTGACGTCCAAGCAGCCCTCTCAGCCTTATGTCATAGACCTCGTCGCAGCGAGAGGGAGCCATTGAATCTTTCAGATCTCGACCTGCGGGGAGCAAGCTTTCGAGGTGGCGACCTCAGGTATGCGGAGTTCTTCAACAGCGCCTTAGATGGGGCATACTTCATCGATGCAAAGGTAACCTACGCGTCCTTCATGCACGCGAGCCTCAGTCGCTCATGGTTTTCAAATGCGGATATTCGCCGTTCAAACTTCGACCATTCGACGTGCAGCGGAGCCTACTTTCATAAGGCAAAAGCGCGAGGATCCTCCTTTTTGGCGGCAGTGATCACTCGCGCACATTTTACTAGCTCTGATCTAAGGGGCGCAGTCTTCCTGTCCGCAGATATGACGGATGCAAAACTGGGTGGTGCAGACCTGCGTCGGGCGTACTTTGTGGATGAGGACGGCACCGATGAGGCTGTCGGGCTGACAGAGCAGCAACTTGAACAAGCAAGGCTAGTCTCTGGGGCCAGAATATTTTCTACGACTTGGCTCGCTCGTCTCGCCAGCTACGCCCATCGTCGACGGGTCAGCAGGTAAGCCTGCTACATGTCCTGCACTCTCGCGAAACGCAGGCCAGCGGCTCAAAGGGCCCGGCGTAGAAACGATTCCTCTGGGTAACGACCGCAGGATGAGCGACGAGAACCGGTCTATTGACGAGGAACACTCGCGCCCCGTGGCTTGGATGACGCCACGGTGACGGCGCTTGGCGAGTTGAGCAAGGCGCTGGAGACCATCCACCGAGTACGAGGCCATCTCTACTCGGCCCACCAGTTGGTCGGCAGGGCGGACCTGACGCTCGACCGCGTGGTCAAAGTTGCTGCGCGAAGCGGGACACAGCGAGGTCGCCGACCGCGTGGGGCGCGAGTTGCTAGGCCGGAACGTGCTACCCGGGCGGTGGACGTTCCAGATCGTGGAGGAGTTCGACGACGGCTACTACGCCGCGTTCCAGGAGATCGAGCGGGACGCCCGGGAACGCCTGGCCGGCGGTCGGCGGCACATCTACGAGGCGGAGATGAAGCAGCGACGCCGTACCCCTGGGATGCCGGGGCACGAGGCTACGCCGTAACGCCGCCGGCGAAGCCGTGCGGGACCATCGAAGCCAGGGCGTTGGCTCTGGCCTCGATGATCCTCATTCGTGCCTGATACTCGGCGGGTTCCCGGTGCGCGGCCTGACCGGTGACCTGACCAGGCCATTTGCGATAGAGCAGGCCGTATTCACGAGTGAAGTAGCCCTCGCTGACCGCGTTGGCGGCGAGAAGCAGGCCGGTGTCCTCGGAGGCGGGCAGGGCCATCCAGCCACCCAGGGCGAAGACGAGATCCCGCCGCAGGCACAGTGTCGCCGGGTGCACGGATGCCCGGTGGTCGTTCGTACGCCAGAAAGACAGGACGGCGCCGCGGGCGATGACGCCGCCGGCCGGGTCCTTGTCCCACCCGGCGGTCGAGCCGTCGGGCAGCAGGTCGAGCACCCGCGAGGTGGTCCAGCCGATCTGCGGATGCGCGTCGAACGCGGCGATGTCCCGGGCGAGCGCACCGGGAGTCAACTGGTCATCAGCGTCCAGCACCTTGATGAGTTCCCCGGAAACCCGGGAAAGAGCGAGGGTACGGGCAACACCCGGCCCGCCGGCCCGGCCGGAGCCAACACTGATCCGAGGGTCGTCGGGCAGCGCGTCGACCAGGGCACCGGTCTGCCCGTCCTCTTGGACGAGCCACTGCCAGTCCCACCCGCCGGGCATCTCCTGCTTGACCAGCGACGCGTATGTGTCCGCCAGGTACGGGATGCTAGGCGCGTGGACCGGCGTGATGACCGAGACGAGCTGCGTCACGTTTTCCACCGTTGCAGTTTGTGGGAGTAGACCAGCTCGGTCCGGTCGCCCGGCATCACCACGTCCGCCACTTCGACGACCCGGCCGGTCGTGTCGATCGAGGTCTTGCGCACGGTGAGCACCGAGACGCCCGGATCGATGTCCAACAGCTCGGCCTCGTCCGGCGACGGCGGACGGGCGCGGATCTCGTCTTCGATCCGGTCCAGCTCGATGCCGAGCGTGTGGAGCTGATGCTGCGTACCCCCGGGCCAGGGCTCCTTGCCCGCGTCGAGCAGGTCCGGGTTCGCGGCCACCAGGTCATAGGGCAGGTAGGAGTACGACATGGTCAGCGGCGCGTTCTCGTGCCGGGAGGACGTCCAGTAGACCCGACGCAACAGCGCCGTACCCGGCTCGACCCGCAGGGCCGCCGCCATCTCCTCGTCCGCTTCCACGCGGCTGTACTCGGCGTGGAACTTGAGGTCATCGACGGTCAGGCCGGTGTCGTGCTCGATGGCACCGGTCTTCAACCGCTCAGTCTCGTCGAGCAGAACCCGGTTCTTCTCCCACTGGTACCGCTCGGCGTTACGACGGCGTACCCGCTGCCGGGGTGCCCTCACGTAGGTGCCGCGCCCCTGCTCCGCGCGGACCAGGCCCCATTCCCGGAGCTGACGGATCGCGTTACGCACGCTGGTGCGGGACAGGCCGGACGACTCGGCCAACTCTGTCTCGCTCGGCATCAGCGTGCCGGGGGCCAACTCCCCGCCCATGATCTTCGCCCGCAACTCCTCCGCGAGTTGCAGGTAACGAGGGCGCCAGTCCCGGCCATGCACACCGGTCACCGTACCCCCTAGACGTTCCAACGTCTGCCAGGTGGTCCCCCCAGCCGGCCGCTCGGGTACCGGGGTGACGGCCGCCGCGGGCCGCCTCGTCTGCTGCCTGCCCAGCGGGGGCCTTTGGCTGGTGAGCCGTCGGTCAGTGGCGCTCATCGTGGCCCTCCAGAAGCCGACCTTTGGTCATCATCACGAGCCGGGCGTAGGTCAGCTCGTAGATGAGCCGGTCCAACTGGGTCCGGGAGAGCAGGATCGATTGGGTAGCGCCGTCACGGGTCGTGTCGAGCTTTACGGCCAGGTCCCGGCGCGCGAACCGGTCGAGCAGCAGTTGGACGCTGATCCACCCGTTCGGCTCCCGCCCGATGGTGGCGATCAAGCCCCGGTGCATCGGATCGTTCGGCCCGCAGCCCCGGCACCACTTCGGGCACGTAGCGGGCGCGGCCGACGGCCTACTCTCAGCCGCTCCCCGGCGCCTACTCATCGTCGCTCCCGGCGTGGCCGCCGGCCTGGTCGAGCAGACCTCGAAGTCGCTCGACCAGTTGGGCAGCCTGTGCCAGCGACAGCTCAGCCCAGGCGTTCCCGGCCCGGCACGTCGCGTGGACCGCGATCAGCGGCGCCCGGGCGTCGGTGCCGATGAGGTACGTGACCACCATGCCGCCCGCCCTGGATTCGCCGAACCGGTACATCGGGCCGCGATGACGGCGGGCCATGTGCGCCATCACCGGCGGCACCAGATGACCGCAGCGGTCCGGGGCGCACCAGTCCGGGTGGCTGATGACAGCGTCCGGCTTGTTCGTACGCGTCATCGTGGCCACCGCCCGCCGTTGCCCCGATAGATCTGCCCGAGGGTCATCAGCGGCGCGTATCGCAGCGTGGGCAGTTGCCGCGTCGGCCCGACCGACCACCACGGCGAGGACGGGACGGACACCGGGCGCGGAGCCGGGGGCATGTTGCTCCTGGCGGCCCGGGTCGGCGGGCGCTTCCGGGACCACCAGGACGAGAACCAGCGGCGCCGACGATGAGAACCAGACATCGCACCTCCACAGGTAGACGGGGACCGGTGGCCGACCACGGGGGAATGCAGCCGGCCACCGGCCCGGATGAAGGCACGGCGCACCGTCCGACGCCGGACGGGTCGGGTATCGCCGAGCCAACTCGTCCGCGCGGCTACCGCAACCGGTCCAACAGGACGCCGCGCGTCAGGTGCGACCAGGGCTGGCACCGGCACCACCCCTGATACGAGCCGTCACCGTGGTCGCACACCAGGAAACGTATCTACAAGTGGACGAGTTGTCTAGACGTCGAAACGGGTCACTTGGCTGGCACTTGGTAAGACAAGTGCCAGGTACGGTGAGCAGGTGCCCACCCCGCACTACGGACAGCCCCGCTACCGCGTCATCGCCGACGAGCTGAGGAAGCGCATCGAGAGTGGCGTCATCCCGCCGGGCTCCCTCTTGCCAACCGAAAGCGCACTCACGGCCGAATTCCGGGCTGCCCGCGGCACAATCCGTCAGGCCATAGCCGTACTACGGGAGGCAGGTTTAGTGGCCACCGAACACGGCCGCGGCACCTACGCAAACCTCCGCCGGCACGAGAGCGGGTCGGACAAGAGTTCTGAGCCGGACACACGACAGCGCCAAGTCGCCGCCGATCCGGAGCTTGCAGCCCTCTTCGCGGTTGAGGTGGGTACAGCCCTGATCGAACAAGAGCATGTCACCCGAGCGAATGGGGCCGTCGGGAAGGTCGTCAGAACCTATCGACTACCCCGGGCGAGGCAGTGAGAGTGAGGCAGTAAGACTCCGTGCGCACTTTCACCACATCCTCAAGGCGGCCCTGAACGGGCGGCGGCCGGCGCGGAGAGCGGGGAGCCCGGGGCCGCCGCAGACGGTAGCGCCGAGAGTGGTTGAGGTTCGCGGGCCGGCAGCCAGCCACGCCGCGCCCGAGCGACGCGGCGCAGGGAAGGGCACGCCGGGTCCGCACGGCGGATCGCGGCGGTCGACCTGTTGCGGTCACTGCGCCTCCGGCCATGGCGCAACGACTCCAGGATGGCCGGGCTCCCGTCCGCGCGTTGCGGTCCGTGGGTGATTGCGAGGGCCATTCCGCCAGCCGACGACGCGGGCAAGCCGAGCAGACCACCGCCCGGCTCGCCGTTGGATCCTCCGACGCACCAGCGGACTGAGACTTGCATCCGATTCGTTGCGCCAGAAGGGTTGAAGCCCATAGGTACAGTCCATGACTAGCCCGATGATGTTGGATGCGTGACAGCCGGAGCGTAGAAGTCGTGAAGTTGACATTGACCTATCAGGGGCCACTGCCTCCACGTAAGCGAGGAATTACGAGCGAGAAGGCCAACCTGCGCACCGCCTTCCACTCCCAGATTCTTGCCCAGGTTCGCTCGCGGCTCGCAGAGAAGACCGTCAAGGCCGTCACAAGCACGATTGGTGGCCACGCTTTCGTTTCGGTGGTTCACCAAAACCTGCGGACCGCAGTCGAGCTGGACGTCCTGCTCCTTACCCCGCAAGAGCGTCGTCAGGTAGGCGACACTGACAATCGTCTCAAGACACTCATCGACGGGCTGACTCGACCGGCCAATCTCGAACAAATGCGGGATTATGTGCCACCGGACGATGGTGGTCCCCTGTATTGCCTGATGGATAATGATGCCCTGGTAAACCGTCTTAGTGTAGATAGTCGCCGGTGGTTTGTTCCCAACGTTACAGATACAGATGCGTTAGTTCTGGTTACCGCATCGATTGTGCTCGGGGCGAACGCCGACATGACCAGCCCAACCGCAAACATCTTCTTGGCGCTGTAGCGGCCACCATCCTCGTCGGGTGGTGCGACGAGACGTCACCTGGGTGACTAGCTGAGTGGCGATCGAGAGTCTGAGCCAGATGATCAGATTTCATCTCACGTCAGGCATGGATGGAGCGAGCGTAAATTGCATTCAATCATCGATGTGATCGAAAACTACGGATGGCGTGATGGGAGGCTCGATTTCCAACGGCTTCCTGGACGGCATTTATGGGACTTTGGCGAGGAGGTTCGCCGTTTCGCGGTGGCAGTTGCCGATCAAAGCGCCCTCCCGGAAACAGATGCAACCTACATTGGCGGCTGGCCCTCCGCTAATCCTTATGAAGTGCAGTCAAGTGACCTCATCCTAACTTCTTTGCTCTACGCCAATCGCGTAATAGTACGAGACCCAATTGCCGACTGGTTCAGTCTGGACCAGTATTATCTTGAACGGCCAATGGCTAGCCGGCCGGGGTTTCTCCGGGAGGGGGGTCGGCCGAACGTCGCAGAGACGCGCGCATTCCTTGTCAATGTTGTACCAGGTCTCATGGCGCTCAAGCCGCTCGTGCGTGCTGGCTTGATTCAAATCGTTCCTGCAGCACGGATTCATCGTGCAAGGAAAGGCGAGGTAGAGTCAGTCGTCGAAAGCGTCCTCAGTCAACTGAGGACCCCGTTCGAGGTGACCGAGAGGTTTCATCCAACCGATTTAGCACAGGATGACAACCTGAGGGGCGTGTTCGTATTTGCTGGCGGAGAGCGCGAGCAGCAACTACTCAAAGCTGTACGAGCTGCTACACGATACTTCGCTCGCGAATTCCTTGTTGCTGATCATGTTGGTGCCACATACTGCGCGCCGTTCGCGTTCGAGAGGTTCCTATGCGACCGCGCCGGGGCTGCGCTACGCCAAGCCGAGGCGCGAGTACCTGAGCTATTAATCGCCTCTGAGATTCCGCTCTTTCATGGCCTTAGCCCGCAGGTCATCGCCACGATTCACGACGATGATAGCTTCGGTGAATTCCGGCGGCAGATCTACGAGATTTACGGTGAATTGCCTAGTGGTTCACAAGCGGAACAGGGGGTTTACCTGCGTGATCGCGAAAGGGTCAAGCTGCAACCTCTTCTTGACACTGCAAAGAAAGAGGCTGATCGCGGCCCTCTCTCCCGCGCTGGTATTAGGTACGGAGGCCACGCCTTTGGGCTAGCGGCGGGCCTTGCGGTTGAGGCAGCGTTTCCATCAGGTGGGCTCGCGGCTGCATCCACGACGGCGTTGGTAGAAGTTGTTAAGGCGAAGCTGGACGCAAAAGGCACCGCTTCCTCGGCGCCGGTCTGGACCGCTCTTACTAAACATCAGCGAGTTCCGGCAAGGGAGCTTCGGGCAGTGCCGCAACCTGGAAATACCGTCGAGGAGTCTGCGCTGGACAAGTACTGGGGAATACCAGCTGAACCCAGCCTGAACGTTGTCGTCACTCCAGGGGCCGCCTTATTGGAATTTGCTCCTCTATCTGAAGCTGAAATAGCGCAACCAGAAGGTTACCAAGAAGGGCAATATCGGCCATGCGAGTGTGGAAGTGGCCACAAGTTCAAGTTCTGCTGTCAGGGAATGCTGGAATTTGAAGTGAGGTAGCCGGTAAAGACGGGATGGGTAGTTTCACACAGCCCGCCAGCAAATTGGTAGGTTGAGGACGCTAATAGCGTTTTCGTGTGAGTGGGATTTTACGCTGACATATGGCCCCGGTGCGGGCCAAGGCCAATTGCGACCGCCCTAGGCCATCCATTGGCTAGTAGGCAGAGAAAAGGCAGCGAGAGCATCGTCAGCGGCCAACAATGCACCGCAAATGCAGGCATGGGGGCCATGGCCGACAGCACCGGATGACACTCGATGATGCTGCGTGCCCGCGTTCACACCGAAGCAGTCAGCCCTGTTGCTGTCGACAGCAGCGGTGACAGCAACAGGGCTGGATAATGAGAGCCGAACCCAGCAGGCGACGGATCAACGCCAACGTCGGAGACGTGCGCGGACCAGCCCGGACGGAGCGCCCAGAACTTGCAAGCGAGATGTCTCGCCCCCACCTGCTGGCGGCGGTCACTGGGAATTCCCCGCGCACGGACACCGACCCATACCAAATGTCCAGATCACAGCAAGTAACGGAGATCCAGCCAAACAGCAGGCCGATCGCCCTGAGGGAAGGACCCGCGCGACCTCCCGGCCAGCACCGGATCCCAACGGAACCACGAGATTCAGTGGCAAGCCGACCCGCACCGCAGCCGCGTCAAACGCGGCGAGGAGCGGAAGCGGTGCGGCAGGGCACGACCGTTTCGCATCAAAGCTGATGCGAGCCTGCGGGGCGCTTGCCGCCTGCGAAAGGCTCTCCGCCAGCCGGCTACTGCGAGCGACGACGTGTCCCCCGGCACGGACTGGAGGTGTCCGCAGGCGCGGATGGCGTTGTCCGCCCACAAGGCAAAACCCGTGTCCGCTAGTACGGCAGCCGCCGTTCGGGATCATGGCTGAAGTTCGGCGTTGAGGCGTCGTTTGTAGTGGGCTCGTCGGGCTCGGGCTTGATGCCGGCGT
>NZ_JBEYIX010000062.1:0-33473 GCF_040636055.1 Micromonospora sp. NPDC006766 | reverse complement strand
GGCGCAGACCCTGGCCCGCCGGCAGCCGCGATCACCACCTGCTCCCGACGTCGCGGCAGATACTGGCCGACCGGATGGTCGGGGCGCCACTGTCTCTGGGTACGAGTCGCGAGCGCGTGGCGGCTGGCCTAAGGTTCAGAAGGCTAGCTTCCGTCGGCGGGGAGGAGGTGTCCCAGTGGGCCTGAAGACCTTCATCGAGGGGTGGCCGGTCTACCGGCAGCTCACCGGCACCGATCCACTGGGCCGCGGTGCCGCCGCCCAGTCGACCCGCTCGGCGGCCCTGACGGCGCGCACCGAGACCGCCGACAGCATGGCCCGGTCGGTCTGCCCCTACTGCGCGGTGGGCTGTGGGCAGCGGGTGTTCGTCTCCGACGGGCGGGTCACCCAGATCGAGGGCGACCCGGACAGCCCGATCTCCCGCGGTCGGCTCTGCCCGAAAGGTTCGGCCAGCAAGAGCCTGGTGACCAGCCCGCTGCGCCAGACCAAGGTCCGCTACCGCCGGCCGTACGGGACCGAATGGGAGGACCTGGACCTCGACGTCGCGCTCGACATGATCGCCGACCGGGTCCTCGCCGCCCGCGATGAGACCTGGGAGGACGTCGACGACGAAGGCCGGCCGTTGAACCGGACCCTGGGCATCTCCAGCCTGGGCGGGGCGACCCTGGACAACGAGGAGAACTACCTCATCAAGAAGCTGTTCACCGCGATGGGGGCACTCCAGATCGAGAACCAGGCCCGCATTTGACACTCCGCCACCGTCCCCGGTCTGGGGACCAGCTTCGGTCGCGGTGGCGCGACGGACTTCCAGCAGGACCTCGCCAACGCTGACGTCATCGTCATCCAGGGCTCCAACATGGCCGAGGCCCACCCGGTGGGCTTCCAGTGGGTGATGGAGGCCAAGAAGCGCGGCGCCAAGGTCTTCCACGTCGACCCGCGGTTCACCCGCACCAGCGCGCTCGCCGACACGTACCTCCCGATCCGGGCGGGCAGCGACATCGCGCTGCTCGGCGGCGTGGTGCGGTACATCCTGGAGAACGAGCTGGACTTCCGCGAGTACGTGCTGGCGTACACCAACGCGGCGACCATCGTCAGCGAGCAGTTCGTCGACACGGAGGACCTCGACGGCCTCTTCTCCGGCTTCAACCCGGAAACCCGGGCGTACAACCAGAAGAGCTGGCAGTACGCGGGGCAGGAACGCGACGGCGGGGCCGTCGCCACCGGCATCGAGCGGGAGACCGCAGCCGGGCTGCGGCACGAGTCGCACGGTATGCCGACGCCCGGCCAGACCGAGCGCGACGAGACGCTGCAGCACCCGCGCTGCGTCTACCAGATCCTCAAGCGGCACTTCTCCCGCTACACCCCCGAGATGGTCGAGCGGGTCTGCGGCATTCCGCAGCAGCAGTTCCTGGAGCTGGCCCGGGCCTGGACGGAAAACTCGGGCCGGGAACGGACCGGCGCGCTGGTCTACTCGGTGGGCTGGACCCAACACAGCGTCGGCGTGCAGTACATCCGCACCGGGGCGATCATCCAACTGCTGCTGGGGAACGTGGGCCGGCCGGGCGGTGGGATCCTGGCGTTGCGGGGGCATGCCAGCATCCAGGGTTCGACGGACATCCCGACGCTGTTCAACCTGCTGCCGGGCTACCTGCCGATGCCGCACCACGCCCAGCACCCGACCTTCACCGAGTGGGTGGAAAGCATCCGCCACCCGAGGCAGAAGAGCTTCTGGGGCAACGCGGGCGCCTTCGCGGCAAGCCTGCTCAAGGCGTACTGGAGGGACGCGGCGACCCCGGAGAACGACTTCTGCTACGGCTACCTGCCGCGGATGACCGGCGATCACGGGACATACCAGCAGGTGCTGAACATGATCGACGGCAAGGTGAAGGGCTACTTCCTGCTCGGCCAGAACCCGGCGGTCGGCTCCGCGCACGGCCGGGCCCAGCGGCTGGGCATGGCCAACCTCGACTGGCTGGTCGTCCGTGACCTTTTCATGATTGAAAGCGCCACGTTCTGGACGAACAGCCCGGAGGTGGACACCGGCGAGATCGTGCCGGAGGAGTGCCGTACGGAGGTGTTCTTCCTGCCGGCGGCGAGCCACGTGGAGAAGGAGGGCACCTTCACCCAGACGCAGCGGCTGCTGCAGTGGCGGGAGAAGGCCGTGGACCCGCCGGGCGACTGCCGCTCCGAGCTGTGGTTCTTCTATCACCTCGGCCGCAAGCTGCGGGAGAGGCTGGCCGGCTCCGACAAGCCGCGCGACCGGGCGCTGCTCGATCTGGCCTGGGACTACCCGACGCACGGGCCGGAGGCGGAGCCGAGCGCCGAGGCGGTGCTCCGCGAGATCAACGGCTTCGACGTGCGTACCGGCCGTCCGCTCGGCGGGTTCGCCGAGGCCCGCGACGACGGCTCGACCGCGATCGGCTGCTGGATCTACTCCGGCGTGTACGCCGACGGGGTCAACCAGGCCGCCCGGCGCAAGCCCCGGCACGAGCAGAACTGGGTCGCCGCCGAGTGGGGTTGGGCCTGGCCCGCCAACCGGCGCACCCTCTACAACCGGGCCTCCGCCGACCCCCAGGGACGACCGTGGAGCGAGCGGAAGAAGTACGTCTGGTGGGACGTCGAGAAGCAGGAGTGGACCGGGTACGACGTGCCGGACTTCGAGAGGACGAAACCGCCGACGTACCGGCCGCCCAGGGACGCCTCCGGCCCCGACGGGATCGCCGGCGACGACCCGTTCGTCATGCAGGGCGACGGCAAGGGCTGGCTGTACGCCCCAACCGGGCTCTTCGACGGGCCGCTGCCGACACACTACGAGCCCGCCGAGTCGCCGATGCGCAACCCGATCTACGGCCAGCAGGCGAACCCGACCCGCAAGGTCTACACCCACCCGATCAACCGGATGAACCCGAGCCCGCCCGAGCGGCACAGCGAGGTCTTCCCGTACGTGTTCACGGTCAGCCGGCTCACCGAGCATCACACCGCCGGCGGTATGAGCCGCTTCGTGCGACCGCTCGCGGAGTTGCAGCCGGAGATGTTCGTGGAGGTGTCGCCGGAGCTGGCCGCGGAGGTCGGGCTGGCGCACCTGGGTTGGGCGCACCTGATCACCGGCCGCGCGGCGATCGAGGCCAAGGTGCTGGTGACCGACCGGCTCACCCCGCTTCGGGTGGAGGGGCGGGTGATCCACCAGGTCTGGCTGCCGTACCACTTCGGGCGGGAGGGGCTGGTTACCGGTGACTCGGTCAACGACCTCTTCGGGATCACCCTGGATCCGAACGTGCTGATCCAGGAGAGCAAGGTGGGCACCTGCGACATCCGGCCCGGCCGGCGCCCCACCGGGCCGGCCCTGCTCGACCTGGTCGGGGACTACCAGCGGCGCGCCGGGCTGACCCGGGAGTACCGTACCCCGATCATCACCACCGAGGCCGGAGTGGACGGGAGCAGCGAATGACGCGGCTGGAGGGGAACAGCCTCTACGGGCCGCTGGACCCCGCCCCGGACGCCGGGTGGACCGACGCCCCGCCCCGGGTGGGCTTCTTCACCGACACCAGCGTCTGCATCGGCTGCAAGGCCTGCGAGGTGGCCTGCAAGGAGTGGAACGGCGTCCCCGAATCGGGCTTCGACCTGCTAGGCATGTCGTACGACAACACCGGCGCGCTGACCGCCAACTCGTGGCGACACGTCGCGTTCGTCGAGCAGCCGCGCCCGGCCGGGCCGCCAGCGGCCGCCGCCGGCCCGCAGTTTCTCGGCATGCCCGGCGTCGAGCCACCCGGACGGGCCACCGGCGCGGAGTCCCGCACCGACTTCCGCTGGCTGATGATGTCGGACGTCTGCAAGCACTGCACCCACGCGGCCTGTCTGGACGTCTGCCCGACCGGCGCGCTGTTCCGCACCGAGTTCGGCACGGTGGTGGTGCAGGAGGACATCTGCAACGGCTGCGGCTACTGCATCTCCGCCTGCCCGTACGGGGTCATCGACCAGCGCAAGGGCGACGGCCGGGCGTGGAAGTGCACGCTCTGCTACGACCGGCTCGGGGCCGGGCTCACCCCGGCCTGCGCGCAGGCCTGCCCAACCGAGTCGATCCAGTTCGGCCCCCTCGACGAGCTGCGCGACCGCGCCGCCCAGCGGGTCGCCGCCCTGCACGAGCGGGGTGTGCCGGAGGCCCGCCTCTACGGCCATGACCCGAACGACGGCGTCGGCGGGGACGGCGCGTTCTTCCTGCTGCTCGACGAGCCCGAGGTGTACGGCCTGCCGCCGGATCCGGTGGTCACCACCCGGGACCTGCCAAAAATGTGGAAGCGGGCGGGGCTGGCCGCCCTGGCCATGGCGGCGGCCGCCGTCGCCGCGTTCGTCGGAGGTTCCTCTTGAGTCCGGACCGCGCCCCGGTCGGCGCCCTGTTCCACCGCTTCCGGGAGCGGCTGGCCGCCGAGGGGCCGCAACGCCGCGGCGGCCCGCCCCCGCACCCGGCCCGTGACGCCGAGCGGGTCCGCCGGCGGGAGCGGCGGAGTGGCGGAGAACAGGTGAACGTGCCGCCGGCCGAGTTCACCTCCTACTACGGCCGGCCCGTCCTCAAGGCCCCGGTGTGGAAGTGGGACATCGCCGCGTACCTGTTCACCGGCGGGCTCGCGGCCGGGTCGTCGCTGCTTGCCGCCGGCGGGCAGCTCACCGGCCGGCCGGCGCTGCGCCGCGCCGGCCGGGTCACCTCCCTGGCGGCGGTCACCGCCAGCGCCTACTTCCTCGTCAACGACCTCGGCAAGCCGAGCCGCTTCCACCACATGCTGCGGGTGGCGAAACTGACCTCGCCGATGTCCGTGGGCACCTGGATCCTCACCGTCTTCGGGCCGGCCGCCGGGGTCGCGGCGATCGCCGAGGCCACCCCCTGGCTGCCCGAGCGTGGGCCGCTCGGTCTGGGCCGTCGGCTGCTGCCGCCGGTGGGGAACGCCGCCGGCCTCGTCGCCGCCGTCACCGCACCGGCGCTGGCCACGTACACCGGCGTGCTGCTGGCCGACACGGCCGTGCCGTCCTGGCACGAGGCGTACCCGGAACTGCCGGTCATCTTCGCCGGCAGCGCCCTGGCCAGCGGCGCCGGCGTGGGGCTGCTGGCCGCGCCCACCGCGCAGGCCGGCCCGGCCCGGCGGCTCGCGGCCGCCGGCGCGGCCCTGGAGCTGTGGGGCTCACACCAGGTGGAGCACCGGCTCGGCCTGCTCAGCGAGCCCTACGCGACCGGCACCGCCGGCAGACTGCTACGGGCCGGTCGGGCGCTGACCGTGGCCGGGCTGGCCGGCGCGCTGGTCGGCCGCCGCAGCCGGGCGTTGTCCGCCCTTTCCGGCGGCGCGCTGCTGGCCGCTGCCGTCTGCACCCGGTTCGGCATCTTCAAGGGCGGGGTCGCCTCGGCGAAGGATCCCCGCTACACCGTCGTGCCGCAGCGCGAACGCGCCAACCGGCGCGCGTCCGAGCAGGACTGACGCCTCACCGCACGGGCGGCGGGGCGCTGTGGTTGACTGCTGCGTGGAGGCGTTCAGGAGGCTGGTGCCCCTCCCGGTCTTCAAAACCGGTGTGGTCCGGGACCCGGGCCAGGCGGGTTCGATTCCCGTCCGTCTCCGCCAATCAGCCGCGAGGCATGCCAGGGAGATGACGCATGCGTGACGCCGACCCGCGGCGGCGCGTGCCGCGTACCGACGCGTTGCTCGCCGACCCGGCCCTTGTCGCCGCCGCCGGCACGCTCGGCCGCGACCGGGTCAAGGCGGCGATCGTCCGGGCCCAGCAGCGGGCCCGTCGCGGCGAGCTCAACCCCGACGAGGTACGCGACGCGGCCCTCGCTGAGCTGCCCGCGCCGGCGCCCCGCACGGTGCTCAACGCCACCGGGGTCGTGCTGCACACCAACCTCGGTCGCGCCCCACTCGGCGCCGCCGCCGTCGCGGCCCTCGTCGCCGCCGCCGGGCACACCGACGTGGAGGTGGACCTGCGGACCGGGCGCCGGGCCCGGCGCGGCCGGGACGCCCTCGACGCGCTCGCCGCCGCCGTCCCCGACGCGCCCGCCGTGCACGTGGTCAACAACGGCGCCGCCGCCCTCGTGCTCGCCGCCACCGCCCTCGCGGCCGACCGGGAGATCGTGGTCAGCCGCGGTGAACTGGTCGAGATCGGCGACGGGTTCCGCCTGCCCGACCTGTTGGAGAGCACCGGCGCCCGGCTCCGCGAGGTCGGCACCACCAACCGCACCACGCTCGCCGACTACACCGCCGCGGTCGGTCCCCGCACGGGGTTCGTGCTGAAGGTGCACCCGTCGAACTTCGTGGTCACCGGCTTCACTTCGGCCGTGCCGGTCCGGGAACTGGCCACCCTCGGCGTGCCCGTGGTCGCCGACATCGGCTCCGGGCTGCTCGCCCCCGACCCGCTGCTGCCCGACGAGCCGGACGCCGCCACCACCCTGCGCGCCGGCGCCCACCTGGTCACCGCCAGCGGCGACAAGCTGCTTGGTGGCCCGCAGGCCGGGCTGCTGCTCGGCGCGGCCGACCTGGTCGAACGGCTGCGCCGGCACCCCCTTGCTCGGGCGCTGCGGGTGGACAAGCTCACCCTCGCCGCGCTCGCCGCCACCCTGCACGCCCCGACCACCCCCACCCGCGACGCTCTGCACGCGGCCCCGGCCGCGCTGCGCGACCGGGTGGAACGACTGCGCGACCGGCTCGGCGAGGACGGCCGCAAGGCCGAGGTGGTGCCCAGCGCGGCGGTGGTCGGCGGCGGCGGCGCCCCCGGCGTGGCGCTCGACTCGTGGGCGCTGAGCCTGCCCGAGTGGTACGCCGAGCCGCTGCGCACCGGCGCGCCGCCGGTGCTCGGCCGGGTGCTGCGCGGCCGGCTTCTGCTCGACCTGCGCTGCGTGCCGGCCGATGCCGATGAGGCCGTCCGCGCGGCGATCCTGCGGGCGGGCGGTTGAGCATGTGGGTCGTCGCCACCGCCGGGCACGTCGACCACGGCAAGTCCACCCTGGTCCGGGCGCTGACCGGGATGGAGCCCGACCGGTGGGCGGAGGAACGCCGCCGGGGCATGACCATCGACCTCGGCTTCGCCTGGACCACCCTGCCGTCCGGCGGGACGGTCGCCTTCGTCGATGTGCCCGGGCACGAACGGTTCGTGCCGAACATGCTCGCCGGTGTCGGTCCGGTTCCCGCCGCGCTGATCGTCGTCGGCGCGGACGAGGGCTGGATGCCGCAGTCCGCCGAGCACCTGGCCGCGCTGGCCGCGCTGGGAGTGTCGTACGCCCTGCTGGCGGTGACCCGCGCGGACCTGGCCGATCCGGGCCCGACCCTGGCCCGGGCCCGCCAGGAGATCGCCGCCACCAGCCTCGGCGAGGTGGAGGCGGTGGCGGTCAGTGGGGCCACCGGCGCCGGTCTGCCCGAGCTGCGGGCCGCCCTGGATCGCCTGTGCGCCCGGCTGCCCGCCCCGGCGCTCGACGCCCCGGTCCGGCTCTGGGTGGACCGGTCGTTCACCATCCGGGGCAGCGGCACCGTGGTCACCGGCACCCTCGGCGGCGGCCGGCTGCGCGTCGGTGACCAGCTCGAACTCGCCGCCACCGGCGAACCCGTCCGGGTCCGCGGCCTGCACTCGCTGGGCGTCGCCCGGGACCGGGTCGACGCGGTGGCCCGAGTCGCGGTGAACCTGCGTGGGGTGTCCCGCGACCGGATCGCCCGCGGCGACGCGCTGCTGAGCCCGGGGCGGTTCCGCCGCGCCGACCTGCTCGACGTGCGGCTCGCCGGTGACCCGGCGGCCGACCTGCCGGCCACCCTCACCCTGCACGTCGGCTCCGCCGCCGTGCCCGCCCGGGTGCGCCCGCTCGGCCCGGACACCGTCCGGCTGCGGCTGGCCCGTCCGCTGCCGCTGCTGATCGGGGACCGGGCGCTGCTACGGGACCCCGGCCGGTACCACGTGGCCGGCGGGGTGACCGTGCTGGACGTGGACCCGCCGCCGCTGCGCCGGCGGGGGGCCGCCGCCGCCCGGGGAATCGTCCTGACCGGGCTGGACGGCCGCCCCGATCTGGCCGGGGAGCTGCGCCGTCGGCGCCTGGCCCGGGCCGGCGACCTGACCCGGATGGGCGTGGCCGCCACCATCACCCCGGTCGTCGGGGACTGGCTGGCCGACCCGGAGCATTGGCGGGCCCTGGGCGTACGCCTCGGCGAAGAAGTCGCCCGGTACGCCCGCGAGCACCCCCTGGAACCGGGCGTGCCGGTGGAGGTGCTGCGCCAGCGCCTCGACCTGCCCGACCGGGCGCTGGTGGCGGCGCTGCTGCGGCCACCGCTGCGGCTGCGCGCCGGCCGGATCACCACCGTCGCGGCCGACGCGCTGCCCGAACCGGTGGCCCGCGCGGTCGAGCGGGTGCGCGCCGAGTACGGCGACCGCCCGTTCCAGGCCCCCGAGGCGCACCGCCTCACCGACTTCGGTCTCGGCCCGCGGGAGATCGGCGCCGCCGTGCGGGCGGGCGCCCTGCTGAAGCTGGCCGAGAACGTGGTGCTGCTGCCCGGCGCGCTCGACGACGCGGTTCGGGTCCTGGGCGGGCTGCCGCAGCCGTTCACCCTCAGCGCGGCCCGGCAGGCCCTCGACACCACCCGCCGGGTCGCGGTGCCCCTGCTGGAGCTGCTGGACCGGCGCGGTGTCACCCGCCGGCTGCCCGACGACGCCCGCGAGGTGGTGGCACCGTCCGGCTGACCGATTGTGCTGGTGGCCAAGCGGCACCGGTGAGGGCGTGGCGTCACCTACCGTGACGACATGGACCCTTCGGCGGTCTGGCGGGACAAGACCCACAAGTGGCGGATCGAGGCGTACCGGGCACCGGACCTGCGGTTCGCCATCTTCGCCACGAACGGCACCACCGAATCGGCGCCGCTGTGGCTGTTCGGCATGGCCGCGCTGGCCCGGTGGCTGATGACCCACAAGATCTCCCTGGACGACCTGGAGAACGACTGACCGTCGGGCCGAGAGGGGGCAAGGATGGTCGGGCAGCTCATCCTCGTGCTGGTCCTGGTGCTGATCAACGCGGCGCTGGCCGGGAGCGAGATGGCGCTGGTTACGTTGCGTGAGGGGCAGCTGCGGCGGTTGGGGCGATCCGGGCGGGCCGGACAACGGCTGCTCCGGTTGACCAGGGAGCCGAACCGCTACCTGGCCACCACCCAACTCGGCATCACCCTCGCCGGCTTCCTCGCCTCGGCGGCCG
The DNA here is from genome assembly GCF_040636055.1 of Micromonospora sp. NPDC006766. Lineage (NCBI taxonomy): Bacteria > Bacillati > Actinomycetota > Actinomycetes > Micromonosporales > Micromonosporaceae > Micromonospora > Micromonospora sp. NPDC006766. Next base: position 24,277 of record NZ_JBEYIX010000062.1, on the reverse strand, counting down.
CCGCGGTGTCCCTGGCACAGCCGCTGGTCGGCCGGCTGGGCTTCCTCGGCCGGGCCGCGCACCCGGCCGCGGTGCTGCTGGTGACCGTGGTGCTGACCTTCGTCACGCTGGTCGTCGGCGAGTTGGCCCCGAAACGCCTGGCCATGCAGGCGGCCGAACGGTGGGCGCTGCTCGCCGCCACCCCGCTGGACCTGCTGGCCGGGCTGTCCCGCGCGCCGGTGTGGCTGCTCAGCCGCACCACCGACCTGCTGGTCCGGCTCGCCGGCGGGGATCCGCGGGCCAGCCGGCCGGAGGTGACCGAGGAGGAGCTGCGGGAGATGCTGGTCAGCCAGCGCGGGCTGTCGGCGCAGCAGCGGGAGATCCTGGCCGGGGCGTTCGAGATCGCCGGCCGCAACCTGCGCGAGATCCTCGTCTCGCGCCGCGACGTGACGGTCCTGCCGGCGACGATGCCCGCGGCGGAGGCGATGCGTCGGCTCGCGGCCACCGGTCGATCCCGCGCGCCGGTCACCGGCCCGGGCGGCCTGGACGACGTGTGCGGGGTGGTGCACATCCGCGACCTGGTGGACGGCGACGGCGTCCCCACCGGGGAGCGGGCCCGGCCGCCGCTGCTGCTGCCCGCCACCCTGCCGGTCGCCGACGCGATCCGTCAGCTGCGCCAGCGCCGCGAACAGCTCGCCCTGGTGGTCGACGAGTACGGCGGGATCGACGGCCTGGTCACCATGGAGGACCTGCTGGAGGAGGTTGTCGGCGAGGTCTACGACGAGACCGACCGGTACGTGCGGCGGGCGGTCCATGAACCGGACGGCGCGTTGGTGCTGCCCGGCGACTTTCCGCTGCACGACCTGCCGGACGCCGGTGTCCGGCTGACGTTCCCGCTGTCGCGCGAGTACGCCACGCTCGCCGGGCTGGTCCTGGCCGGGCTGGGGCGGCTGCCCACCGGTCCGGGTGATCGGATGCAACTACCCGGGCTCACGATCGAGGTGATCGAGGTGGCCGACCGGGCGATCCGCCGGGTACGCCTGCGCGGCCCCGCGGTGGGCTGCCGGGAACCGTGAGCCGGGAGTGGGTGATTCCGCGGCCGGCGGCGGTGGCCCGGACGGGGGAAAGCCAGGCCGAAGCGACGCGAACCGGCGGCGACGGGACGTACCGTCCGGGACGTGAAGGACCGAGGATTTCGGACGTTCGCCGCGGTGCTCTCCGGGCTCGCGGTGATCTACTTCGGTGTCACCGGGCACCGCAGCAACGGCGGGCAGGGCGGTATCTCCGGCGGCGTCGTGCTGCTGGCCGTGCTCGCCGCGCTGCTGGTCTGGTGGCTGCTCAGACCCGGCCCGGCCAAGTGAGGGCCGACGCGGGCCGCCGGGCGACGACCGGTGCGTTCAACGGGCCGCGGCGGTCCGGCTGACCTCGCCCGCCGACTCCTCGTCGAGCGCCACTCGGACCAGCGCCGACGCGAGCCGCCCGAAGTCGGCCTCGCCCACCAGGCCGGCCAGGCCGCCCGGGTCGGCTGGCAGGCCCAGCCGCCGCGCCCCGGCCAGCGCCCGGCGGTCCGCGTACGGGCGTACGTCCGGCCAGACCGTCTGCGCCTCGCGCAGGAAGATGTCCGCCCCGGTGGGGCCGATGCCGGGAAACTCGATCAGCAGCCGGCGCAGCGTCGGGCGGTCGCCGTCGGCCTCCCGGTGCAGCCGGCGCAGGTCCCCGTGCCACCGCTGCAGGCAGAGCCGCGCGCCGGTGCCCAACATGGTGGCGGTGCGTTCGTCGTAGCGCCGGTAGTGGCCGCGCCCGAGCGCGTCGACCCGGTCCTGCCAGCTGGCCGCCTCCATCGCCTGCGGGGTGCGGTAGCCGGCGGCGAAAAGTTCCCGGGCCGCCGCGAGCGCCACCCCGGCCCGGATCCGGGTGCTCAGCAACATGGTGAGCACGAGCAGCTGGTAGAGCGGGCCGGGCCGGTCGGCGAGGCGGATCCCCGCCTCGTCGGCGTACGTGCGGCCCTGCCGGTCCAGCAGCGCCCGCGCCACGTTCCGATTGTTCGCCATTGGCATCGGGATACCCGCTCCGGCCCGGGCCAGACGCCGGCCGGGCCCGAATGTGCCCGGCGGGGGCGGGTACCCCGCTGACGTGCGCGGCCCACGCCGCGTGCTCCACCGGAAGGAGAGACCTGTGGTCAAGCCGCAGCAGGAGGAACTCCGCCGCAACGACAAGGGCGCGACCAGCCAGGACAGCCGCGAGGCTTTCCAGACGCGGGGGCGTTCGCGCGGCAAGGGCAGATCCAACGCGGACGTCGGCCGACCGGTCCCGAAGGGGCAGGTGTCCCCCTACGGCCCCGCCGGGGAGCCGGTCGCCGACGACGAGAGCGGCCGGCGGGGCTAACGGCCCCGCCGCGACGGCGGCCGCAGCCTCCGCCAGGTGGCTGCGGCCGCCATTCCGTACGCCAGATGCGGCACGATGTCGGACACCCAGTCCGCTGTCCGCCAGGTCCTGGGATTGGTGACGCCCAGGATGGTCATCGACCCGTCGGAGGTGGCCATCACCCCGCCGCCGAGCAGCCCCGCGGCCACCGGCAACGGCAGGCGACGGCGGGCGAACAGCAGCCCGAAGGCGGCCCCGGCGGCGATGCCGATGCCGTACCCGAGCACGGGGCCGAGGCCGGCGCGGCGCTTCGACGCCTTCTCCTCCGGTCCGAGGTCCAGGTGGGCGACGCTCGCCACCCGGCCGGCGGTCACCTCCGGGGTGCTGCTGGCCGGGCGGGCCCGGACCGTCATGTCCAGATAGCTGACGATGTTCAACGCGGCGCTGCCGACGGCGCCGGCGATGGCGCCGTCGACCACGGGAGCGGCCCTCACTTCGGGTCGCCCGGTTCGCGCTCGCTCTTGGGGCCGAACGTCCGTTCGCCCCGTACGACGCCCCGCTGACCGCGGTCGTCCTGGAGGATCCGGTTCGCGACCTGGTTCGCCTCCTGGTCGGCGGCCCGTCCGGAATTCTCGATCAGATCGCGCAGTCGGGCCCGTTCCTTGTCGTACGCGCTGCTGCCCGGCCGTGGTCCTGGCATCCCCGCCTCCTCCGGTCGCTGTGGCTTCCCGGCAGGCGTCTACCCGTCGGGGGCGGCGCCAACCGTTCAGGCGGGGGAGCGCACCACGGCGACCGGGCAGTCGGCGTGGTGCAGCACCCCCTGGCTCACTGACCCCAGCAGGAGCCCGCTCAGCTCGCCTCGGCCCTGGCCGCCGACGACCAGCAGTTGGGCGGCGCGGGTGGCCTCGGTCAGCGCGGCGACCGGGCGGCCGCGCACCACCTCCCGGGTCAGTGGTACCTGCGGGTGGCGCTCGGCCAGCCCGGCGAGGGACTCGGTCAGGAGTTGTTCCTCCTCGTCGCGCAGGAGGCGCTCGTCGTAGACCAGCGGTTGCATGTCCCCGGGCCCCCTGGAGGTGGGGTGGGTGTAGGCGTGCACGGCGTGCAGCCCGGCGCCGCGCATCGCCGCCTCCTCGGCGGCGAACTCGATCGCGGCCCGGGACGGCGCAGAGCCGTCCACCCCGACCACCACGGGACCGGCCGTGCGCGGGGTGCCCCGGGCCACCAGCACCGGGCAGTCGGCGTGCGCCGCGACCTGGATGGCCACCGAGCCGACCACCAGGGCGGCGAAGCCGCCGAGGCCACGGTCGCCGAGCACGATCATCGCGGCGGTGGGGGACTCGCCGAGCAGCACCGCGGCCGCCTGCCCGTCGACGATCTCTCCGGCAACCCGTAGCCCGGGCGCGACCGCCTCCGCCTCGGCGACCGCCGTGGAGACCAGCTCCTCGGCCTGGTGGCGCAGGCCGCCACCGGGTGGCGCCCCGGCCGGCGGTGACCCGGGTACGCGCAGCAGCGGCCAGATGAACCCGTGCACCACCCGCAGTGGCCCCTGGCGGCGGGCGGCCTCGGCCGCCGCCAGGCGCACGGCGCGCAGCGCCGGCTCGGACCCGTCCACGCCGACCACCACGGCCGCGCCGTTCGCCGAGTTCACCGCCGCACCTCCTGCCGCCGACGCCCGCGCGGCCAGTATCGCGGCCGGTGGGGTGTCGCCGCGGCGATACGGCCGGAGCCGGGACCCCACCCGATCCTTCCTAGGATGCACTACGGGTGGTGGGCCACCACCCGGCAAGCCACACGAAAAACCACCCACAGCAGGGTCCGAGCTACGCCGAAGCAGCCCGATATAGTGGCAGCGCAACTGGCCGGCCCATGATCGACGCGATCGTGGGCCGCGTTGGGGGAGGTCCCAGCCCGGGATCGCACAGGGCGCCGGCGCTGACCGGCCGGCAACGCGCACGTCCTCCAGGAGGAGCGGCCGACCACGGTCGGCCGCTGAGCCGTGCCGCGAAGGGAGGTTCGGTGTCGCGTCGGCCGGCTCCGTCGGAGCATTCGACTCCGGGCGGTTCGACCGCAGTGGTGGGGGACCGTGTCCTCACCCTGCCAAACTTGATCAGTTTCGTCCGGCTCGTCGGCGTACCGCTTTTCCTCTATCTCTTCCTCGTCGCCCGCGCGGACGTCGCGGCGATCGTCGTGCTGGCGATCGGCGGCACCAGCGACTGGGTGGACGGGTGGCTCGCCCGCCGGTTGAACCAGGTCAGCCGGCTGGGTGAGCTGCTGGATCCGCTCGCCGACCGGCTCTACATCCTGGCCACGCTGCTGGCGTTCACCGCGCGCGAGGTGGTGCCGTGGCAGTTCACCGGGGCGCTGCTGGCCCGCGAGTTGCTGTTGCTCGGCTCGCTCGGGGTGCTGCGCCGCTACGGCTACGGGCCGCCGCCGGTACACTACGTCGGCAAGACGGCGACGTTTTTGCTGCTGGCGGCGTTTCCGATTCTGCTGCTGGCCACCGCGTCGCCAGCCATCGTCACCGCGGCCGCGGCGATCGGCTGGGGGCTGGCCTGGTGGGGCCTGGTGCTCTACTGGGTGGCGGGCGTGATGTACGTGATGCAGGCCAGCCGGCTGGTCCGGGCGATGCGGGCCCGGCGCGCGGGGGCGGCGGCGTGACCGCGGCGGGGGGCGACGGTAGCCGGGGCCCGTCGGCGCGGGTGTACACGCCGGACTTCCTCACCGAGTTGTTCCGCAACCCTCTCGAACCGGGGTACGCCGCCGCGGCGGCGCGGCGGAAGCAGACACCGCCGTCGCGGTGGCGCCGGGTGCTGTCGCGTCCGGTCAGCCTGGTGGTCCTCGCGACGATCGGGCTCTTGCTCGCGGTGGCGTACCGGGAGACGGTCGCGGAGGAGCCCAGCCGGGCTAAGGCGCGGGCCGGCTTGATCACTGAGATCAAGCGGCGGGAGGCGGAGACGGACCGGTTGACGGACCGCGCGGACCAGCTGCGCGAGGAGGTCGGCCGGGCACGGGACGCGGCGCTGAGCGGTTCGCAGGCGTACCGGCTGCGGAACCTGGAGGCCGGCACGGGCCTGGGCCGGGTGCGGGGCGATGGTGTGGTGGTGCGGCTGGCCGACGCCCCGCCGGACAAGAACGCGGTGACCGGTGCGGATGCCGGCCCGTCCCGGGTGTTGTACTCGGACCTGCAGAAGGTGGCGAACGATCTGTGGGCGGCGGGCGCGGAGGCGGTCGCGATCAACGGGCAGCGGTTGACGGCGACGTCGACGATTCGTTCGGCGGGTGAGGCGATCCTGGTGGACTACCGGCCGGTGACGAGCCCGTACGAGGTGACGGCGATCGGGCCGGGGTCGATGCGGGGCCGGTTCGACGACAGTCGGGCGGCGGCGCTGATGCGTGAGGTGGCGAGGACCACCGGGTTGTCGTTCGGGGTGAAGAAGGCGGGGGGTCTCACCCTGCCTGCGGCCCCGCAGCCGCGGCTACGCTACGCCGTGCCCTCGGTGAGTCCGAGCCCGTCGCCGTCGGGTTCGAAGGCCACCGGTTCTTCCAGTTCCGGGCCGTCCCGCTCGGGGACGTCTCCCAGTCCCTCCGGAGGTGTTCGATGATCGCGGTGCTGGCGTTGCTCGTCGGTGTGGCGCTCGGGGTGTATCTGGACCCCACCGTGCCCGCGGCGTTGCAGCCGTACCTGCCGATCGCTGTGGTGGCGGCGCTGGACGCGCTGTTCGGCGGGGTTCGGGCGAAGCTGGACCGGATTTTCGACGACAAGCAGTTCGTGGTGTCGTTCATCTCGAACGTGCTGGTGGCGGCTCTGATCGTGTATCTGGGTGACCAGCTGGGGGCGGGCGGCGCTCTGTCGACCGCTGTGGTGGTCGTGCTCGGGGTGCGCATCTTCGGAAACGTGGCGGCGATCCGCCGGCACCTGTTCCGGGCGTAGGTTTGTGGCGATGAGCGAGGAACAGCGGGAGACGGGTACCGGTTGGCCGGAGCCGGATGAGCCGGCGCGGCCCTCGGGTCCGGCGGGCGAGCCGGATCCGCGGCCGGAGGCGCCCGATCCGGACGAGTTGAGCCCGTTGGCGCCGGCTGAGCCGGAGGTGGACGCGTCGCCTGCGGGGGAGCCTGCGGAGGACGGGCCGCGCGGGTCGGTGGCGCGGCGGTTGACGTCGGCGGGCGCGATGATCGCGGTGCTGTTGGCGTTGCTGGGGTTCACCCTGGTGGTGCAGTTGAAGACGACGTCGACGGATCCGACCCTGGCGGCGATGCGCGAGGAGGACCTGGTCCGGATCTCGTCGGATCTGGATTTGCGGGAGCGGCGGCTTCGGCAGGACATCGCGGCGTTGGAGGACAGTCAGCGGCAGTTGCGCTCGGGTGAGCTGGGTCAGCAGGCTGCGTTGGAGGAGGCGACGCGGCGGGCGGACGAGCTGGGCATCCTGGCGGGTAGTTTGCGGGCGGTGGGGCCGGGGTTGTCGGTGCGGTTCGAGGGCGGTGGTAAGGCCGTCTCGTCGACGCGGATCCTGGATGCGGTGCAGGAGTTGCGGGGGGCGGGCGCGGAGGCGATGCAGATCGTCGGGTCGGACGGCGCGGCGGTGCGGGTCATCGCGTCGACGTATTTCGTGGATGCGCAGGGCGGTGGCCTGGTGGTGGACGGGCGGCGGTTGCCTGGTCCGTACACGATTTTGGTGATCGGTGATCCGGCGACGATGCGTACGGCGTTGAACATCCCCGGCGGGGTGGTCGCATCGGTGGCGGATGACGGCGGTAACGTGATCGTTGAGGATCGTGAGGTTGTGGAGGTTTCGCAGCTGCACGCGCCGATCAAGCTGGAACACGCCCGGCCGGTTTCCTGACTGGTCGTGGCCGCGCCGGTTGTCGCCGGTGCACCGATGGATGAAGGATGCTGCTGGTGATTCCTGAGGATCTGCGGTACACCGCCGAGCATGAGTGGGTGGCTGGTGGGGGCGGCGGTGCCGTCCGGATCGGTATCACGCACTTCGCGCAGGACGCGCTGGGTGACATTGTGTTCGTCCAGTTGCCGGAGGCGGGTGCGGTGGTGGCCGCGGGTGAGTCGCTGGGTGAGATCGAGTCGACCAAGAGCGTGTCGGAGATCTACGCCCCGTTGGGTGGCACGGTCGTGGCGCGTAATGACGCGTTGGTCGACGCCCCCGAGGTGATCAACACGGATCCGTACGGTGCGGGGTGGTTGGTGGAGATTTCTCCGGATGATCCGGTGGCGGTTGAGGGTTTGTTGACCGCTGGTGCGTACCGCGAGCTCACTGAGAGCTGATGTGTCGTTCCGGGCGGCGGGCTTGTCTCCGCGCGTCCGGTTGCCCTGCATTTCGGCGCTGGCTAGGCTCGCCCAGTCGACCGAGAACCCAATAGTTGAGCGTTGTGGAATGCGCCTTCCCGGGCACGGGGAGCCAGCCGCCGGGTGTGGGATTGCCCGGCGGCCAGACCCGCCATTACCCGACGCCCGACCGAAACAGATCCGTGAGGTGGTCCGCATGACGCGCCCAGGCGACGAGTTTCCCCCGCTCGACGTCACTTCGACGCTCAATCTCGGTTCGCTCGACGAAGTGCTGGAGGGGCCGGACACCGATGTGGTGCCGAGCCGGATGTCCGGTTCGTTGCCGCCGGGGATGGCGCTGCTGGTGGTTCGTCGGGGTCCGAACGCGGGTGCCCGGTTCCTGTTGGATCATGACGTGACGACCAGCGGCCGGCATCCGGACAGTGACATTTTCCTCGATGATGTGACGGTTTCTCGGCGGCACGCCGAGTTCCACCGGGACGGTGGCACGTTCACGGTGCGGGACGTGGGCAGCTTGAATGGCACGTACGTGAACCGGGAGCGGGTCGAGGCGGCCACGTTGAGCAACGGTGACGAGGTGCAGATCGGTAAGTTCCGGGTGGTGTTCATCGCCGGTCCGCGTCCGGAGGAGGCCGGCCGGGGGTGAACGAGCCTGCGGCTTCGACGCCGTCCGCGGCGGCGCGTTCCACTGCGCTGATGAGCATCGGTGAGGTGTTGGCGCAGTTGCGGGTGGAGTTTCCGGACGTCACCATCTCGAAGTTGCGGTTTCTGGAGGCCGAGGGCCTGGTGGAGCCGCAGCGGACGCCGGCGGGGTATCGGAAGTACAGCTGGGACGATGTGGCGCGGTTGCGTTTTGTGTTGACCGTGCAGCGGGACCAGTATTTGCCGTTGCGGGTGATTCGTGACCAGCTGGCGGAGTGGGATGCGTCGGGTGCGGCGTCGGGGCGGCAACGGCCGACGTTGGTGGCGGTTGGGCCTGGCGGTGAGGTGCCGGGCCGGGGGGTGGCAGAGTCCGTCGAGTCGGCCGAGGTGCGGCTGGGGCGGGCGGATCTGCTGTCGCGTAGTGGGCTCGACGAGTCGACGTTGGCCGAGTTGGAGCGGCTCGGTGTGCTGGTGTCGGATCCGCCGGGTTGGTATGACGCGGATGCGTTGATCATCGCGGGTGCGGTGGCGGGGTTGGCGGCGTACGGGTTGGAGCCGCGGCATCTGCGGGGGTATCGGACGGCGGCGGATCGGGAGGTCGGTCTGTTCGCGCAGTTGGTGGCTCCGTTGGTGCGGCAGAGTGATCCGGCGGCGCGGGCTCGTGCGGCGGAGACGGCGCGGGAGTTGGTGGCGTTGTCGCAGCGGTTGCACGCGGCGTTGGTGCGGGTGGGGCTGCGGTCGACGTTGGGCCGGTGAGGTGTGGGGCCGGGTGTCGTGGGGGCGCCCGGCCTTGCCGTTGGTGGGTTCGGAAAGATCTGGGTCGGGGAGCGTGTCGTAGGCTTGCCGGGGTAACCCCTTCCTGGCGAGGCGTGGTGCACGTAGCGCATGGGGCTCTCGTGTCGCGGTCCGTGTACCGTGCAGGGAAGGGCGCGGTGCGTAGGCGACGACGACACGGAGGCGGCGGTGCGCGAGCTGAGCGTGGTCGGAGTTCGGGTGGAGCTGCCCAGCAACCAACCGATCGTCCTGCTGCGGGAGGTCGAGGGGGACCGCTATCTGCCGATTTGGATCGGGGCGGTCGAGGCGACGGCGATCGCCTACGAGCAGCAGGGGGTCAAGCCTGCTCGGCCGTTGACGCATGATCTGTTGCGGGATGTGCTGGCGGCGTTGCAGGCGCCGTTGCGGGCGGTGGAGATCACCGAGTTGAAGGAGAGCGTCTTCTACGCCGATCTGTTGATCGGTGATGGGGTGCGGGTGTCGGCGCGGCCGAGCGATTCCATTGCGTTGGCGTTGCGGGTGGGGGCTCCGATTCGTTGTGCCGAGCAGGTCCTCAGTGAGGCGGGGATCGTGATCCCGGACGAGCAGGAGGACGAGGTGGAGAAGTTCCGGGAGTTCTTGGATCAGGTGCGGCCGGAGGACTTCGCGGGTTGAGTGCCGGCCGGCCGGGTGGTCGGTGTGGCGGCTGCGGTTGTTGCCCGTGGGTGACGGCTGGGCGCTGTGGGTGATCTTCCGGGTTGGTGTGCGGCGTGTCGCGGTGCTTCTTGCGTGGTAGCTGTCGATGGCGGCGATAGGGTTGCCGGTATCGAGGGGTGCGCGTACGGGGAGTTGACGTGTCACCGCACGGGCGGGGAGGTTGTCCGGTATGCACGAGCCGCGGGATCCTGATCCGGGTACGGAGCAGCAGGCGGGTGTGGTGGGGCCTGTGCCGGGCAGCGATGGTGAGGTCGGTTACCGGGGTGTGACGGCCTGCCACGCGGTGGGTATCAGCTATCGGCAGTTGGATTATTGGGCCCGGACGGGTCTGGTGGTGCCGAGCGTGCGGGATGCGTCGGGTTCGGGGACGTCCCGGTTGTATTCCTTCCGTGATCTTGTGGTGTTGAAGGTCGTGAAGCGACTGTTGGACGCCGGGGTGTCGTTGCAGAACATCCGGAGGGCGATTGAGGCGCTGCGGTCGCGTGGGGTGGAGGACCTGGCGGGCATCACGTTGATCTCTGACGGGACGTCGGTGTATGAGTGCCGGTCGCCGGAGGAGGTGGTCGACCTGTTGCAGGGCGGCCAGGGGGTGTTCGGCATCGCGATCGGTGGCGCGTTCAAGGAGATTCAGGGGTCGTTGTCGCATCTGCCGGCGGAGCCGGTGGGTGGTCCGCCGGCAGTGGCGGATGCGCCGGAGTCGGTGGGTGACGAGTTGGCGGCGCGTCGGGCGCGGCGTCGGGCGGGCTGAGCTGGCGAGACATTTGGCGATAGATCGCGTCGTGGCGGGGGCCCGGCGCGATCTTTTTTGGTGACGCAGCGTGTCGTGCGCGTGGCGGTTCGGTCCGGTGGGTGGGACTGTCGTCCGGTGCCGGGCCCGGGCCCGGGCCGGGTTGCGGATGATGTTGGTGCTGGTCAGTGGTGACGGCGGCCTGCGGGGCGGGGCGGGCCACCGTGGAGGGTGTGGCGTTGGCGAGCCGGCCGTCGCTGACGGGTTGTTGTGGGTTCCGGTGGGCTGTCGGTGATGGACCTTGTGGACGATGAGGGTGCTGGCCGGTCGGTTGATGTCAAGAATCTGATAGGCCGGTCGTGACCTTGTCCGGTTGGCGCGCTAGGGTCCGACACTGGTCGTCTGGCAATGACGTCACGGCAACTGTTCGCCCGGCGACCGGCTGCCCCTCCGCGCATCGGCGCGGCCCCTGTGATCTGAAAGGAACGACCGTGACGGTTGTTGAAGAAACCGTGCCCTCCCACTACGAGCGCATCGGCGGCGCCAGTTCGGTGAAGGCGGCGGTGGCCTTGTTCTACGACAAGGTGCTCGCCGACCCGGAGCTGGCCGGCTACTTCGCCGACCTCAACATGCCGGAGCAGCGGCGGCATCTGGCGTTGATGCTGACGGTGGTGCTCGGCGGGCCGAACGAGTACGACGGCCGGGAGTTGGCCGAGGCGCACCAGCCGTTGAACATCCCGGTGGCGCACTACGTCATGGTGGGTGAGCACCTGACCGCGACGCTGACGGAGCTCGGTGTGCCGGGGGACATCATCGGTGACGTGCAGGTCGTGCTGGAGAAGGTGCAGGACCAGGTGGTGGCGCAGGGGCGCGGGACGGACGTCTGAGCGTGGACGCGGCACGGCTGAAGGAGAGCTGGTCCCTGGTCGCTGCGCACGGCGATCAGGTGCCGCTCTACTTCTATTCGACGTTGTTCCTGGCTAATCCGGAGACCCGGCAGATGTTCCCGACGAACATGGCCGGGCAGCGGGACCGGCTGGTGACCGCGTTGGGGCACATCGTGTCCCACGTGGACCAGGTCGACAGCCTGGTCGGGTTTCTGCAGGATCTGGGTGCGGATCACCGTAAGTTCGCGGTGCGCGCCGAGCATTATCCGGCGGTCGGTGGGGCGCTGGTGGCGACGCTGCGGCATTTCCTCGGCGCGGCGTGGACCGACGAGCTGGCCCAGGATTGGACGGCCGCGTACGGGCTGGTCTCGCAGGTGATGATCGACGCCGCGCAGGCGGCCGAGACGAAGGCCCCGCCGTGGTGGGTGGCCGAGGTCCTCGGGCACGAGCGGCGGGCGTTCGATCTGGCGGTGTTGACGTTGCGTCCGCAGTATCTGCTGCCGTTCACGCCGGGCCAGTCGATCGGGGTGTCTCATCCGGCGGTGCGGTCGTGGCGGTACTACTCGCCGGCGAACGCGCCGCGCGCCGACGGCACGCTGGAGTTGCATGTGCGGGCGGCTCCGGGTGGCGCGGTGTCGTCGCGGCTGGTGTACGGGTGCGCGGTGGGCGACCAGTTGCACCTGGCCGCGCCGGTGGGGGACCGGTTGACGCTGTGGCCGGCCGGGTCGGCTGATTTGCTGCTGCTGGCCAGTGGCACCGGTTGGGCGCCGCTGAAGGCGCTGATCGAGCAGGTGGCGGGGGAGGGTTCCCGGCGTCGGGTGGACCTGTATGTGGGGGCTCGTTCACGCGGCGAGTTTTATGACAGCGAGGTCATTGACAAGCTGGCCGCGTCGTACCCGTGGTTGACCGTCACCTACGTGGTGGGGACGGACTTCCAGCAGCCGGGGGCGTTCGCGCATGTGGTGGACCAGGCGTTGGCGGACGAGGATTTCCGGTCCCGGCATGTGTACGTATGCGGGTCGGATGAGATGGTCAGTCATTCGGTGGCCCGGTTGACCGAGGTGGGCTATCAGGCCGGTCAGCTGCACCATGAGGGTTTCGGCAAGCACTGGTACGGGCCGATGTGGCGGACGGCGAACGCCCCTGACAATTTCGGAGGTGTCCGGTGAGCGCGACCCCGATCAGCAGGTATGACGGTGGTCAGGTTGCCAGCGTGCAGGTTCGGATGACCGCGGATCGGGTGCGTCGGTGGGAGTTCGACGCGGCGTCGTTCACCCGCCGCGGGTACGAACCGGCGGATGTGGACCGGTTCCGGATGCAGGTCGCCGACGAGTTGGATGTGTTGGCGGCGCAGGTGGCGAATCTGCGGGCGGAGAACGAGCGGCTCAACGATCACCTGGAGTTGCACCGGCATGGGGTGATTCCGAGCGCCGGAGCGGCGGGGCAGTTGCCCGCGGCGAAGGAGGTGAACCTGCTGTCGGCGGCGCAGCGGGAGGCCGAGCAGATCATCGCCCAGGCGCATGACTACGCGCAGCGGGTGGCCGAGTACGCCCGGATGCAGTACGAGAGTTACATGCGGGCGGCGGCGGAGGAGGCGAAGCAGGAGGCCGAGCGGGCGGTGTCGGACTACCGCAGTAACGCCGGTGCGAGTTTCGATGACTCCGTGGCGGCGCGGGAGGCGTTGCGGATCTTCGGCGAGATGATGATGTCGCACATGCAGGCGGCGGCCCGGCACCTGGACGACGGCAGTGCGCAGTTGGCGCGGACGATGGAGCGGATCACTGCGGAGGTCACCGGCGCTCCGGCGGTAGCCGTCGGCGGTGCGGCCGTGAAGGGCGGCGGCGCGTCGGTCGGCGCTGGTGCCGGCGGTGCGGCGGCGGTGGGTGGCGGTCGGGTGCGGGTCGCCGTGGCGCCCCGCCATCAGCGCTGACTTGGGGTTCGGCCCGCCGGCTCGCAGGATGCGGCGGGCCACCCGGCACCAGGGCTGCTGCCGGGTGGCCCGCTGCGGCTACCTCCCCGCTAGTCTCGAGCCGTCACGGTGAAGGTGAATCCGGCGCTTGTGGGACGGCGCAGCGGAGTGTCGCACTTGATCCGGCGCAGTGCCTCGTGCCTGCTGAGGCCGAGCCCTTGCGCGATGAGCCGTTCCGGGCGCACCGGTACCGGTGCGTCGAAGACGACCTCCACCTGAACCGGCCACGCCTGGTCGAGCCATGCCGGCGGGGTGTCCAGCCGCCAGGCTCCCGTCCAATCCAGGGTGAAGCGGCTGCGCCGGGCGAGCAGTGGATCCAACAACCTGGACGCCACCAGTTCCGGATCGTTGTTGTGGTAGCCGTGGAGCTCGGCCGGATCGAAGGATCTGACCTGCGCTCGCTCGTGCACGGTGAGCTTGCTTGTCCGATCGCAGGATACGCAGCGGACCAGCAGCCACACGTCCAGCAGCTTGCCGTTGGCGTTGACGCGGAACCTGCCCTCGCCGGTGGTGGCCGACTCTGACCGGCAGTTCACGCACCGTAACGACAGGAGCGGCAGCCTGGTCCGGCGAACGAACCAGGGCAGCACGGTATGAGGTTGTGAAGACATGACCATCTCTCTGGACCTGACATGAGGCCGATGACGCGGGGCCTCAAACGCTGTTTGCCCGGGCACGCGTGGGCAGCCCGGCGTAGCCGGCGGGTGCGTCGGCTACCGGCGAGCGGGGAAAGGTGTCAGATCTAAAGAGCAGGCGGGGTCACGCGGGTTTGTCCTTTGTCCTCACTGGAATGGGGCTGGGGGGCAACCTACGGGGACCCGGCAGGAAGGCGCCAACGGTTTTCTGGCGCGCGACCAGCCCGCAGAGGTGGTGGCGAGATCGGGAAACGTCTGCTGCGGCCGGTGCCGGCGGTGGTGGGGCGTGCGGGACGGGGCCGGCTGGTCGGCGGCGTGTCCGCCCGGGGTGACGGGTCAGCGGGCGGCGACCGCGTGTATCGCGTCGGCGATGGGTGTTTCCCCGCCGACGAGTTCCAGGGTCAGCCCGGCGGTGGCCGGCTCGTAGAGGAGCGCGAGCAGGACCCGGGCCACGTCGGCGCGGGTGACCTCGCCGGGTTCGACGTGCTGGGCGAGGGTGATCCGCCCGACGGGCTGGTCGTCGGTGAGCCGCCCGGGGCGCAGCACGGTAACCTCCAGGTCCCGGCTGGTGATCTCGACCTCGGCGGCTTTCTTGGCCCGCAGGTACGCCGCCCACACCTCGCCGCGGTCCGGCGTGGGCGGCTGGTCCACGCCCATCGAGGAGACCAGCAGGTAGCGGCGGACGCCGGCGCGCTGGGCGGCGTCGGCCAGCAGCAGGGCGGCGGCCCGGTCGACGGTGTCCTTGCGGGCGGCGCCGCTGCCCGGGCCGGCGCCGGCGGCGAACACCACCGCGTCCGCGCCGGCGAGGTGGGCGGTGACGGTGTCGACGTCGGTGTGTTCCAGGTCGGCCACGATCGGTTCGGCGCCGGCGGCGTGCAGGGCGGCGGCGTGGTCGGGGTTGCGGATCAGCCCGACGGCGGTGTCGCCGCGCCCGGCGAGTTCCCGCTCCAGCAGCTTGGCGATCTTGCCGTGGCCTCCGGCGATGACGACTCGCATGTTGTCAACCTATCGGCCGGGCGGGCTGGTGCCGTGGGTAAGCCGGGCGCTGGTCGTCGGCGGGGTGATGGGTGAGGCAGCATGGACGGGTGAGGCGGACTTTCGAGGCGTTGACCCGGCTGGTGGGTGGCGGGGATGTGGTGGTGCTCAGCGGCGCCGGGTTGTCCACCGAGTCGGGCATCCCGGACTATCGGGGGCCCAGCGGCGCGGCCCGCCGGCACACTCCGATGACGTACCAGGCGTTCACCGGGGATCCGGAGGCACGGCGGCGTTACTGGGCGCGCAGCCACCTGGGGTGGCGGCTGATCGCGCGGGCCGCCCCGAACGGGGGGCATCGGGCGGTGGCGCGGCTGCAGCACGCCGGTCTGGTGCGCGGGATCATCACCCAGAACGTCGACGGGCTGCACACCGCGGCCGGCAGCACCGGGGTGGTCGAGCTGCACGGTCGTCTCGACGAGGTGGTCTGCCTGAACTGCGGCAACCTGACCTCCCGGGAGGAGCTGGATCGGCGGTTGCGGGAGGCCAACCCGGGTTTCGCCGCGCGGGTGACCGAGGTCAACCCGGACGGCGACGTCGATCTGCCCGACGAGGCGGTGAACGGGTTCCGGATCGTCGACTGCGGCATCTGCGGCACTGGCATGCTGAAGCCGGACGTGGTGTTTTTCGGCGAGACGGTGCCCGCGCCCCGCGTCGCGGACTGTTTCGCCCTGGTCGAGCGGGCCCGGGCGGTGCTGGTGCTCGGCTCGTCGCTGACGGTCATGTCCGGCCGCCGGTTCGTGATCCGGGCGGTGAAACTGGGCATTCCGGTCGCTATCGTCAACCAGGGTCCGACCCGCGGGGACGGGCACGCCACCGTGACGGTGGACGGGCCGTTGGGTGAGGTGCTGCCCGCCCTGGCGGACCGGGTCGCCGGCCCGGCCACGCCTGTCGGCCTCGTCGTCGGGGGTGCGTCGGCGGGGTAGTAGACGCCCGGCGGGGAGGTCGTGAGCCGGGAACAGGGCCGCTGGTAGCGTTGACCTTGCCGGTACCACCCACGCGGGAGAGACCGCCCGGAAACGCCCGGGCGGCGCCGAAGGGGCAGATTCCTCCCCGGAACCTCTCAGGCAAAAGGACCACGTGGGCAGGCACTGTGGAGCGCGTGAGCGCGACTCAGGGGGAGGCCGACCTGTCGACCTCGCCCCGACAAGGAGCGCAGCGCATGACCGCAGAGCAGTTCGCCGATCGGCATATCGGCCCTGATCCGGACGACGAGTGCCGCATGCTGGAAACCGTCGGCTACAGCTCCATCGGCGAGCTGATGGACGCCGCGATTCCCGAGGTGATCCGTTGGCACGGCACGCTGGACCTGCCGGCGCCGGCCAGCGAGCGGGAGGCCCTGGCCGAGTTGCGTGCCCTGGCCGCCCGGAACACGGTCGCCGTGTCCATGATCGGCCTGGGTTATCACGGCACGCACACCCCGGCGGTGATCCGCCGTAACGTGTTGGAGAGTCCGGCCTGGTACACCGCGTACACGCCGTATCAGCCGGAGATCAGCCAGGGCCGGTTGGAGGCGTTGCTGAACTTCCAGACGATGGTCACCGACCTGACGGGTCTGGCGACCGCGAACGCGTCCATGCTCGACGAGGGCACCGCGGCGGCGGAGGCGATGACCCTCGCCCGCCGTGCGTCCCGGAGCACGAGCAACGTGTACGTGGTGGACGCGGACGCGTTGCCGCAGACCATCGCGGTGATCACCAGTCGGGCCGAGCCGCTCGGCATCGACGTGCGCGTGGTCGACGTCGACCGTGACGAGTTGCCCGAGGCGTTCTTCGGCCTGCACCTGCAGTACCCGGGGGCGTCCGGGGCGGTGCGGGACCATGCCCCGCTCGTCGCGGCGGCCCACGCGGTCGGGGCGCTGGTGTGCGTGGCCGCGGACCTGCTGGCGTTGACGCTGCTGCGCCCGCCCGGCGAGTTCGGCGCCGACGTGGCCGCCGGCACCACCCAGCGGTTCGGGGTGCCGATGGGCTTCGGCGGGCCGCACGCCGGCTACCTGGCGGTGCGGGCGGGTCTGGAGCGGATGCTGCCCGGCCGGCTGGTGGGCGTGTCGAAGGACGCCGACGGCAACCCGGCGTACCGGCTGGCGTTGCAGACCCGTGAGCAGCACATCCGCCGGGAGAAGGCGACCAGCAACATCTGCACCGCGCAGGTGCTGCTGGCGGTGATGGCCGGCATGTACGCGGTGTACCACGGCCCGGACGGGCTGCGGGCGATCGCCCGGCGTACCCATGACATGGCGGCGCGGCTCGCGGTCGGGCTGCGGGGCGTCGACGGCGTCGAGGTCATGCACGCCGGCTTCTTCGACACCGTTCTGGCGCGGGTGCCGGGGCGTGCGGGGGCCGTTGTCGCGGACGCCGCCCGGCGGGGGGTGAACCTGCGCCTGGTCGACGCCGACCACGTCGGGATCTCCTGCGACGAGACGACCTCGCCGGCGCACCTGCGGCTGGTGTGGGACGCGTTCGGCGCGGTGGTGGCCGGGCAGCCGGTGGGCGTGCCCGGCGACGTGCCGGTCGAGGTGGTGTTGCCGGCTGCGCTGGCCCGTACGTCGGAGTTCCTCACCCACCCGGTGTTCCACCGCCACCGGTCGGAGACGGCGATGCTGCGCTACCTGCGGCGGCTGGCCGACTTCGACTACGCCCTGGATCGGGGCATGATCCCGCTGGGTTCGTGCACGATGAAGCTGAACGCCACCACCGAGATGGAGGCGATCACCTGGCCGGAGTTCGCCCACCTGCACCCGTTCGCGCCGGTGGAGCAGACCGCCGGTTACCGGGAGCTGATCGGCCAGTTGGAGGGTTGGCTGGCGGAGGTGACCGGGTACGACGCGGTCAGCGTGCAGCCCAACGCCGGTTCGCAGGGGGAGTTGGCCGGGCTGCTGGCCATCCGGGCGTATCACCGGCAGCGCGGGCAGGGGCACCGGGACGTGTGCCTGATCCCGTCGTCGGCGCACGGCACCAATGCGGCGTCGGCGGTGATGGCCGGCATGCGGGTGGTCGTGGTCGGCTGCGACGCGGACGGCAACGTCGACCTGGTCGACCTCGACGCGAAGATCGACAAGCATCGGGACGCCCTGGCGGCGATCATGGTGACGTACCCGTCGACGCACGGGGTGTACGAGACGGGCATCGCGTCGCTGTGCGCGAAGGTGCACGACGCCGGCGGCCAGGTGTACGTCGACGGGGCGAACCTCAACGCGTTGGTCGGGTTCGCCAAGCCGGGCAGGTTCGGGGCGGACGTGTCGCATTTGAATCTGCACAAGACGTTCTGCATTCCGCATGGTGGTGGCGGGCCGGGTGTGGGTCCGGTGGCGGTGCGGGCGCACCTGGCGCCGTTTCTGCCGGGTGACCCGGTGGGGGCGCGCGAGGACGGCCGGCCGGCGATCTCGGCGGCGAACCACGGCTCGGCGGGGATCCTGCCGATTCCGTGGGCGTACCTGCGGATGATGGGCGCGCAGGGGCTGACCCGGGCGACCGGGACGGCGGTGCTGGCCGCGAACTACGTGGCGGCGCGGCTGCGTGACCACTTCCCGGTGCTGTACGCCGGCAACAAGGGCCTGGTGGCGCACGAGTGCATCCTGGATCTGCGGCCGTTGACCAAGGCGACCGGGGTGAGCGTCGACGACGTGGCGAAGCGGCTGATCGACTACGGGTTCCACGCGCCGACGATGTCGTTCCCGGTGGCGGGGACGTTGATGGTGGAGCCGACCGAGAGTGAGGATCTGGCCGAGCTGGACCGGTTCTGCGACGCGATGATCGCGATCCGGGGGGAGATCGACAGGGTCGGGTCGGGTGAGTGGCCGGCCGGTGACAATCCGTTGTCGAATGCTCCGCACACCGCGGCGATGGTGTCCGGTGACGAGTGGCCGCATCCGTATCCGCGGTCGGTGGGCGCCTATCCGGGCGGGGTGGACCGGGCGGGGAGGTACTGGCCGCCGGTGCGGCGGATCGACGGTGCGTACGGCGATCGGAACCTGGTCTGCTCGTGCCCGTCGCCGGAGGCGTTCGAGGGTTGAGCCGGGCGCGCCGGGGCGGTCGTCGGGCCGCCCCGGCCGGGGCGTCGACCCGGGGCGGGCCGGGTCGACGTCGCATGCTGCGGTCACGCAGCGTGGTGAGGTCAGGCGACGAGGGCGTGGCGGGCGGGTCCGCGGTGCGGGGCGATGCTGCTGCCGTCGGGGAGTAGTTCGCCGGTGTCCTCGAAGACGATGACGCCGTTGCAGAGCAGGCTCCAGCCCTGCTCACGGAAGCAGGCGAGGACGCGGGCGGCTTCCCGGTCGGTCGCCTCAGCGGAGGGGCAGGTGGGTTGGTGCTGGCACATCGGGTTCTCCGGGCTGTGGGGGCGCTGTGGCATGGTTCACATGACCAGTGACGCACAGTACCAAGCGGAAGCGCGCGCTATCGAGCAGGCTTCCGACTTGCTTACCTTAAATAGGCCGAACGGATGAGCGAGGATGAGCCAGACGGCGTGGAAGCGCTCCCACAGAGGATGATCGACGTGCCCGGCGCCCCCGCCGACTGCCGCGAGCGGCTCGCGGAACGGGCCCGCCTGCAGTGGCGGACCGCCGACGGCGGCGACCCGGCCGCGCTCGCGCAGGAGTTCCTCACCGCCCACGGGATCGCCCTGGACGACCTGGCCCGCCCGGCCACCCACGACCCGCACGGCGGCGTCTGCGGCGCCGCCCTGTACCTGTCCACCGCCGCCGGGGCGCACGCCGCCGGCGGCCCACCCGGCGCGCCCACCCCGGTCCCGGCGCTGCCCGAGCTGGTGGTGGTCGTCTACGGCCACACCGACCGGCCGTCCGCGCCCGAGCACCCGGCCGCGAGCCGCTGGCGGCTGGGGGACTGGCGGGAGAGTTGGACCCCCGCCCAGCACGCCGACGCGGTGACGGCGGTGCGCGCCGCCATCAGCCGCGGCGACGTCTACCAGGTCAACCTGGTCGGCCACGCCAGCGCACCCTACGCCGGCGACCCGCGGCCGGCCCTCGCGCGGCTGGCCGCACTGCCCGGCGCCCGCTACGGCGGCACCCTGACCGGTGCGGGCTGGGCGATCGGCTGCGCCTCGCCGGAGACACTGATCGCCCTCGACCACGGTCGCCTGGTCACCCGGCCCATCAAGGGCACCCGGCCGGCCACCCCCGCCGGCCACCGGGAACTGCTCGCCTCGGCCAAGGAACGCGCCGAGCACGTGATGATCGTCGACCTGGAACGCAACGACCTGGCGCGGGTGGCCCGCACCGGTTCGGTGCGGGTGGACGAACTGTTCGCCGTACGCCGATGGTGCGACCTGTGGCAGGCGGAGTCGACGGTGTCGGCGGCGCCCGCGCACGGGCTGGGCCTGGCGGCGCTGCTGCGGGCGGTCTGCCCCGGCGGGTCGGTGACCGGCGCGCCCAAGCTCGCCGCGCTGGAACAGATCGCGGCCCTGGAGCCGGTCGGCCGGGGCGCCAGCATGGGCGCGTTGGGCTGGGTCGGGCCCGGCCGGGTCGACCTGGGGCTGACCATCCGCACCGCCGCGGCGGACGCGCAGCGGCTGCACGTGTGGGCCGGGGGCGGCATCACCTGGGGCAGCGACCCGGCGGCCGAGGTGGCCGAGGCGGCGGCGAAAGCCGCACCGGTGCGCGCGCTGCTGGCCACCGCCCAACAGCGCCCGCCGAGGTGAGCCCGGCAACAACCCACCGCCCTGTCCGACGCGGCACAGGCTTCTGAGCTGGGGAATCGTTGAAAAACGTTGGGCTGGACGATGCAGATCTCTCCTTGACCGGCGAACGGCGTTCCCCATACCGTTCCGGCGTTTGGTGAGCGCCGTTGCCAAGGCTGCGCCCAGGCGCCGCACGACGCGCACCCAGGATGATCAAAGAGAGAGACCATATAACCATGACCAGCATCGATCTGGCCGCCCGGGCCGCGACGCGCACCGCCGCCGCCCGCGCCGAGATGGCGCGCAAGGAGTACGGCGGGGAGGGCGCCTCGGTGGTGGCGCTCGACGACGTCACCGTCGAGTTCGCCACCGGCGCGTTCACCGCGATCATGGGCCCGTCCGGGTCCGGTAAGTCCACCCTGCTGCACTGCCTCGCCGGGCTGGACACCCTGACCTCCGGTCGGGTGTATGTCGGTGACACCGACCTCGCCACCCTCTCGGACAAGCAGTTGACGCTGCTGCGCCGGGACCGGCTCGGTTTCGTCTTCCAGGCCTTCAACCTCCTGCCGACGCTCACCGCCAAGGAGAACATCACCCTGCCGGCCGACCTGGCCGGGCGGAAGGTCGACCCGCAGTGGTTCGACACCGTCGTGACGACCCTCGCCCTCGGCGACCGACTCGGGCACCGCCCGTCGCAGCTGTCCGGCGGGCAGCAGCAGCGGGTGGCCGTCGCCCGGGCCCTGGTGTCCAAGCCTGACGTCGTCTTCGGCGACGAACCGACCGGCGCCCTCGACTCGCGCACCAGCGCCGAGCTGCTGGGATTCCTGCGTTCCGCGGTGGACGATCTCGGCCAGACCGTGGTCATGGTCACCCACGACCCGATCGCCGCCGCGTACGCCGACCGGGTCATCTTCCTCGCCGACGGCGCGATCGTGGACGAGATGACCTCGCCGACCCGTGACAGTGTCCTGGAGACGATGAAGCGGCTGGGTGACTGAGGTGCTGAAGATCTCCCTGCGCAGCCTGCTCACGCACAAGCTGCGCCTGGTGCTCACGATCGCGGCGGTCACCCTCGGCGTGGCGTTCGTCTCCGGCACCTTCGTGCTGTCCGACACCATGGGCAAGGCGTTCGACCAGCTCTACACGGGCCTGGCCAAGGGCACCGACGTCACGGTCCGCGCCAAGGCCGCCTACACCGACATCAACACCCAGGGCCAGGCCCGGCCGCTGGACGAGCAACTCGTCGAGCGGGTACGCCAGGTGCCCGGCGTCGAAGCCGCCGGGGGTGGGGTGACCGGGTTCGCGCTCATCCTCGACAAGCAGGGCGAGCCGATCCAGCCGGGTGGGGCGCCGACGCTAGGCGGGAGCATCTCCACCGACCGCAGCCTGGCCGGGAACTTCAGCTTCCGCCAGGGCGGCGCACCGACCCGCCCCGACGAGGTGGTCATCGACGCGGCCACCGCCAAGAAGGCCGGCTACCAGGTCGGCGACCGCGCCAAGGTCGTCTTCGAGGGCGGCACCGGCGAGTTCACCGTGGTCGGCATTGTGGGCTTCGGCGAGACCGACAGCCTCCTCGGAGCCACCCTGGCCAGCTTCGAGACCCACACCGCCCAGCAGCTGCTCGGCAAGGTCGGCAAGGTCGACCAGATCGAGGCGCGCGCGGCGGCCGGGGTGAGCGCCGCGCAGCTGCGGGACCGGATCGCGAAGATCCTCCCGGAGGGCACCGAGGCGATCACCTCCCAGGAGGCGGCCGACGAGGGTTCGAAGGCGGTCCGCGACGGCCTCGGGATCTTCACCACGATCCTGCTGGTGTTCGCCGGGGTGTCCCTGCTGGTCGGCTCGTTCGTCATCTGGAACACCTTCAACGTGCTGGTCGCCCAGCGCCGACGTGAGGTCGCGCTGCTGCGCGCGGTCGGCGCCACCGGCGGGCAGGTCCTGCGCGGCATCGTCACCGAAGCCTTCGTCATCGGTCTGGCATCGGCGGCGCTGGGCGTGGGCGCCGGTGTCGGGCTGGCCGTCGGCATCCGCGCCATGCTGAAGGTGATCGGCATCGAGATACCCACCACCACGGCCGTGGTGGCGCCGCGCACCGTCGTGGCGGCCCTTGTCGTCGGCGTCGGCGTCACCGTCGTGGCGGCCGTGCTCCCCGCGTGGGGCGCCACCCGGGTGGCCCCCATCGAGGCGCTGCGGCAGGCGACCCCGGCCACCGGCCGCCTCGGCACGGCCCGACGTGTCATTGGCTCGGTGCTGCTGCTGGCGGGCGCCGCCGGGCTGGTCACCGCCGCGGTGGCCGGCAACCAGCCGGCCCTTACCGGGCTGAGCACGCTGGTCGCCTTCGCCGGCCTGGTGACGGCCGGGCCGGTGCTGGCCCGCGGCATGGCGTGGCTGGCCGACCGGGGCCGGCCCGGCAGCGGCTGGCGGTTGGCCGCCCGCAACGTGGGACGGGCGCCCAAGCGGGCCGCCGCGACGGCGCTGGCCCTGACCATCGGACTCGCGGTCGTCTGCGCGGTGTCGGTCACCGCGTCCTCGACCAAGACGTCAGTCGCCGACGCGGTCAGCGGTGGCAACCGCGCCGACCTGATCCTGAAGCCGGCGGGGGCCGGCAGTGGGATCAGCGCGTCCGTCGCCGAGCTGCTGCGCGAGCGCGACAGCGCCGCCACCGTGGTCGAGATGCGCTTCGGCGCCGCCCGGGTGAACGACCAGAACGGGTTCGTCGCCGGCCTGGACACCGCCGGGCTGTCCCAGGTGGCTGACCTGGACATCCGCTCCGGGGCGTTGGCCGACTTCCGCGACGGCACGCTGCTGCTGTCGAGCAAGCAGGCCAAGGCGCTGGGCGCGCAGGTCGGCGACCAGGTGACCGTGACCTTCCCGGAGACGGGTTCGCGGACGCTGCGGGTGGCCGCCGTGTTCGAACGCGAGTCGCTCATCGGCACCGGCTACCTCATCACCCTCGGCGACTACGCCAGCAACGTCACGTCCCGGCTCGACCAGGCGATCCTGGTCACGCACCCGGCGGGCGCCGACCGCGCGGCGGCCAAGACCGCGGTGACGCAGGCGCTGGTCGACTACCCGAACGTCAAGGTGAGCGACCCGGCCGAACTGACCAAGGACGCGCAGGCCTCCGTGGACCAGCTGCTCGGTCTGGTGACCGCGCTGCTGCTGCTGGCGGTCGTGGTGGCCGTGCTGGGCATCGTCAACACCCTCGTGCTGTCGGTGGTGGAACGGACCCGGGAACTGGGCCTGATGCGGGCGGTCGGCGCGACCCGCCGGCAGGTCCGCACCGTCATCCGGCGCGAGTCGGTGCTCATGTCACTGCTCGGCGCCCTCGCCGGGGTGGCGCTGGGCACCGGCGCCGGGGTGGCGCTGGCCCGGTCGCTGGGCGATGGGGGCATCACCACGGTGACCGTGCCGGTCGCCACGCTGGCGATCTACCTGGTCGTCGCGACGCTGGTCGGCGTCCTGGCCGCCGTCGGCCCGGCCCGGCGGGCCAGCCGGGTCGACGTGCTGCGGGCGGTGACCGTCGACTGACGGGTGAGCGCGTCGGGGTCCATGCTCTTGGCACCGTTCAGGGACTCGCGGATGATGTCGGCGTGGCCGGCGTGCTGCGCGGTCTCGGCGATGATGTGCATCAGCACCCGGCGG
>NZ_JBEYIX010000061.1:0-33701 GCF_040636055.1 Micromonospora sp. NPDC006766 | reverse complement strand
GATATACGCATGAAACCCCCCACATCTCGGGCGTCAACGGTCACCCGCCGTACCGGTGCTCTCGCTGCACGACGTCGGCGATCTGTCCATAGACCAGGCTCCTCCCGCAAAGCTCAGGGCGATTGTACTTTGGCGAGACGGCGCCGCGACTGTGGGAAAGGAGACACGCGCCTGGTTGGCGCCCGAAGAAAGGCCGACCGGTGGCAATGTTCCTTCCGGTCGCGCTACGTGACCGTGGCCGTTCGTGAACCCGCCGACCCGATTCATGGCAAGAAAACCTTCTCGTCAGTGCCGGGTTGAGTGCTGTGCCGGTGCCGGAATAATCATCCGGAATTCCTCCGGTACATTTTGTCGAATGGTGCGGCGGCACGATGTTTACCCATGAAAATGCCCAAAACGGCTACGCGGCTGGTGCAGTGATACCACTGCGACGGTGACGACAGAGGCTGGCGACGGCCGGCGCGGCTGGCGCGAGGTCGCCGGGCTGGCACCCGGACGAGCGTGCGGCCGGGTGCCCGACGCGGCGGACCGCGTTACGTCGCACCGGGTCGCCGACGCGGCCGTCGAGGAGTGCCGGGCGGCCGGCCACGGCGACGCCGATCTGGTACGGCGGACTTCGTGGGCGAGCCTGGCAGGTAACCGCCGGGTCGGGCGGACGCTGTGCCGGGATCTGCGAACGCTCGACGCCTGAGCACTCGACCGTCCTGTACCGATTTGTAATACCGGCAGCGCCGCGTGAGTCCCAGGAAACGGGGGGCGTTTCTGGAAAGGATTGGCGCGTCGATTCGTCATGGTGTAGAAGGCCCGTTTTCGAGCACTTCTGGAATGGATGACGCATCGAGGCTGCTTCAGGCTGCGGGCAGCAGTGAGTATCGGTATCCATCTTCGCGGACGGGGCGCGTAGGCTGCCGATTCCTGCCGCCGACAGCAGCGAGCACTAGTATCCAAATTTACTTCACGTGTGCGCTGCGTACTCGGCCGACATGCGGAGGGTATTGCTCGCTCCCACAGGGGTCCGCTAGCCTGTGTCCGGGGATCATGTAGTTCCATATCCGTCAATGCCACCCGATGTCCGAGGACAATTTCGGCGACTATTCCCTGTCATTGTCGAGGCAGGCGAAAACTGTCGTCCCGAATTTCTTTGCCATTTTAGAGTCCTAAACTGCCATCAGGGGGATGCCATGGAGGACGTTGCCGAACGGGCCGTGCTGCGGGCGATCGAAGCGATGCACGAGCGGCTGGGCGACGAGTTGACCATCGACGACCTAGCCCGCGCGGCGATGTTCAGCAAGTTCCACTTCACGCGGATCTTCCAGCGGCTCACCGGCGTCTCGCCCGGTCGCTTCCTGTCGGCGTTGCGCCTACAGAAGGCCAAGCACCTGCTGGTTTCCACATCAATGAACGTCGCAGCCATTAGCGTGCAGGTCGGGTACAACAGCGTCGGGACGTTCAGTTCACGCTTCAGCCGTAGCGTAGGCATGTCGCCGACCGCGTACCGGCGCCGCGCCGGATACGCCGCCGCCATCCATGCCGCGGCCGACAACGCGAGCCGCCGGTCGAACGCCCGGCTGTCCTGCCGGCTGCGCCTACCCGAGCCGGACGAGGCGGTGATCTTCGTGGGCATGTTCGCCCACCGGATCCCCGAGGGCCGACCGGTACGCTGCGCGGTGCTGGAGGAACCCGGCCGGGTCACCTTCGACTCGGTGCCGCTCGGCACCTGGTACCTGCTCGCGCAGTCGATTTCCCTGGACGGGGCCGGGACAGGTGCTTGGACGGACATCGCCGACCGGCCGGTGTCGGTCGCCGCCTACGGTCCGTTCACGGTACGGGCCGACTCGGCGATCGCCGCAGACCTGGAGCTGCGACCGACCCGGGACCTGGACCCGCCTCTGCTGCTTGCCTTGCTGGACGTGCGCAAGTACGCAATGGAACGGATGGGCGAGGCGCAGGACGCCACGCAGCCGGGATACGAGCACATCGCCGCCGTCGCCTGACCAGCCGCACACCTTCGGTACGCACGATGATCCACATGCGCCGGCCGGGCGCCGCCGTCGGCGGTCGCATCTCCATCGATTCGGAGCGTCGCCGTGGCCCGCCTCGTGGGTCCACCTGGCTCACCTTTTGACCGGCGCACAGGCGGCGGCATCCACGAAGATGCGCGGCCCTCCCGGCGGCCATGGCAATCGGGGTGCGGCCAGGTAGCAAGGGCAGTAGCCATCCGTTCGCCACACCACCAGGGAGCGTAATGACCACGGTCGGAGCCGACGCCAACGTCGACCTCGGCGGTGAGACGCTCGGCCTTCCAGATCTGCGCTGCATCGCCGAGGACATCATCCGGTCGCTGGTGCCCACCCTCGAAGACGACCGCTACATCGCCGAAGAGCTCGAGCTCGTTGCCGCCGAGCTGAAGCGCGGCATGGTGCTCAAGGTCCTCGGCGACGTCGGCGTCAGCCTGCACTGACAAGGAGAGATTTGTGACCGGCACGCGGACCGCGTATCGCACCTGCCCGCTCTGCGAGGCCGTTTGCGGCCTGCGCCTGACCCTCGACGGCGATCGCGTCACGTCGGTGACCGGCGACAAGGACGACCCGTTCTCCAAGGGCTACATGTGCCCGAAGGGCGCCACCCTGGGCCGGCTCGACGAGGACCCGGACCGGCTCTCGGGCCCGATGGTGCGCGAGGGCGAGTCGTGGCGCCGGGCCGACTGGGACGAGGCGTTCGCGATCGTGGACCGCGGCCTGGACAGGGTCATCGCCGAGCACGGGCGGGAGGCGCTGGCGCTCTACTACGGCAACCCGACCTTCCACACCATGGCCGGCATCCTCTATCGAGGCCCGCTGGCCATGGCGCTGGGCACCCGCAACGTGTTCTCCGCGAGCACCGTCGACCAGATGCCCAAGCACGTGGCATCCGGGCTGATGACCGGCGACCCGTGGGCGGTGGCGGTGCCCGACCTCGATCGCACCGACCACCTACTGATCATCGGCGCCAACCCGGCGGTGTCGAACGGCTCACTCTGCGCCGCGCCGGACTTCCCGGGGCGGATGCGGCGGCTGCGCGAGCGCGGCGGCCGGATCGTGGTGATCGACCCGCGACGCACTCGGACCGCCGAGCTGGCCGACGAGCACGTGTTCGTGCGGCCCGGCAGCGACCCGGCGCTGCTGTTCGCCATGGTGCACACGATGCTGACCGAGGACCGGGTCACGATCCGGGTGCCGGTGACCGGCCTCGACCGGCTGCGCGAGCTGGCCGCCCCGTTCACGCCCGAGCTGGTGGCCCCGTTCTGTGGCGTCGAGGCGGAGACGATCCGTCGGCTCGCCCGGGAGCTGGCCGCCGCGCCCACCGCCGCCGTCTACGCCCGCATCGGCACCTGCACCGCCGAGTTCGGCACCCTCGCGCAGTGGTTGGTGGACGTGCTCAACGTGCTGACCGGCAACTTCGACCGGGCCGGCGGGGTGATGTACGCCAAGCCGGCCACCGCAGAGGTGCACAAGAGCCCCGAGCCGTTCACCGCTGGGCGCTGGCACAGCCGGGTGCGCGGCTTCCCCGAGACGCTCGGCGAGTTCCCGGCCGCCACCCTGGTTGACGAGATCGAGCAGCCCGGCCCCGGTCAGGTGAGGGCTCTGGTCACCATCGCCGGCAACCCGGTGCTGTCCACCCCGGACGGCGGCCGGCTCGACCGCGCGCTGGACGGCCTCGAGTTCATGGTGGCGGTCGACCCCTATCTGAACGAGACCACCCGGCACGCCGACGTGATCCTGCCGCCGCCGCGCACCCTGCAGATGCCGCACTACGACTTCCTCATCTCCACCATCCAGGTGCGCAACTACGCCCGTTACTCGCCGGCGGTGGTACCGCTCGGGCCGGGGCAGCGCAGCGAGGCCGAGATCCTGGAACGGCTCACGCTGATCGCGATGGGACTGGGCGCACAGGCCGACCCGTCCGGGCTGCCCGAGCAGATGCTGGGCCAGCTGCTGTCGGCGATCCCGGTGACGACCCGCGCCGAGCTGGAGGGCGACGACGGACCGGATCTGCTGCTCGACGCCATGCTGCGGATGGGCCCGTACGGCCTGACCCGCAAGAAGCTGCTCGACTACCCGAACGGCATCGACCTGGGCCCGCTCGAGCCCCGGCTGCCCGAGATCCTCAAGACGCAGTCCGGGCGGGTCGAGCTCGCCCCGGAGCCGCTGGCCGAGGACACCAGCCGGCTGCGCGCCGCGATGAGCCGCCCGCCGGCGCCGATGGTGCTGATTGGGCGCCGGCACCTGCGCTCGAACAACAGCTGGATGCACAACGTGCCCCAGCTGACCGGCGGCACCAACCGCTGCACGCTGCAGATCCACCCGGACGACGTGGCCCGGCTCGGGCTCGGCGAGTGGGCCCGGATCAGCTCGGCCTCGGGCGAGTTGGAGGTGGAGCTGGAGCCGACCGACACGATCATGCCGGGGGTGGTGAGCCTGCCGCACGGGTGGGGGCACCAGCGCACCGGGCAACGGGTGGCCGCCGGCCGGGCCGGGGTCAACGTGAACGAGCTGACCGGCGGTGCGGTGGACGTGCCCTCCGGCAATGCGGTCTTCAACGGCGTGCCGGTCACCGTGGCGCCCATTCCCGCTGGCAAGCCATCAGGAAGAAATTAGGCCGCGTTTGCGAACATAGAATCCCGCTCACAACCGGGTGGGGAAATGACGATGAGAAGGCGGGCGATCCTGGTCGCGGGCGGATCGAGGGCGGGCCGCAGTGCTGCTGTCCCGGTGGGCGGCCGCCAATACCACCGAGCCAGCCACATCCACTACGGCCCGCGGTCACCCTCAGTTCGGGCGAGCGGGCAGACCTGGGACGCTACGTCTATCACTGCCATTTCCTCGAGCACTCCACATCGGCCTGATGGCGCAGATCAAGATCGTGCCCTGAGCCGGCCGGTCACTGTGGCCGTCCGTCGCTGAGCACCGGCGGAGATGCCGTGCCGACCGTGCCGGTGTGAGGCTGTCGGCATGACCGTCATCTCGAACGTGGTTGAGCCGGGCGCCACGCCGCCTGCACCCCTATCCGCCCCGACCGAGTTGATCGAACGAGCCCGGGCCGTGGCGCCCGGGCTCGTCGCATGGCAGCGTGACGACGGCGGCATCCAGCTGATCTGCGGTGAGGCCGCCCAGCTCGCCTGGCGTGGCGGAGCGGAGCGGTGACCCGGCCACTGACCGGGGAGGAGTACGTCGAGAGCCTGCGCGACGGCCGTGAGGTGTTCCTCTACGGCGAGCGGGTCAAGGACGTCACCACCCACCCGGCTTTCCGCAACCCGGTGCGGATGACCGCCCGGCTCTATGACGCGCTGCACGATCCGGCCAACCGCGAGGTGCTGACCGCGCCCACCGACACCGGCTCGGGCGGCTTCACGCATCCCTTCTATCGCACCCCGCACACGGTCGAGGACCTGATCGCCGATCAGCGGGCGATCGCGGCCTGGGCGCGGATGAGCTACGGCTGGATGGGCCGCAGCCCCGATTACAAGGCGTCGTTCCTCGGTACGCTCGGAGCCAACGCCGGCTTCTACGCGCCGTACAGCGACAACGCCGAGCGTTGGTACCGCGAGTCGCAGGAGAAGGTCCTCTTCTGGAACCACGCGATCGTGCACCCGCCGGTGGATCGCAACCGGCCGCCGGACGAGGTGGCCGACGTCTACATCCGGGTCGAACGGGAGACGGACGCCGGCCTGATCGTCAGCGGGGCCAAGGTGGTCGCCACCGGGTCGGCGCTGAGCCACTACAACTTCATCGCGCACTTCGGCCTGCCGATCCGCAAGAAGGAGTTCGCGCTGATCGCCACCGTGCCGATGGGCGCGGCCGGGGTGAAGCTGATCTGCCGCCCGTCGTACAGCGCGACCGCGGCCGCCGTCGGCACGCCGTTCGACTACCCGCTGTCGTCCCGACTCGACGAGAACGACACCATCCTGGTGCTGGACAAGGTGCTGGTGCCGTGGGAGAACGTGTTCGTCCACGGCAACCTCGGCAAGGTGCAGATGTTCGCCAGCCAGTCCGGTTTCGCCGAGCGGTTCACCTTCCACGGCTGCACCCGGCTCGCGGTCAAGCTGGAGTTCCTCGCCGGCCTGCTGGCCAAGGCCCTGGAGCTGACCGGGACCAAGGACTTCCGCGGGGTGCAGAGCCGGCTCGGCGAGGTGCTCGCGTGGCGCAACCTGTTCTGGGGCCTCTCCGACGCCGCCGCCCGCAACCCAGTGCAGTGGAAGAACGGCGCGCTGCTGCCCAACCCCCAGTACGGCATGGCGTACCGCTGGTTCATGCAGATCGGCTACCCGCGGGTCAAGGAGATCATTCAGCAGGACGTGGCCAGCGGGCTCATCTACGTGAACTCCAGTGCCGACGACTTCCGCAACCCGGAGATCCGGCCCTACCTCGATCGATACCTCCGGGGGTCGGACGGCTCCGACGCCGAGCAGCGGGTCAAGGTGATGAAGCTGCTCTGGGACGCGACCGGCACCGAGTTCGGTGGCCGGCACGAGCTGTACGAGCGCAACTACGCCGGCAACCACGAGAACACCCGGGTCGAGCTGTTGCACGCGCAGACCGCGTCCGGGCTGCTCGACGGCTACAAGGCGTTCGCCGAGCAGTGCCTTGCCGAGTACGACCTGGACGGCTGGACGGCTCCCGACTTGTGGGCCCCGGAACGCTGAAGCTCGTCGAAATCCGGGGAGCTCAGGATGCTCGCGCCGATGGCCGCGCGCCGTCGCATGCCACCGGAGAACGTCTTCGCCTGCCGGTCGGCCGCGTCGGTGAGGCCGAACGCCTCCAGCAGCCGCTGGGCTGAGGTGCGGGCACCAGTCCGGGAACGGCCGAGTAGGCGAGCCAGCAGAGTATGACTTCTCCGCGCCGGTCAGGTCTGCTGATGTCGGTGCTGCCTACGGGCCTTCTTCCGGCTGTCGCGAGCATGTCCAGTGCCGTCACGCCGGGTAGCACGTGGACCCTCTCGTCCCTCTAACGCAGAGAGTCCGTTGTTCAACCGGCCCCGCCGGGCGCCCATGTTGCGCATGAGTCGGGGCCAGAGCCAGGTCGACGCGCATACTCGGCGCAGGTCACTGTTCTCCCGCTCGCCGGGTCGGGCGAGCGGGAGGGGCTGCCGCAGCGCGGCCGTCGCCGAACCGCACAGCCACCTGATGCCGACGCACCGTCCGCAACATTACCGACATCAACACGTCGAACAACACGCTGCGCACCATGGCCTCAGCCTTGGCATCGCCACCGCTCTCCCTGATCAGACCCATCTCGGCATCCACCACACTGCCCGCCGCCTGCGCGAACGTCAGGAAATACCGACCATGAGCATCACAGCCAAGAACCCGCAACGTGGTAAGCACCTGAACAAGCGACTCACGCCCAGACCGCGTAGCCTCCTCGTCCCAACCCAAGCTGTCAGCCAAAGCATCAACATCCGCCCGCGCCGCATCCACACCGTCAAAATCAGCTGGATACGGCGGCGCCGTGAACCCCACCCGGTCCACGCCCGCATAGACCCCCGCCAACGTCACACCCGGATCCTCAGACACCGCCAACAAGACACGCACTGCCCCGATCTCCAGGCCACCCACCGTCGTGAGCGCACGGATCAGACGCAGCCGCTCCAGATGACACTCCTCATAGCGCGCCTGATTACGCGCGGTCGGCGTCCCTGGTGGCAACAGACCTTCACGGAGATAGAACTTCACCGTAGGGATCGGCATGCCAGCCCGCCGGGCCAGTTCCGAGATGCGCAAACCCACCCCCGTCGCCGAGTGATCCCTTCCCGCGAGTCTGCCACGATCGCCGTGGCAAAGTCACCGGTTGACTTCGCACGCACAGCCTCATCCGCTGTGGAAATTGCGTAGTCGGACGGTGCAGCCGAGCCGGTCTCAGTGATCGAACTGGCCTGGTTCGGCGAGGTCGACGAGGTGCCGGATCCCGTCGCCATGGGTGCGACGCGCGCCCAGCGCGTCGGCGACGTCCTGGCCGTGAGGGAACAGCTCCATCATGCCCGCGGCCGCGAGCCCCGCGACCGGCAGCGGGCACACAGCAGCGGCGCGATCTGCATGGGCGGAGCCTTGGCCAGCGCCGGTGGGCGATCTGGTGGGCGACGGTTCAGCCCGGGGCCGGCGTGGGCCGGTCCCAGCTCGCGGTGTCGAGGTCGGCCACCAGCCGGTGGACCTCCTCGCCCTCGGCGGTGAGCTGCACGTAGACGTCAGGCAGTGCGATCATCAAGCTCTTCGGCGGAGGGAAGGCGCCAGGCGACCGGCTCGGCTCCGGGCCGGCGGAGGATCAGGAGGAAGGCCACGACGAGGACGACCAGGCCGTCGACGACCAGGAGGGCGGCGCTGACCGGGTCGACGCTGTGCGAGCTGTGCCCGGCGTGCGCGTCAGTGCCGCCGAGGGCCGGATCGGTGAGCACGCGGAAGCGGCGGGTGCCTTGCTCCTGCCCGCCGTCGGAGAACTCCACGGAGTAGACGATGGTGAAGTTGCCGGCCCGCGCGATGCCGACCGGCTGGATCAGGCTGAGCCCGGCGCGGACCGGCCGTGCGGACCCGCCGACCAGGCGGCCGTCGCCGGACAGCACGCTCACCTGCGACGCCTCAGCGACCGGCTCGCGGGTGAAGGTCAGCGTGACCTGCCGCGGCGCGGCGGCGAGGGCGGCGCCGTCGGCCGGGTCGCTGACCGTCGCCGCCGCCGCGGGAACCGGCGCGAGCAGGAGCACCGACCCCGCGACGAGCGGCGGCAGCACGATCCGGAGAAGCCGCACCATGTCAGGCCGGCGTCGCACGCGGAACCGGCTGCGAGAAGCTCGTCAGCGGAGCCGCGCAGTCGCAGGTGGCGTTCGCCCGCTCGGCCGGGGTCGGCCGCAGGTGCAGATACATCGCGATCACCATCGGGATGAAGACGATGGAGTTGTAGAACAGGTGCAGCTCCACCCGCGGCATCACCACCTGGGCAACGCTGGTGGGCACCGTGCCGCCGAAGAAGAAGACGCCGGTCTGCGCCTGGATCAGCAGCAGCAGGTGCTCGATGTGGTGCCAGAACTGGAGGCCGAGCGCGATCCCCCACCACACCTTGGAGCGCCCGGAGAAGCCGGGCCGCAGCAGGAACAGGAAGACCAGCATCACGATGGCGTAGCCGTAGTGCAGCCACTCGGAGGTGACCAGCCAGGGCCAGAACTGCCCCAGCACCCCGCGGGCCTGGGGGCGTGGCTTGTTCAGCACCCAAATCTGATAAGCCTGCACGAGATGCTCGGCCCAGTGTGCGACCACGACGATGAGAAAGAGTCGCAGCATGACTCGGTGATAGCGCCCGTTGACGCGGGCAAGCACTCCGGACTTCTGTCGCATGATTCGTCTCCTTCGACCTGACGGCGTCGAGAAGTCACGCTATCGACGCGCTGAAGGCGATCATTCTTCTGTCGTGCGGATTCCGAATCCGACCTGTTTGCGGGTCGCCGCCCGCCCGGCCTGGGCCGCGCTGAGGTGGCCCGCCTCGTGCAGCCAATGGACGGTGTCGGCCAGGGTGTCGACGAGCGATCGTGAGACCGGCGCATCGTCGAGCGGGCGGGCCACCTTGCAGGCGTAGATGGCGCCGTACTCGACCGGAACGTGCACGGGCAGGACCCGCTGAGCGAGCCCGGCGAGCCGGCCCACCGGCAGCAGCGCGGAGGCCGGCAGGTGCACGGCCGGCAGCCGGCGGTTGGTGACCTCGCGCAGCGCCCGCAACAGCTCCCGGGTCCCCACGAACCGGCCCGGTGCTGCGACGTGGGCGGGCCCGCCTCGGGTCAGCACGTCGGCATGTCGGACGGCCGCGTCCCGGACGTCGCCGATTGGGAAGCCGCCGTCCGGCCAGATCGGCATGAGCCCCCGCAGCACGTCGCGCAGGCGCCGGGTCTGGTCACCCAGCCGAGGGTCGTGCGGCCCGAGCAGGGCCGGCGGGTAGGTGATGATCACCGGCAGCCCGTCCCGCCGGTGCTGCCGGGCCACCCTGTCGGCCGCCGCTTTGCTGGCCAGATAGGGTTCCCGCGGCGCGCCGACCGGCGCGTCCGAGGTGATCGGCCCGGCCGCGGGCAGCAGCGCGCCGAACGTCGAGACGTGTACGACCCGGCCCACCCCGGCGTCGCGGGCGGCGGCCAGCACGACCTCAGTGCCACGTCGGTTGACCGCGCGCAGCTCGGCGTGCCGGCGGGGATCGAAGCTGTAGACCGACGCCGCGTGCAGCACCCCGGCGCAGCCCCGCAGCGCCGCTGCCACGGACGCTGGGTCGGTGACGTCGCCGAGCGCCATCGGCACGCCGGCCGCGCCGTCGGCGAGCGGCTCCAGCGCCCGCCGGGCCCGCTGCGGATCCCGCACGAGCAGCCGCACCGAGACTCCGCGCCGGAGCAGTTCCGCCGTGATGTGCGAGCCGAGAAAGCCGGAACCGCCGGTGATCAGAAATGTCATGCCGCACCTCTACGCATTCTGAGAGTTGGCCGGCGGTCTGGGCCGCCGAAAAGAATGGAAGAATCTCTCCTTTATCGGAACGGAGTGACGCAATGGCCTTCATATCGAATCCTGGAGAAGGTTCGGCAATCTTCGCGCGCCAAGTCAAGACGGCTTCGGACGCCGAATTGCGTGAGCTGGTCGCCGGGGACCGCCGCGGGGCGGTGCTCGGCGACCTGATCGCCGGCATGCCGGACGTGTTCCGGCCGGACCGCGCCGGCTCGCTCAAGGCGGTGGTGCACTGGCACGTCACCGGCCCCGCGGACGGCGACGATGATGTCTTCGAACTGGAGATCGCCGATGGCCGGTGCACGGTCTCCCCGCGGCCGGACCGCACGCCGCGGCTGGTGCTACACCTCGACGCGGTCAACTTCGTCAAGATGACCACCGGCAACGCCAACGCCCGAATGCTCTTCCTGCGTGGCAAGCTGAAGGCCCGCGGCGACTTCGGCCTGATCAACAAGTTTCCCGCCCTTTTCGAGGTGCCCCGGCCCTGAGGGCTCGGGTCCACCCGGCAAGCGGCCAGGTCCGCCGTGGCGGACCTGGCCGCTTCACGCCTGCGCGAGAAGGGGACGGCGGCTGCTGCTGCGCGCCTCCGGCGGCTCGGCCACGTACCGCACCGGCACACCGCGCCGCTCGACCGCCTTGAGGATCCCGGGCACCGCCCGCTCGGCCAACGCCGCGATGGTGAAGGCCGGGTTGACGGTCAACGCGCCGGGCACCGACGAGCCGTCAGTGACGAAGATTCCGGGGTGGTTGCGCAGCTCGTGCGTGTCGTCCAGGGCGGAGGTCTGCGGGTCGTCGCCGATCCGGCAGGACGAGAGCGGGTGCACCGTGTAGGCACCGATCACCTCGTCGCTCCACGGCGTCACCTTGGCCAGGCCGTCACGCTCCAGGATGTCGCGCACGTCCGCGTCGGCCCGCGCCCACGCGGCGCGGGTGTTCGCCGTCGGG
Source organism: Micromonospora sp. NPDC006766 (assembly GCF_040636055.1). Taxonomy (NCBI): domain Bacteria; kingdom Bacillati; phylum Actinomycetota; class Actinomycetes; order Micromonosporales; family Micromonosporaceae; genus Micromonospora; species Micromonospora sp. NPDC006766. The sequence continues at coordinate 22,255 of NZ_JBEYIX010000061.1, read as the reverse complement.
TCGTAGCGCAGCGAGCCGCGGCTGAGCATCTGCTGCGAAATCCGGTCGGCGTTGCCGGTCTCGGGCGGCGCGCCGAAGACGCCCTCGTTGTCGTCCTCGGACATGATGAAGACGGTCAGCCACGATTGCCAGCGGCGCAGCATCTCCTTCTTCTCGACGCCGAACCACGTGGGCCCGGTCGCGTCGCGCACCTGGGCGAGGATCGTGCCGAAGCCTGGCGGGAAGTACAGCTGCTCCAGCGAGTAGCGGTGGAACTCGGGCAGGTTCTCGTCGAGCCAGTCCCAGGTGGCGCAGACCGGGCCCTTGCCGATCTGGTAGGCCTCGTAGGCCCGCCCGTCGGGCCGGGAGAGGCCGAGCACCTCGCGCGCCCGGTTCTCGTCGACGACCGCCGTGTTGAGCCGCTCGCCGTTGCCGGAGAAGTACCGGCCCACCGCATCCGGCATCGCGCCGAGATCCTCCTCCGAGCGTTGGAGGATCACCGGGGTCGCCGCGGCACCGGCCGCCACGATCACCACCTTGCAGTCGATCGCGCCGCTGCCGGTGACCTTGCGGTAGTCCACCTCGTCCACGGTGTTGAAGTGCACCCGGTAGCCGTCGTCGGTGCGTGAGATGCGCTGCACCTCGTGCAGGGGCCGGATCCGGGCGCCGTGCGCCAGCGCGCCGGGCAGGTAGTTCAGCAGCAGCGACCGCTTCGCGTCGAACCGGCAGCCGGACATCATCCAGTTGCAGTTGGTGCACTTGGCCCGGTCGATGGCGGCCGGCACCGGGTTGGCCGTACGGCCCGCGTGCGCGCACGCCGCCCCGAACAGGCCGCCGGAGTACGTGACGTCGTTCCAGTCCTGCTGACTGATCGGCAGCGCCTCGGCGACCTTGTCGTACCAGGGGTCGAGCGTGCGACGGTCGATGGCCGCCGGCCACAACCGCCTTCCCGCGCCGCCGAGCCGCTCGAAGGCGTACCGGGGCGCCCGTGGCATGGCCGCGAAGTAGACGACGCTGCCGCCGCCGACGCAGTTGCCGCCGAGGACGTTCATGCCGTCGCCCATGGTGAACTCGAAGGCCCGGGTGCTCGAGCTGCCGAATTTGAAATCGTGCTCGAAGTCCTCGCCGGTCAGCCATGGACCGCGTTCTAGCACGACGACGCGGGCGCCGCCCGCGGCGAGCCGGTAGGCCGGGATCGCGCCACCGAAGCCGCTGCCGATCACCAGGACGTCGGTGGTTTCTATCGCTGTCATGCGGGATCTCCGGAGGGTGTGGTGTGCGGATGCGGGGAGGCCAGTACCCGGCGGTAGGAGAAGTCCGGGAACCGCCACAGGCCGTCCGCGTCCGGCTCGGTGAAGCCCATCGCGGCCAGGCCCGGATGCCCGGCCGCGAGAGCCTCGGTGGTGTGCACCGATGCGCCCGTGTCCCAGGCCATCACGCTGAACATGGCGAGCGGCACCCAGAGGTCCTGCTCGTCGGTGCGCGGCGCCATCAGCTCGGCGGCCAGCGCGGTCCGGTCGTCGAAATCCAGCGCGACGAATGCGGGAACCGTGTCGTCGAGCGTTCGGTCGTGCTTTTCGGCATACGCCTGCGCGTGGTCGTTGAGCCCGATCACGAGCGTCGGCAGCAGCCCGCCGATGCCGCCCTCTTCGGACACCATCAGATCAACGGCACCGGCCGCGACCGCGCCCCCGCCGTCGGCCGCGCCGGCGATGGCCCGGTCGGTGGCGTACCGCCGCTCGCCCGGGATGATGGTGTCCGCGAAGGCCTCGAGCGTCATCACCTCGACATCGGTCAGTCGCGTGGCTTCCGGTGGCATCCTGCACCGCCTTTCTCCGACTTCGAGTCGAATTCTCATTCTCATGGTCATTCGCCCGCCGTTCGGAGTCATCTCTGGGCTTGCGGCGCGACGCTGCGCACGCTTGGAGGCGCTGCGCAGGCGGGAATCTGGACACGATGGAGGCATCCATTTGCCGTCTCCGTCGAGAAAGTGAGAGCCGATGACTTCGACTACCGCCTCCACCGAGGTGGAGCGCAGCGAGCAGGCCGCCGTCGCCGCAGTTCCGGCGCGCATGGTCAATGCGTGGCGCGAGCACGACGCCGACGCCTTTGCCGGGTTGTTCGCCGAGGACGGGACGCTGATCCTGCCCGGCGTCTTCGTTCAGGGACGCGATGCCATCAGGCAGTTCATGGCGAACGCGTACGCCGGCCAGTACCGCGGGACGACGGTCACCGGGACTCCGATCGCGATCCGACCGCTCGGCCCGGGCGCCGTGGCGCTGCTGACCGAGGGCGGCGTGATCGACGCCGGCGCCGAGGAGCTGGCGCCGGAGAATGCGATCCGGGCGTCGTGGATCCTGGTCAAGGAGAACGACAACTGGGTGCTCGCGGTCTACCAGAACTGCCCGCGCGACCGTTCCTGAATTCCCGGTCGATCAACGAATACGCCGCCGGTGGTGCTCCACCGGCGGCGTATTCGCCTGCGCTCTAGGCCAGGGCCAGCGCCGGCTCCCGCCGGTGGTCCTTGCGGTACGAACGGACCCACCAGTACACGCCGCGGAGGACACACACGATGGTGACCGCGAAGAACAGCGTGTAAACCACGTTGAAGGCCATCAGGATGCCGTAGACGCCGGCCACCGAGGCGCCGAACATGAACATCGTTCGGCCGGTCGAGGGCGTGGTGCCCGGGTCGGTGATCATGTAGTTGGTGAACAGGACGAAGGCCACGCCGGTCATCGGCACCAGCGCGCCCCACAGCGAGACGTCCCAGATCCAGTGCCGCACCAGCGCCTGGATGACGAAGCCGCCGACCCAGCCCATGATCAGCGGGACCTTCCTGGTCAGCATGGCGTTCAGCACGGTACCCGCGGTGAGGATGACGAACGGGACGATGAACGAGATCGCGTCCGGCACCGACTCGGTGAAGTGGTACGGCGGCGCGATGTTCACCCACGAGAAGGTGAGCAGGGTGATCGTGATGCCGAAGTTCGACGGGTTCAGGAAGTGCCGCATCCGGCCCTTGATCGGGGCGCGGAAGACGTACTTCTGCCCGATCGCCACCACGACGGCGAACGCGATCGGCCAGAAGTGCACGTTGGCGTAGAGCAGCATGTTGCAGGCCAGCGCGGTGATGTGGGTGGGCAGCAGGAAGGTGTAGACACCCCACGCGCCGTTGCCGACGTACTCCGGCCGGCGGCCGTTCGCCCACGCCGCCACCGACTCGATGGCGATCTCGGCGGTGTAGCCGACGGCCAGGGCCAGCAGCGGCCAGAGCCACGGCTGCTCGAAGCCGAGCACGGTGTAGCCGAGGATGTTGAAGACGCTCATCGAAATGGCGAAGTTGCGCAGCGCCTTGTAGCGGGGGTCGTTGCGGTCGACGCGGGCGGGCTTGCGCGCCGCCTCGCCGGAGGCCGCGGGGGGTGAGACCAACGGCTCTGCCAGCCGGGCCCTGGTCGCGGTCCGAGCCTCGGTGTCGGTCATCGTCCGGCTACCTCCGTTGCCTGGTCGGTGAGCAGCAGGTTGTGCCACCCGTGGGTCAGGTTGAGTGTCTGGCTGCGGGCGACCCCGTCGGAGTCACGCCACTTGACGGTGGCCGAGACGGGCTGCGAGCCGGCGTCGCCGAGCCCGAAGAAGACGTCGAAGCTGCGCCGGCCGCTGTGCCCGCCGCCGCCGTCGAGCTGCGAGATCTGGGTCCGGCCGTCGGCCGTGGTGATGCGAACCTGCGCGCCGTACGCGGGCGTGCGGGCCTGGTCGTCGTTCAGCGCCGGGCGGTAGAGCCGCAGCCCGAGGAAGTCCCCGTGGCCGGCGCTGTCGTTGTGGTAGTAGGCGGGCGCGTCCCACTGGCGGGCCACGGCGAAGTCCTGGCGGCCGTCGTTGTCGGCGTCACCGACCGCGATCCCGCGGGTCGGCACCGGCACTGCGAGGCCCAGGTCTTCGCTGATGTTCAGAAACTTGCCGTTCTTGTCCGGTGCCCAGAACGCCAGCTTCTGGTGTCCGGCGATATCGTCACCGGGCTCGGCCTTCGGCCACATCTGCGGGTTCTGCAGCATCAGGTCGTTGCTCATGGCCAGCTCCTGCAGCCACGGCCAGCGGTTGATGTTGCCCTTGACGAAGCCGTCGGCCTGCACCACGGCCAGGCAGCCGCTGTTGTCGAAGTCGGCCATCTTGGCGTCCCAGCCCCAGCCGGTGAAGGCCATGCCGTGCTCGGCGGCCTTCTGGTCGTACGGCGCGATGCCACGACGGAGCTTCTCGCCCGCCTCCTGCTCGGTGGCGGCGTTGTTGCGCCAGACGAAGTTGCTCTCCTGGATGCCCCACGGGGTGGTGATGTTGCTGACGAAGATATCGAACCGGCCGGTGCCCATCAGGTCACCGAAGTCGACCGACATGCCCTTGAACGAGTCGTGGCCCAGCACCATCGACTTCGGGGTGGCGGCCCCGCGACGACCCTCCACACCGGCAAACTTGATCTTGCCCGGGGTGGACACGTTGTGCAGCAGGTGGTCGTTGCCGAAGTCGTTGGCCAGGTAGAGCTCGGGCAGCAGGTCGCCGTCGAGGTCGGCCGAGCCGGCGCCGAGGGTCCAACCGGAGGCCAGCTTCGGCGGCACGGCGCCCGGCTGCTCCTCGTAGCTCACCGACGGCGCGTCGCCGCCGGTCGCACCGGTCCAGCGCAGCACGTGCGCGCCGCCGCCGTTCGCCGCCCGCGACATCGAGTGGTTCATCTCGACGTTGCGCGGCGAGTCCGGGTCGAGCACACCGCTGTCCGGGAAGTAGTTGAACACCGCGATGTCCGGGTGCGAGTCGCCGTCGAAGTCGGCGACCGCAACCGCGTTGGTGTTCCACAGGGGGCCGTGGTAGCTGCCGTCTGCGGCGGGCGCCTGCGGCACCAGCTCGGTCGGCTGGTAGCTGGCTTTGCTGAGGGACGTTGAGGGGCCGCTCTGCTTGTTGAGGAAAAGGATCGGCGTGCGGCCCCAGTAGTAGACCAGCAGGTCCATCCGGCCGTCCTGGTTGAAGTCGCCGGGCGTGCAGCCCATCGGAGCGATCCCGGGGCCGCTCGGCAGCGGCGCAGGATCCAGCACGAACGGCGCATAGCGATCCCCGGTTCCGGGTACGGGGGTCACTATGACGGAGTCGCTGCGGGTGTCCACCAGGCAGAGGTCCTGGGGGACGCCGGCCCCGGTGAGGTCGTTGATGGCGATGCTCGCGCCGACCGAGGAGATCCAGGCGCGGATGTGCTGGTAGTCCTCGTTCACCCGGCGGACGGTGTGGTTCGGGAGACCGGGTGGCAGGGCGATCGGGAGCTCGGTGAAATGGTAGCGGGACGCGATGGCGGCCCGTTCCGAGGCCGAGACGGACGGTGCGCGGGCGATGGCGTACAGGCCGCCGACCAGCAGGAGCGCGAACAGGGCCGGCAACATCCGCCGGAGGCGTCCGGTCGTGGGGGTAGACAAAAGAGTCTCCATTCAGGTGGTCAGGCGGCCTGCACCGTCACCGGCAGCCCGCCGCGGATACGCAGCGACAGCATCGGTTCGGCGACGACCGGTCGGCCGGGAAGTCCGGTCAGCCGCAGGTCGCGGCAGAGCAGGGCGAGCACAAGCACCGCCTCGAGCAGACCGAGGTGGTTACCCACGCAGAAGCGCGGGCCGGCTCCGAAGGGGATGTAGGCGAACCGCGGCCGGTCCGTCCCGGCCTCGCCGAGGAAGCGCTCCGGGTCGAACCGGTCCGGCTCCGGCCAGAAGGCCGGGTGACGGTGCAGGGTGTACGGCGAGACGATTACGTCCGCTCCGGCGGGCACCCGGTAGCCGCCCACCACGTCGTCTTCGATCGCGATCCGGGGAAGCAGCCAGACGGGCGGGAACAGCCGCATGGCCTCGGAGATGACGGCCGAGGTGTAGGTCAGCCGCCGCAGGTCGTCGTACTCGGGCGCCCGGCCGCCGAACACCTCGACGGCCTCGTCGTGCACCCGCTGCCAGACCTCCGGGTGCCGGTCCAGCAGGTGCAGGCTCCAGCTCAGCGTGCTCGCCGTGGTCTCGTGCCCGGCCAGCAGCAGCGTCACCAACTCGTCGCGCAGCCGCATCTGCCCCACGCGGGGATCGGCCTCCCGATCGGCCGACACGACCAGCCGGGACAGCACGTCCTCGGCGTCGGTGGTTCGCCCGCGCCGCTCGGCGACCAGGCGCTCGACGATGACCTCCAGGCGGCGCCGCGCCTTTCGGAACCGCATCTGGTGCGGCAGCGGGATCCACATCGGCACCATGCTGAGCGTTTCCAGCTCGAACATGGCCTGGTCCTGCACCCGGGCAAAGTCGGTGCCGATGCCGTCGAACGCGTGCAGGTCGGCGTCGAGCAGGGTGCGACCCAGCACGCCCAGGGTCAGGCCGGTGAGTTCGTCGACCAGTTGCACCGGGCCGGTGCCGATCCGGCTGCGCAGCCGGTCGACCAGCCGGGCTCCCTCGGCGGCGATCGCCCCGGCCTGCTCGGCGATCCGCCGGCTCTGGAACGCCGGCTGGATCACCTTCCGCTGTTCCTTCCAGAGCTCGCCCTCGCTGGTGAGCAGGCCGTCGCCGAGCGCCCGCCGGGCGTGCACCAGGCCAATGCCCTTGCGGTAGTTGGAGGCGTTGCCGGCCAGCACATGCTTGGCCGTCTCGGGGTGGTTGAAGAAGTACAGCGCCTTGTGTCCGACCGGCAGCCGGGCCGCGTCGCCGTACTCCCGGGCGGCGCCGGTCATCATGGCCAGCCGGTCCCGGTTCATCTGCGCCAGCAGCCGCAGGGCCGACAGCCGGGACGGGCCGGGCAGGGCCCGCCCCGGCGACGCGGCGCCGGTGGGCGTCACTGTGGCGGTCATGCCGCCCTCCGGCCGGCCGCGTCCGACTCGAGGCGGCCGAACTGGCCGCGCAGGAAGATCAGCACGTCCTCGTCGCTGCTGCCCGCCATGCTGAGCAGCCGGCCGACGAAGATGGTGTGGTCGCCACCGTCGTACGTGCGCCACAGCTCGCACTCGAAGTGAGCAGCCGCGCCGGCGATCAGCGGGGCGCCACACCAGGCGCCGCTGAGGCAATCGGTGCCGGTGAACTCCGCGGCGCCCATCGGCCGGCGCCCGGCGAAGTGCCGGGCCACCCGCTCCTGACCGGCGCTGAGCACCGACACCCCGAAGGCGCCGGCCCGCACCATGGCGCTGTGCATGTTCGCGTTGCGGTCGACGCAGACCAGCACCAGCGGCGGCACCAGCGACACCGCGGTGAAGCTGTTCGCCGTCATGCCGTGCGGCTCGTCGCCGCCGGTCGTCACCACGGTCACCCCGGTCGCGAACGAGCCGAAGGTGCGCCGCAGCAGGGCGGTGTCCTGCACCTGGGGCACGGGGTCGCGTTCGACCTGAAGCTCGGCCATCAGCGGGACCTCGCCAACTGATGGGTGTACGGCTCCAGCGCGCGCACCAGCGCCTCCGGCACCCGCGACGGCACGGTCCGGGTATTCGGGCCGCGCATGCACGCCACCCGCTGCATCCCCCGGGCGACGAGCGTCTCGCCGCCACCCGGGTTGAGCCGCACGTAGTCGAAGCCGAACTGGAGCTGGGTCTGGCCCAGCTCGACCAGGCGCATCCGGATCGACACCTCGTCGAAGGCGGTGATCTCGGCGTAGAACTCGCAGTCCACCTTGAGCGTGAACAATTTCAGGTCGTCCTGCAGATCGGCGAGCACCTCCGCGGCGCGCTCCTTGAGGAACAGCTCGCGCGCCCGGCCCTGCCACCGCAGGTAGTTGACGTAGTAGACGTTGCCCACCAGGTTGGTCTCTTCGAAGCCCACGGTGTGGCGATACTCGAAGTACTTCACTGGCCCTCCTTTGCGAGTACGGCGAAAACCACCGGCTCGACGCCGCTGCCGCGTACCGTCGCCGCCAGGGCAGCGATGCGGTTGTCACCGGAGGTGAGGGTGACCCAGCCGGCGCGCTCGGTTCCGGTGAGCGTGATCGGGGCGTCGGCCGAGAAGCCCGCCTTGCGCAGGCACTCGATCGCCGACCAGACCCGGGTGGACGCCGCGTCCAGCGGCTCGGCGCAGGTCTCGGCGATCAGGCGGGCCAGGTCGAGGTGCCGGCCGAGCAGACCCTGCCAGTCCGCCTCCGACCGGGCGGTGACCGGCTCGACGTCGCAACCGAGCGGGCCCTGCCCCACGACACAGAGGGTGAGACCGGCACCGTGGGCCGCGGTCAGCGCCAGGTTGTCGTCGATCTCCGGGCGCCCGTCCGGGCGGTACCGGACGTCGACCGGGCCGTTCACCGCCCGGCCGGCCGCCCGGGCCGTGCGCACCCGCCGGGTGCCGACGTGGTCGCCGGTGTCGTCGCCCGGGTCGTCCGGCTCGACCACCACGGCCGCCCGGATGCCGGCCAGGTCGCCGATCGTGCGCTCCAGGTAGGGCCCGAGCAGCGCCGGAGCCCACGGGCCGCGCCCGTCGCGCTTGCGTACCGCGCGCAGGTGCAGTCCGGTCCAGCGCTCGACGACCGTGCCGGCCGCGTCGCGCAGAACGACGTCGTAGACGTACGTGTCGCCGTCCCGGCTGCGCTCGGTGGCGCAGTAGCGGAACTCGCCCGCCCGGTGGAGCCGGTCGCCGGCGGGCTGGATCTCGTCCACCCGTACCGGAAGCAGCGTCGCGTCCGGCACGCAGACCTGGTTGCCGTGCATCAGCGTGTCCCGGACACCCGGGTCGCCAAGCACGAGCGCGCCGGGCAGGTAGGCGGCGAACCAGTCGGTCTGCGGCAGCGCCTCGACCACGACGTCCACGTCGCGGGCCTGCGCGCGCCGGTAGCCGCGCAGCCGCTGGAACCGCCCGCCCTGGAAGAGCACGTCGCCGTACAGGTCCGCGGCCGGGTCGAGGGCCACCGACGGCAGCCCCTCGCCGACCTGATCGGGTGCGCCGTCGGCCGGTCCGGTGTCGCGCCGGACCAGCCGGGCCCGGAAGTGCTCGGCCACGAACGCGGTCTCCTCGCTCTGGATCACCACGTCCACCGCGTCGTCGTCGGTGCGCACCGCGGCGATCCGGATCGTCGTGCTGCCACCGGGCGGCACCACGATCGGCCGGGCGAACCGGGCGTCGATGATTGCCGGCGCCTCGGTCCAGCCGGTCAGCGCCAGCGTCACCTGCGACATCGCCTCCATGCCCAGCACCGCCGGGAACAGCAGGTTGCCGTCGAGCTGGTGGTCGTCGAGGTACGGGTCGGTGCCGACGTTCAGCTCGGTCTCCACGACCAGCTCGACGCCGTGGTAGCGCACCAGCGGCCGGTCCACGAACCGCAGCAGCGGCAGCGGCGGGTTCTCCCGCTCGACCGTGTGAATGCCCTCGGTGCGGCCGCTGATCACCACGGTGGACGGCGTCGCCGGGTCGGCGAGCAGCCGGCGCAGCGTCGCCAGCCCCTGCTCCGGGGTGATGGCGGTGACGCCCTCGCGGGCCAGCGCCTCGACCACGGACAACCGCTCGCCCATGCCCACGCCCGACCAGACCGACCACTCCAGCACCAGGGTGCGGCAGTCCGGGTGGTCCGTGCCGTAGCCGGTGACCAGCTCGTTGAGCCACTCGTTGGCGATCGAGTAGTGCGCCTCGCCGCGTAGACCAGCCCGGCCGATGATGCTGCCGAGCGCGATCAGCAGCTTGAGGCCGCCGTCGCCGACCGCGTCGAGGACGTTGCGCAGGCCGTCCACCTTGGGCGCCAGCGTGCGACGGATCAGGTCCTCGTGCACGTTGGTGAGCGCGGTCGGCTCGTTGCGGCCGGCGCCGTGCAGCACCGCGGTCACCGGGCCGCCGAGCTCCGCGCTGAGCGTCTCGACAGCCGCGCGCACCTGGGCCGGGTCGGTGACGTCGGCCCGGGCGTACCGGACGGTGACGCCCTGCTCCGCGATGCGGGCCAGGTTCGCCGAGATCTCCGGGTCGGTGGCCGCGTCGGAGCGGCCGAGCAGGGCCAGCCGGGCGCCGCTGTCCTTGGCCATCGCCAGGGCGCATTCGGCGGTGATGCCCTTGGCGCCGCCGGTCACCAGCAGCACGTCGGACTCGTCGAGCGCCGCCACGGTGCGTTCGGGGCTCACCGGCAGCGGGCGCAGCACCGGCACGCGCCGGGTGCCGTCGGCCGCGTACCACGCCTCGGTGAAGGCCGTGGTGCCGGCGACCTCGGCGACGATCTGGTCCACCGCCTCGGGTTCCGGCGCGATGTGCACGACCGTGGTGCGGATGTTCGGCGCCTCCAGGTGCAGGGTCTTGGCCAGGCCGGCCGCGCCCCGCCCGTGCTGGACCAGGACGAACCGGCCACCGGCGGCGCCGGTCACCGCGGCCCGGGCGCCGGCGAGCGCGCCGGCGAGGTCCGCCTCCACGCAGTCGGTCGGCAGGAGGACGAGGACGCCGCCGCCGACGTTGCCGCGTTCGAGCGCGGCCCGCAGCGGCTCGGTCAGCGGGTGGCCGGCCGGCGCGTGCACTTGCCAGCTGCCCCGCTGCTCGATGCCGGCGGCCGCCGGCACGTCGCGCTCGTCGAGGTCGACCCGCCAGGACCGCACCCAGTCGGCCGCGCCGGTCACGGCCGGCGCGGCCTCCGGGGCCCCCGCCGCCGTCCCTGATCCGCGCAGCCCTTCGAGGGCCTCGGCCAGCTCGCTCAGGGTGGCGGTGGCGAAGTTGGTCGGCGTGTGGCTCGGCGGGATGCCGATGCTCTGCGCCACCGCGTTCACCATCTGGCCCACCGTGATCGAGCTCAGGTGCAGGTCGTCGAGCAGGCGGCTGTTCATGTCGACCAGCTCGGGCGGCAGCTCCGCACGCTCCGCGGTCATCCGGCGCAGCAGGTCGGCGACCGGCTCGCCGGCCGGGCCGGCGGCGGGCTTCGCCTCGGGCGCAGTGGGCGGGGCGGCCGGGGCCGCGCCGCCGACGCGGGCCGGCACCTGCGGCGCGGCCTCGCAAGGGCTCGCGAAGAAGCTGAACTCGGTGCCCACCGCCAGCGGGCGCAACAGCCGGCCGTGGAACAGCGCCGGGTCGACGTTGGTCGCGCCCACCACGAAGGCGGCGCCGAGCACCCGTAGCAGGCCCACCGACGACTCGTCGTCGGTGTCCAGCGCGGCCGCCGGCACGTCCACCACGCCCCTCGCCAGGCCGCTGAGCACCCGGCCCGGGCCGACCTCGATGAGCAGGTCGACGTCCTTGGCGGCCAGCGCGACCGCCTGGGCGAACAGCACCGGCTCGGTGATCTGCCGGGTGAGCAGGCCGGCCAGGTCGGTCTCGGTGGGCAGTTCCTCGCCGGTCACGGTCGAGACGACGCGCCGGACTGGCGTGCCGAACGACTCCCGGCGCAGCAGCGCGCCGAAGGCGTCGGCGGCCTCGGCGGTCAGCGACGAGTGGAAGGCGTGCGAGACCGCGAGCCGGGTCGCGCCGACACCGGCCTCCTCAGCCCGCCGGCATGCCTGCTCGATGGCGTCGATGGTGCCGGTGACCACGGTCTGGCCGGGTCCGTTGTAGCCGCCGACGACCGCGGACAGCCCGGCGATCAGCCGCTCGGCCCGCTCGGGTCCGCAGGCGAGGCCGGCCATCGTGCCCGAGGCGCTGTGCTCGGCCATGGTGCGCCCGCGCAGCGCGGCGAGGCGCAGCACGGTCTCGTCGTCCATCGCGCCCGCCCACTGCAGCGCGGTCAGCTCGCCGAGGCTGTGCCCGACGGCCACGGTGGCCTCCAGTCCGAGGGTCCGCAGCACGCGTTGGCCGGCGATCGACCCGGTAACGATGCGCGGCTGGGCCACCTCGGTGGCGACCATGTCGCCGCCGCTGGGCAGCGCGGCGGCGCGGTAGACCTGGTCGGCCTCGGCGAAGCGCCGGCGCAGCGCGCCACCGCTGACACCCTTCCCGGAGCCCTGTCCGGGGAAGAGGAAGCCGATCTCGCCGTTGCCGATCTGGCCGAAGCAGGTGCGGCCCTCGTCAGCGAACAGCTTCGCCTCGCCGGCATCGAGTGCGGCGAGCATGGTGTTCAGTCGGTTCGTCGCGTCCGAGGGCGAGCCCGCCACGACCGCCGCGCGCCAGGGCAGCTCCCGCAGTTCGCCGTGCAGGGTCAGGGCCAGGTCGCCCAGTTGGGCGTAGCTGATCGAGGGCACGAACTCGGCCACCCGCGCCAGCCGGTCGCGCAGCTCGGCCGGGGTAAGCGCGTCGAACAGCAGCAGCTCGGCGTCCTGCGCGCCGGCCGCGATGGCCCGCGTACGGCTGCCGTAGCGCGCCTTGCGCACCGGCTGGCCGCGGTCCAGGACGAGGTGGGTGTTGATGCCGCCGAACCCCATGGCGGTCACGCCGGCCCGCACCGGGCGGTCGTCCGGCCATGGCTCGGCCTGGCGCACCACGCGCAGCGCGGCGTTGCCGGATTCGAAGACCTCGTGCGGGTTGACGCAGCCGACGGTCGGCGGGATGACCTCGTGGTGCATCGCCATCGACGCCTTGATCAGCCCGGCCACACCGGCTGCGGCCTTGGTGTGCCCGATCATCGCCTTGACCGAGCCGATCGCCGCGGGCGGGGCGCCCGGGCCGGCGGCCAGCCGGTTCTGGTTCAGCGCGGTCAGCTCGTTGGTGTCGCCTACCTTCGTGCCGGTGCCGTGTCCCTCGAACATGGAGACGGTCTCGATGCCGAAGCCGGCGCGGCCGTACGCCCGGTTGAGCGCGAGGTGATAGCCGCGGGTCTCCGGCCGGGTGATGCCGCCGCGCCCGTCGGAGGAGATGCCCCAGCCGGCGACCGTGGTGTAGATGCGATGGTTGCCGCGGAGCGCGTCGCCCTCCCGCATCAGCACGACCATGCCGCAGCCCTCGCCCGGCCAGAAGCCGTTGGAGCCCCGGTCGTAGACGCGCATCTCGCCCGTGGCCAGCGCGCCGGTCTTGGCGAAGCCGATGACCTCGAACGGGTCGATCGACAGGTCCACCCCGCCGGCCACCGCGACGTCGAGCTCGCCGTCGGCCAGCGCCTTGCAGGCGGTGGCCACCGAGAGCAGCGACGACGAGCAGGCGCCGTCCACGGTGTAACCGCCGCCCTGCAGGTCGAAGTGGTTGCAGATGCGCCCGGCGATGGTGTTGGACAGGCCACCGGCCAGGGTGTCCTCGTCGACGGCCGGGAAGGGGCTCTTGTACGCCTGCTCCAGATCGTCGAGAAGGGCGCCCAGGTCCTCGTCGGCGAAGCCGCGCTCGCGCAGCACCGCGCTCACCGTGCGCTGCACGTACGGCCAGCGCAGCCGCAACTGGTTGGCGCGGGAGAACTCACCGGTGAGCGTGTTGCCGACGATCACGCCGGTGCGATCGCGGGGCAGCCCCTCGGCCATCGGGAAGCCGGCGTCGGCCAACGCTCCTGCGGCCACGTCAAGGGCTAGCCAGTGGGTCAGGTCGGTGGACCGGTACGTGCTGCCCGCCACCTTGTACGCGATCCGGTCGAACTCGTACGCGTCGATGACCGCCGCGTTGCGGGCGTAGAAGCGGTCCGGTGTACGGGGATCGGGATCCCAGTAGTCCTCCAGCCGCATCCGGACGTCCGGCAGCCGGCGGAACGCCCGCCGGCCGGCGACGGCGTTGTCGAAGAGTTCCTTGGGGGTGGTGGCGTCGGGATATCGGCACGCCATTCCCACCAGCGCGATTCTGGACATGGATGATCGGTCCCTCCTCAGATGGACTGGCGAACGAGCGCGCGAGACAGGGTCAGCGCCGCCGGCCCACCCTGGTGTGTGCCGAGAACGCGTCGGCGATGCGCTGACGCCAGATCGCGTAGGCGGGCACGTCGCCGTCGGCGGGCAGACCCTCGCGAGCGTGGTCGGTGGCCGCAGCGGCCGTGGCCACGTCCGTGCCGCACAGCACCTCGGTGGCCAACTGGTTGTGCGGGACGACGAGACCGGAGCGCAGCCGGGCCTGCGCGGCGAACGCGGCGCCCTGGGCCAGCTGACCCCGGTACGGGCCGGCGAGCTCGGCGAGGCGTTCCAGCTCGGTGCGGTCGACGCCGCCCGCGTACGTGGCGGCCAGGCCGGCGCCGCTGTAAAGGTCCGGCCGGCGCGACTCGGGAAACGCGGCGAACAGTGCGGCCACCCGCTCCGGGTCGGTGCCGCAGACGAACCAGCTCGCCCGGCCGATGCCCTGATCGATCACCTGGTTGACGTGCCACGCCGGGCCGCGCACGACGGCCGGCGCCCGGGGCGCCCGGTACTGCTCGTAGACGTACCGGCGGGTCTTGAAGTACGCCTGGTGGAAGCCGTAGCCGTCGAGCAGCAGCCAGCGCAGCAGCGGGTCCGGGCCGTACAGCGTGGACCAGCGGAACTTCGGCAGGCGGGCCATCGCCCAGCCGACGCCGACGTAGACCATGTAGACGTGGTCGGCGCCCGGCCCGTCGAGCAGCGACCGCACGTGGCCGCCGCGCCCGGTAGGCAGACCGTCGAGCACGGCCATGCCCATGCCGGCGCCCTCGTAGGCGAAACCCCGGTACAGCTCGGGCAGCTGTTCGAGCTCGGCCTCAACGTCGGCCGGCCGCCCGGTCGCCGCGGCGGCGCCGTAACCGGCGAGGAAGGACCTGCCGACGGTCTCCAGCCGCTCCACAGCCGCCGCCGACTTGGCATGGAAGCCGCGTATGGCGACTTTCGTCTCCGAGATGTCCGGCGTCAGGACGCGCCGTCGCAGGTTGTGCCAGGCTGTCATGTCACGGCCTCCACTACGGGTGGGAGAGGGCGAGCGCGTCGAGGTGGTCGCGGACCTGCCGCCGCCAGGACTCGTAGTCGGGCGGACCGGCCGGGTCGGGTCGGGTCAGGCTGACGTCGTCGGCGAGCGTCGCCGCGGCCGGCACCGTGAGGCCGGTCAGCGTGTGCAGCGTGGCCGCCGAGTGCGCCGGCACGAAGCCGGAGAAGTCGCGGGCCTTGGCGGCGAACACGGCGCCCTGCGCGAGGTGCTGCCAGTGCTCGCCGGACGCCCGGCGCAGCGCCCGCAGGCCGGTCTCGTCGCAGCCGCCGGCGAACGTGGCCGCGAGGCCGACTCCGCTCCACAGATCGGCGTGCCGCTCGGTGGCGAAGGCCCGCACCGCGGCGTCTACGTGCTGCGGGACGCCGCCGTGGATGAACCACAGCGCCCGCCCGATGCCCTGGTCGACCGCACGCGGGAAGTAGTCGGCGCGGCCCTGCCACGGGTACGGCGCCGGGCGCCGCTGGCGGTCGACCACGGCACCGGTGTCGAAGTAGGCCCGGTCGAAGCCGTAGCCGTCGACTGCCAGCCAGCTCATGGTCGGGTAGTAGGGCGTGCCGGCCAGGTCGGGCAGGACGCCGCGCCACAGCGGGCGGGGCAGGCGGGCCATCGCGAAACCGATGCCGATGTAGGTGAGGAAGGTGTGCGGCACGCCCGGTCCGCGCAGCAGCATCCGGGTGCGGGTGCCGCGGCCGGCGGCCATCGCGTCCCGCACGGTCAGCGCCATCGTCGCGCCCTCATACGCGAAGCCGCGCAGTTCGGCGTCGACCATGTCGAGCCGGCGTTCCAGCCCCCACTGGTCCTTGAGGTCGATGCCCCACTCGAAGCCGCAGACGACGGCCTGCGGGATGGCTTCGAGGGCGCGGGTGGCGTCGGTCGGAGTGACCGGGAATCCGCGGCCGGCGAAGCTCACGTCGCCGAACGACGGAGTCAGCACCAACCGGCGCAGTGAACCTAGGACAGTGGACATCAAGGTCGCCCCCATCACGTGAAGTGCGGGTGAGACTTCATAGTGTTATGGGACGCCGACCGGCGCGTCTCCTGGTGTGCGCCGTGGGCCGCGATGCGCTGGCGGGCCCCGATGCGGCGAGCGGCTTCGAAAGCCGCCCAGCCGGCGACCTCCACCAAGGCTTGGTCGCCGGGCACGTGGCGCCGGAACTCGGCGACCACTTCGTCACCCACCTGGTGTGACGACACCGCGGTCAGCAGCGTGAGCCGCCCGGCGGCGCGGTCGGCCGGGCCGAGCCCGGCGAGCAGGTCCTCGCACCAGGCAGTGGAGATCCCGGTGTCCGCGCCGCGCCAGTCGTCGAGGTGCTCGTACACCACGGCGCGGACCTCGGGCGTCAGCCACCGCTCGCCGGCCCCGTCGAACGTCGCGGCGGCCCGGGCCACCGCACCGGCGATGAACGGGTTGCCCGCCGCCCAGCCGGCATCGGCCGGCACCGGCGCGTCCGGCAGCAGATCGAGGGAGCGGCCGGGCTCACGGTGCGCGCGCAACGTCTCGCGCAGCAACCGGCCCAGCCCCTGCTTCATCCGCTGCCGCGCCCGCCCGGTGACGCCGGGCGGGAGCAGGAAACTGGAGAGGAAGACGTTCACCATCCGGGTCAGGTAGTGCATGGCGGTGACCGTGCCGACCAGTTCCGTGCTCTGCGCCGGGGTGAGCCAGGTCGGCACCGGAAGCCCGCCCGGCGACTCCTGCGCGCCGCGCGCCCACTGACTGATCTCGCGCAGCCGGGGGTCGCGCATGTCGCCGGCCCGGTCGGCGGCGAGTTTGTCCGCGTCGTGCCCGCCAACCAGGTCGTACATGCTGACCGAGTGCATGTCCACGCAGTACGGGCAGATCGTGGCGACCGCGACCGCCGCCGCGGCGGCCTCCTTCGAGGCACGGTCGACGGTGCCGCTGACCAGCAGCGGCTCGCGCATGAGCATCCAGTAGGCGGCAAGCGCCTGGGGTGACGGCGAGTGCATCAGCGCCGGCGGGATCACCAGTCGCATCTCGTCCGCCACCTGCTCGTACACCCGGCCGACCAGACTGCTCGCCGAACGTGCGGGAACCGGTGTGACATGGCGGACCTGGCGTTGCACGGCTGAGGCCGCGACCCGCCCAACGATCATGACGACTCCTTCCGCCTGAGTGGCCAGTATCAGCAGATCGGCGCGTCAAAAGCCCGTGTCCGAGGCGAGGACAGCAATCCTGGAAAAGGATTCGCCCGCGGGGGCCGAGATTGAATATCGCCGGTATCCAATTGCTACTTCAATATTGCGGTCGCCGAGCCGGTCAAGCACCACGGGGTTGCCCGCCCAACTTCGCCGTGGTTAGCCTGACAACGTGCTCCGGCGGATCGATGACCGCCCGGAGATTGAACGCTGGCAATGCGCTCGGCAAAGCGCATCTGGTTGTCCGCCACATCGGATCGGCTTGATGGCCGGAATCGGTCCTTGTGGCGAGGCTTCTGACTGGGGGAGCAGAAAGAATGCAGGATACGTCGGAACAGGCAGTTCTGCGCGCCATCGAGACGATGCACGATCGCCTCAGTGAGCAATTGACTGTCGACGACATGGCCCGTGCCGCCATGTTCAGCAAGTTCCACTTCACACGCATGTTCCAGCGAGTCACCGGCGTCTCGCCCGGCCGCTTCCTCTCCGCACTGCGTCTCCAACGGGCCAAGGAACTGCTCATCTCGACACCGATGAACATCGCCGACATCAGCATCAGCGTCGGCTACAACAGCGTCGGCACGTTCAGCTCCCGATTCAGCCGCAGCGTCGGCATGCCGCCCACCATTTTCCGCCAGCGCGCCGGTTACGCCAGCGAGATCCGCGCCGACCCCGAAGACGTACGCCTCAGCGACGTGAGCCTGTCCTGCGAGGTGCACCCGGCCCGCCGCGACGACAACACGCTGACCTTCGTCGGCCTCTTCCCCGAGCGCGTGCCCGAGGGCCGCCCGGTCCGCTGTGCGGTGCTGCGCGAATCGCGGCACGTCACGTTCAACCACGCGCCGCTGGGCCGGTGGTATCTGCTCGCCCAGTCGGTCTCGGCCGACCGCTGCCCGCCGGGGCTGTGCCGCGATCACGCCGACCGGCCGGTCGCCGTCGCCACCTCCGGGCCGATCACGATCCGGCCGGGCAAGCCGATCTCGGCCGAGCTGGTGCTGCGGCCGGGCCGGGCCCTCGACCCGCCGGTGCTGCTCGCGCTCCTCGACGTGCGCACCTACGCGCTGAGCCGGCTGACCGAGCAGAGCCGGCCCGCCGAGGAGTACGCCGTCGCGGTCTGATCATTGAGCGTCCGGGTGCCCGCTATTTTCGGGTTCGGATGGTTTCCGGCGATGCCCCACAACTGATTTCGCGTCTACAGTAGTGCGTTCTACTATCTATATTCCGGCCGGCTCCGCAACACCTTGACTCGGGACGGTGCAGCCATGTGGTTTACATCTGCGCCCGCCCTGGGCTAGCCTGCCAGGACAGAGCGACGGACATCACATAGGCCGATCGAATGCGGAATTGGCCGGAATGGGCGCAATGGAGCGGGCGATCGAGGTAGCGGTCAAACGCGCGGTGACGACCATGCGCGAGAATCTCGGCAATTCCCTGACCATTGACGACCTGGCCCGCTCGGCCATGTTCAGCAAATTCCACTTCACCCGAGTGTTCCAACGGGTCACCGGGATCTCGCCCGGCCGTTTCCTGTCCGCCCTGCGATTGCAGCACGCGCAGCAATTGCTCCTCTGGACGCCGCTGCGGATCGCCGACATCAGCCAGCGAGTTGGCTACAACAGCGTCGGCACGTTCAGTTCCCGATTCAGCCGCAGTGTGGGGATGCCTCCCACCGAATACCGGCACCAGGACGGATTCGCCCAGCGGATTCTCCCGGAAATGGACGAGAGCACCGCGGCGCCGGCCGGCGGTCGCCTCCACTGCCGCACCCGGATGCCGAAGGACGGCCAGCCGCGACTGGTTTTCGCTGGCCTTTTCCCCGAGCGCATTCCGCAGGGGCGCCCGGTGCGCTGCGCGGTGCTCGCCGACCCGGAGCACGTCGAGCTCGACGACGTGCCCACCGGCACGTGGTACCTGCTGGCCCAGTCGGTGCCGGGATCATGCAGCGACCCGGACGGCTATCTGGCCAACGTGAACGAGTCGGTGACGGTGGCCAGCCTCGGTCCGATCACCGTCGCGCCGGGCTCGGTGTTTCGCGCCGTACTGGAGTTCCACAGCGCCGGCCTGCTCGATCCGCCGGTCCTGCTGGCCCTCTTGGACGTCCGCAAACTGGCGATGGAGTTTCGTCGCCCGGCGCGGCCAGGCACCCGTTCAGCTGGCGGCCCAAGCAAAGCCGACCGACCGGCCGCCGCCTGAAGGGCGGCGGCCGGTGGCACTGACTACGCGGCCTGCCACGCGCTGGACGAGCGGTAGCACCCCGCGCCGATCTCGACGATCCGCGCGCCGCCCAGCCGTACCCGTTCGGCAAGGAAACCGACCTCCTGCACCGCCCGTGTGCGCACCGCCGGGCCGCTCGCGGGAGGGCCGCGTACGCCGCATTTCAGGAGACCTGGGGCGCCGGTAGCCCGCCACATACTGGTTTCCGGGAGACCCGACTCGACGAACGGACCCGATGGTGAAGGGAGCGGGCATCCGGGACATCCTGATCATCTCGAACCCGGACGTGGTTCCGCAGCCGTCAGTCAGTACGTGCAGGTGATCCAGGAACGGCAGGGCGTACGGGTGGCCTGCCTCGAGGAGATCGCCCTGCGCATGGGCTTCATCGACGCCGGAACCTGCTACGAGCTCAGCGCCGGCATGCGGCAGTCCGACTACGGCCGCTACCTCACCGAGGTCGCGTACGCACTCGATTAAGGACGACGATGGGAAGACTGCTGAAAGCGGCGACCCGCCGCATCGCACCGGCCCACCTCCGGTACGTCCGGCCGGTGCCGCCGGAGACCGCGGCCGAACCGGTCGCGCGGGTCTACCGCCAGGTCGAGGCGGACTTCGGGATGCTGGCCCCGCCGGTGGCGCTGCACGCCCCGGCGCCGCCGGTGCTGGCCGCGTGCTGGAGCATCCTGCGCGAAACGCTGCTGGTGCCCGGCCGGGCGAGCCGCGCCGACAAGGAGGCGGTCGCCGCAGCCGTCTCATTGGCCAACCGATGCCCGTACTGCCTGGACGTGCACGGCGCCGCGCTGACCGGCCTGCTCGCCGGCCCGGACGCCGCCCGCATCGCGGCCGGCGGGACCGACGACGTGACCGACCCCCGGTTGCGGGCCCTGGTCCGCTGGGCGCGGACCGGCGTGGGACCGGAGCCGTTCCCACCCGAGCAGCGGCCTGAACTGGCCGGGGTCGCGCTGATCTTCCATTACATCAACCGCATGGTGAACGTGTTCCTGCGGGACTCGCCGCTCCCGGCCGTACCGAGGCCGGCTGAACGGGTCCTGCGGCGCACCGCGGCGTCAGTGCTGGGCCGGCTCGGCCGGGTCGAGATCGCGGCGGGCTCGTCGCTGGACCTGCTGCCCAGCGCCGCCCCGCTGGAGGGCACCGGCTGGGCCGCGCCCGTGCCGCACATCGCCGAGGCCCTGCACCGTGGCGGTGCGGCAATCGCCGCCGCCGGCGAACGAAGCGTCCCGGCCCGCGTACGGGAACTCGTCGACGCTCGGCTGAACGACCCGGGCTTCGAGGGGCCCGGCCTCGACGCCCGCACGTGGCTGGACGGGGCGGTTCGGCCGCTGCCTCCAGTGGATCGACCGGCCGCGCGGATGGCGCTGCTGACCGCGTACGCGTCCTATCGCATCACCCCGGAACTGGTCACGCAGTGCCGTTCGGACGACGCGCAATTGATCGAGCTAACCGCCTGGGCGGCGTTCGCCGCGGCCCGCCGGATCGCCGGCCGGTTCGAGCCGCATGAGGGCATGCGGGGAGATGTGAGCCCGCCTGCCTGACTGCCACGCTCATTCCATGAACGGCGGCCGCAGCCGAGTCGCACAGAGAGAGGGTGGGTCCACCGATGGGGACGAAACCACGCCGGGCGCTGGTGCTCGGCGGCAGTTACGCCGGCCTGTTCGCCGCGCGAGTGCTGACCGAGCAGTACGACGAGGTCCTGATCGTCGATCGGGACAAGCTGGTCGGTGAGCGGGGACCGCGCCGCGGCCGCCCGCAGGGCAAGCACATCAACGCCATGCACGTCCGCGGCCTGCAGGTGACCGAGGAGCTGTTCCCCGGCTTCATCGACGGGCTCATCGCCGACGGCTGCCCGACCGGCGACTATGCCGGCTCGTGCCGCTGGTACTTCAACGGCCAACCGCTGGTCCGCGAGGACATCGGCTACATCGCGGTACCAGCCACGGCCCCGCTGATGGAACGCCACCTCCGGGAGCGCGTCGAGCAGCTGCCCCGCGTGCGGTTCGTCGAGCGCCACGACATCGCCGGGCTGGAAGCCTCGCCGGATCGTTCGCGGATCACCGGCGCCCGGCTGCGCGACCTGGACAATGACCAGGACGTGCTGATCGAGGCCGATCTGGTCGTCGACGCCACCGGGCGCGGCTCGCGGACCCCAGCGATGCTGGAGCGGTTGGGCTACGAGCGGGTTCCCGAAGAACGCATCAAGATCGACCTCGGGTACGTGACGCAGCACTACGAGCTGGACGACGACCCGTGGAACGGCGACCTGGCTATCATCCCGGTGGCGTTCCCCGCCTCGCCACGCGGCGCGATCTTCACCCAGACCGACCACGGCAAGGTGGAACTCACCACGTACGGGCTGCTCGGCGACCACCCGCCGACCGACCAGGAGGGCTTCTACGACTTCATCCGATCGCTGGCCATCCCCGACATCGCCGACGCCCTCAAGTCGGCCCGCCCGATCGACGAGCCCGTCCCCTTCCACTACCCGGTCACGCTGCGCCGGCGCTACGAGCGGATGACCCGGCTGCCGGCCGGTCTGCTGGTCACCGGCGACGCGGTCACCAGCTTCAACCCGGTGTACGCCCAGGGCATGACGGTGGCCGCGGTCGCCGCCCTGACGATCCGCCGTCACCTCAGTCCGCACGGCGAACCCGACCCGGCCGCGTACTTCCGTGACCTGGCCCGCGACTGCATCGACGCGCCGTGGGAGATGACCACGACGGTCGACCTGAACTTCCCGGACGTGCCCGGCCACCGTTCCCTCAAGATGCGCCTGGTGCAGCGCTACCTGCGGCTCGTACAGGCGGCGGCGACCCGCGATCCGAAGGTCACCACGGCGTACCTACGGGCCGCGGGCATGGTCGACACCCCGCAGGCGCTGATGCGCCCCGCGACGCTGTGGCGCGTGCTGTGCGGCGCTTTCGCCCGGACCTCCCCCACCGGCCGGCCGCGTCAGCCGGCCCTCACCCGGCCGAGCTGAGCCTCGCCGGTCCGGACGGGGCCCGTCAGGCTTTCCCCACCCGACGGGCCCTATCGACTTGTCGATTGTTCACTGTGGTAACACGAAGACGTGGCCCCCCCCGCGGCGGGGGGGCGGGCGGGGGGGGGGAGGGGGTTTTGGGGGTTGGGGGGGGGCCCCCCGCCCCCCCCCCCGACCATTAGGAGGTAGTTTAGGGGGGGGTGGTAGGGGGGAGGGT
>NZ_JBEYIX010000060.1:0-36678 GCF_040636055.1 Micromonospora sp. NPDC006766 | reverse complement strand
AAACGAAAAACAACAACAACAACCAAAACCAGTTATTTTTTTGTTTTTTTTTGTTTTGGGGTGTGTCCCGCCCTTTCCCGCCCCCCCCCCCCGGGGGGGTGGGGCGGCGTTTCCGCGTGGTGCTCCGAGCGAACCGGTCAGGTCATGTCGTCGTAGCGGCGCTCGATCGGCGTCGGTGCGGCGATCGGCTCGGGGACGTCGATCGGCGCGACCACCTCGGCCCGCCCCGCGGCCTCCACCGGCTCGCCGGACAGGTCCAGCGGCGACACCTCGTCGTCGGCGACGCCCTCATACAACTCCCGGCCCCGGCCGCGCCGCTTGTCGTTGAGGAAGGCCACCCCGACCGCGATGAAGTAGAGCAGGGACAGCGCGGTGGCCAGCAGCGTCATGCCGAACGGGCCCGGGTCCGGCGTGGCGATCGCGGCGAACGCGAACGACACGAAGATCACCACGCGCCACCAGCTCAGCAGCCGCTTCGCGCTGGCCACGCCGGTAAAGTTGAGCATGAGCAGGATCAGCGGGAACTCGAACGCCACCCCGAACAGCAGGATCATGTTCGTGACGAACGAGATGTACCGCGTCACCTCCAGCTGGTTGGACGTCCCGGTCACCCCGGACTCCATCAGGAACCCGAGGCCCTTGTCCACCACGAAGTAGGCCAGCACCGCCCCGGCCGCGAACAGCGGCGCGGCGATGGACACGAAGACGTAGGCCCACTTGCGTTCGTGCCGGTGCAGACCGGGGGCGATGAACGCCCAGAGCTGGTAGAGCCAGACCGGCGCCCCGACGATGAGACCGATCCACAGCGCCAGCTTCAGCCGCAGGATGAACCCGTCCGCCGGTGCCAGCTGGAGGAACTTCTGGCACTCGCCGTCGACCATCACCCCGGGCAGCCGGCAGTACGGCTGCTGGAGGAGATCGAACGCCGGCTGAGAGAGCCAGAAGCCGACGATCAGGCCGACGACGATCCCCAGCGACGCGCGGAACAGTCGGTTGCGCAGCTCACGGATGTGCTCGACGAGCGTCATCGAGCCCTCGGAGGCCCGCTCGAAACCGCTCGGGCCGCGCTTCTTCAACGCGAAGGCCACGGTGGTGGGCCCGCCGGTCAGTTCTCGCGGACGCGCTGCACCGGGTCGACCGGCTGCTGCGGCTGCGGGGCGTACTGCTGCTGACCGGCCTGCGGCGGAAGCGGCTGGTAGCCGGCCTGCGCATCGGCCTTCTCGGCCAGGTCACGGTCGTCGTCGCGCAGGCTCTGGGTCTCGGCCTTGATGATCCGCATCGAGCGGCCCAGCGAACGGGCCGCGTCGGGGAGCCGCTTCGCGCCGAAGAGCAGGATCAGCACGACCACAAGGACGATGATGTGCCACGGCCTGAGGGCGCCCATGGGAAGCTCCAGTCGCTCAAGTGTCGGTCAGAGGTAGTCGGAGCCCATCGTACGTGCGTCGCAACGGGTTGCCACCTCACCGGGCCTGCCATTGCGGGCCTGGTCGGGTGAAGTCTCGACCAACCCGGAGCGTCCCGTCAACCACCCACTGCGGCGCGATTGTGCGCGCAACCGCCACCGAACGCGCAGCCAACAAGCGCCCGACCGACGGCCGTCGATCACCTCACCCGCTTGACCTTGATCAACGTCATCTGTTCCTGCGCGACGGCCGCCCGCTCCTGCAGCGCGGCGGCGCGCTCCTGAAGCGCCTCAGCGGCGGACCGCAGCGCCTCCGCCTCGGCCTGCCGACGCTGCAACGCCACCGCCGCCCGGCGCAGCCGGGGCAGCCGAACCAGCACCGGCCGGACCGCGAGGGCCAGCACGAGCAGCGGGAACAGCACGACCCCGAGCACGATCCACGTCACCACGGCGGTCAGCCTACTGGTTGCGGCCGGCCGCCGCCGGGTCGGCGCGCTCCACCGGCGTCGCGTACGCGTCGAGCGCGGCGACCGCCTGGGCGCGGACCTGCTCGGCCAGCTCGGCCGGGGCGATCACGGTGACGTCCGGGCCGAGCCCCAGCACGAACCGGCGGGCCCACCCGAGATCGGTCACCCGCAGCGACACCAGCCACTGCTCGCCGTCGGCCTCCACCCGCTCGCACGGGTAATATTCGGTGATCCACCGCTCGCCCCGGCCGATCCGCAGCGTGATCAGCGGCAGGTCCGGCGCGAGGCGGAACACCCCGTCGCTGAGATCCTGCGGGCGGGCCTGCGGCGGCACCACCGCCGCCTCGTCCAGCTCCGTGACCGCGTCGATCCGGTCGGCCCGGAACAGCCGGACCGCCTCGGCGCGGCGGCACCACGCCTCCACGTACGCCCGGCCACCGACCATCAGCATCCGCAGCGGGTCGACGGTCCGCTCGGTGGTCTCGTCCCGCGCGGCGGTGTAGTAGGTGATCCGCAGCGCCCGGCCGCCCTCCACGGCGGCCCGCAGCTCACGCACCCGGGCCGTGTCGGCGGGCAGCCGAACCTCCACCGGGGCGCCGGCCAGGTCCCCGGCCGCGCTCTCGATCTTGGCGAGGGCCCGCTCCACGGCCTCCCGGTTGGCCACCCCCGGCGTCTCGGCGAGCATCCGCAGCGCCACCACCAGGGCGAGCGCCTCGTCCGGGGTGAGCCGCAACGGCCGGTCGATCCCGGCGTCGTAGGTGATGGTGACCCGGTCGCCGTCGAACGCCATGTCGATCAGATCACCCGGGCCGTAGCCAGGCAGCCCGCACACCCACAGCAACTCCAGGTCCTCGCGCAGCTGCCGCTCGGTCGTCCCCAGGTCCCGCGCCGCCTCGGCGATCTCGATGCCGGGCCGGGCCAGCAGGTAGGGCACCAGATTGAGCAGCCGGGCGAGCCGGTCGGCGGAGGCACGGCCGCCACGGACCGTAGGCCGGGTCACCGGGCACCCCCGGCCAGCACCGGCTCGTCGTGCCGGGCCGCGATCTCCTTCAACCGCTGGATGACCGCCTCCCGCACCTCCGGCGGCTCCAACACCCGCACCTCCGGGCCATACCCGACGATCTGGCCGGCCAGGTAGTCGGCATCGGCGTACGGCAGGACCAGGCGGTCGCCGTCCGGCCCGCAGGTGCTCTCCGTCGCCCAGCGGCGCAGCCCGGCGGCCCGCCCCGGGGCCACCAGCACCATCGCCCGGCCGGTCCGCTCCACCGGCCCGGACCAGCGGGCCACATGGCTGATCAGGTCCACCCCGACGGGCGGCTCATACGCCCCGGGCCCACCGCTCACCCGGACCGCGCCCACCACCCGGGAGAGCCGGAAGCAACGGGTGGCCTCCCGATCCAGATCGTGGCCGACCACATACCACCGGCCGCGCCAGCAGACCACGCCCCACGGCTGCAACCGTCGACGGGTCGGGGCGTCCCGGTCCGGCACCCGGTAGTCGAAGTTGACCTCCCGCCGGTCTCGGGCCGCGGCGGTCAGCGGGGCGAACGCCGGGTCGACCGTCACCATCGGCTCCAGGCCCAGGGTCGCCTGCGGGTCCACGTCGATGCCGGCGGCGCGCAGCTTCGCCAGCCCGGACGAGGCGGCGGCGGCCAGGCCCGCGTGCTGCCACAGCCGCGCCGCGATGCCCACCGCCGCGGCCTCGTCCGGCTCCAGGGGAATGTCGGGCAGCGCGTACTCGCGGGGGGCGATCCGGTAGCCCGGCTCGGCGTCGAAGACGCTGGCCGTCCCGGTCTCCAACGGCACCCCGAGCTCCCGCAGCTCGGCCTTGTCCCGCTCGAACTTGCGCTGGAACGCCTCGTGGTCCTTCGCGTCCTCCGGATCGTGCTCGTAGCCGGGCACGGTCGCGGCGATCTGCGCGGCGGTGAGGAACCGTCGCGTGGACAGCAGGCAGATCACCAGGTTGACCAGGCGTTCGGTACGGCTCCGCGACACGGGTGAACGCTAGCAGCCCGCGCGCCGTGGACGCGCACCCGCGCGCCGACGACCCGACGCGCCCCGCCCCGCCGCCGGCCGATACCGTGCCCGACATGGTGCGATGGCGGTCCGGCACGGTCACGGCGGTACGGCGACGATGGGCCGGCGCGACGGAACTCGACGTCGACCTGCCCGACGGCGGCCGGATGCGCGCCCTCGCCTACCCGGCGCTGGTCGGCGAACCAGAGCCCGGCGACCGGGTGCTGCTCAACGCCGGCGCCCTGCTGATGGGCCTCGGCACCGGCGGGTACGCGCTGGTCGTCGCCCTGCCCGACCGGCTGCCCGCCGACCCGCCGCAGGCCGCCGACACCCGCGCGGCCGGTCACCTGGTCAAGGCCCGCTACACCCCGCTACAGCCGATCCTGCTCGGCGTCGACGAAGAGGCCTCCCCGCACCACGCCCGGCTGGCCGCCGCGGAAAGCCTCGACGGGATGCCGGTGGTCACCGCCGACCTGCACTCCGCCCTGCCGGCGATCCTCGCCGGCGTGCACGTCGACGCCCCCGACGCCCGAGTGGCGTACCTGCTCACCGACGGCGGGGCGCTGCCGGCCTGGTTCTCCCGCACCCTCGCCGGGCTCGCCGACCACCTCGTCGGCACGGTCAGCGTCGGTCAGGCGTTCGGCGGCGACCTGGAGGCGAGCACCCTGCACAGCGGCCTGCTCGCCGCCCGGCACGTGCTCCACGCCGACGTCGCGATCGTCGCCCAGGGCCCGGGCAACCTCGGCACCGGCACCCGCTGGGGCTTCTCCGGGGTGGCGGTCGGCGAGGCCGTCAACGCCGTCGCCGCCCTCGGCGGGCGGGCCGTCGGCTCGCTGCGCATCTCCGCCGCCGACCCCCGCCCTCGGCACCGCGGCGTCTCCCACCACAGCCTCACCGCGTACGGGCGGGTTGCCCTCGCCGCCGCGGAGCTGGTCGTGCCGGACCGCCTGGACCCGGCCCTCGCGGCCGAGGTGGCCACCGCGCTGGCACCCCTCGCCGACCGGCACCGGATCATCACCGTGCCCACCGACGGGCTGGACGCGGCGCTACGGGCCAGCCCGGTCGGCCTGTCGACGATGGGTCGCGGCCTCGACGCCGACCACGCCTATTTCCTCGCCGCGGCCGCCGCCGGCCGCCACGCCGCCCGACTGCTCGGCTGACCCGCCTGGCCGGCGACCGGACCGGCGTTCAGCTCACGCGGTAGCCGTGCGCGACGATACGCTCGGCAGACCGCTCGTACGCCTCCGGGTCCTGCGGTGCCCAGGTGCCCAGGCCGTCAACGTACCGGTTGAACATGCAGAATGCGGCGGCGATCAGCACCGTGTCGTGGATCTCCAGGTCGGTGGCCCCCTCGGCGCGGGCCGCGTCGACCAGCTCGACGGTGACCTCCCGGCCGCCACGCTGCACCGCCGCGGCGACCCGCAACAGCGCCCGCAGCTTGTCACTGACCGGTGCTGTGGCGGCATCCCGGCGAACCTGCTCCACCAGCGGCATCCCGGCCGGCAACTGGGCGGCGGCGAACGCCGAGTGTGACGAGCAGCAGAAGGTGCACTCGTTGAGGCCGGACACGTAGGCGGCGATGAGCTCCCGTTCGCCCGCGCTCAGCGTCGGATGCGCCGCGCGCAGCAGTTGCTCGGCGAGCGCGTTGAGCGGCCCCGCTGTCTCGGGGCGGAACAGCATCGGCCCGGTGATGCCCGGATACGCCTTTTCGTCAAGGCCAAGATCAATGTGTGCGATGACGCCGCCCTCCCTACCCGAGCCGGCCGTGGCCGGCAGTGCCGAACGCGGTCCACCTGGCAACCTGCCAGACTCCCCGCGCGGACCACACCTGCTTGCGTGCGGCGTTCGCGGCGCCGTCCCGCCCCACGGACCGGGTGCGACGAGGAGCGCACGGTCGAAGTCGCCACGCCGGCCCGGCCTCCCCCATCCTGACCAGGTATCCGGCTCCGGCCACCCCACGCACGTCACCGGCGCCAGCGCAGGGGCCTGCCGCCGGACGGGGCGGCCCCGTTGCGAAAGCGAGGCGCCATGTCACTGCGACAGCTCCCCGAACACCAGCTCGCCACCCCGGCGTCGTCCCGCCCCGGGCGCCGCCTCCGGGTCGCCTTGATCAGCGCGGCGGCCGGCATCCTGCTCGCCGTCCTGTGGTCGTTCGAACTGGTCGACAAGGTCATCGGCGACAACGTCGCGAACGCCGTACTCGGCCACGACGCCAAGGCGACCGCGATCACCGGTACGGCGGCCGGGCTGCTCTTCGCGTTCGTATCCGGCTTCGCCGGCACCTTCACCGCCTGCAACATCGCCATGGCCGCCTCGGTCGGCCCGATGAGCCAGGTGCCCGGCGCCGACAGCACCGCCGCGCCGCTGCGGGCCCTGCTGCGTCCCGTCGGCTGGCTCGCCCTCGGCATGACCGTGGTCTCGGCCGGCTACGGCGCCGTCGGCGTGCTGCTCGGCGACCGGCTTCCTCAGCTCTCCACCGACGTGGTGGGCGGGGTGCCGGTCCGCCTCATCCAGTCGTCCGTCGTGTTCGGCGTGATCGGCCTCGCGCTGACCTACCTCGGGCTGGCGACGCTCGGCCTGCTCCCCGACATCTTCGCCCGCCGGCCGGTCGGCCGGGTGGTGACGATGGGCGCGCTCGTCGGCGGGTTCCTCATCGGCCGCCCGTACCCGATGTTCAACAAGCTGTTCCACTGGGCCGTGGACACCGGGAACCCGGTCTACGGGGCGCTCGCCTTCACCCTCCAGTCGCTCGGCAACATCCTGCTCGTCACGCTGATCTTCGCGGTGATCGTGCTGGTCACCCGCGGCGGCTTCATCCGCTGGATGGCCGAGCCCCGCCGCGCCGCCGTGCTCACCGGCGCCCTGCTCGTCGCCCTGGGCATCTTCACGGTCGTCTACTGGGACGTACGACTGCCCGCCCGCTTCGGCATCGGCTGGTTCCCCATGATGCCGTACAAGTGACCTGACCGGCCGCCGCGCGAATCAGCCGGTGAGGAAGATCAACGCGAGCCAGGCGCCCACAATGATGATCAGGGCCGCCGCCAGCACCCAGGTCGGCACCTTGTACTCGCCACGGCGGTTCCGCTCGACCTCGGCGCGGATCTTCTCGCGGCGCCGGTCGATCCAGTTGAGCTTCTCGGCGCCGCTGTCCCGGCCAGAGGGTTCGGAAGTGTTCATCGCGACGTCAGCGTACCCGCACGCCGGTGGCCGGTGCCCATGGCACCAGCCACCGAAGCCCCCTCACATACTCGCGATCAGCCGCTCCACCCGCTCGTCATACGCCCGGAACGGATCCTTGCACAGCACCGTCCGCTGCGCCTGATCGTTCAGCTTCAGATGCACCCAGTCGACCGTGAAGTCCCGCCGCTTCTCCTGCGCGTGCCGGATGAACTCACCCCGCAGCCGCGCCCGGGTGGTCTGCGGCGGAGTCTCCTTGGCCTCGAAAATCTCCGGGTCGGTCGCCACCCGATCCACCTCGCCACGCCGCTCCAGCAACCCGTACAGGCCCCGCCCGCGCCGCAGATCGTGATAGGCCAAGTCCATCTGCGCCACCCGGGGATGCGCCAGCGGCAGGTCATGCTTACGCTGATACCGCTCGATCAGACGCAGCTTCGTCACCCAGTCGATCTCCCGGGCCACCGGATCCAGATCGCCGGTCTCCACCGACCGAAGCACCCGGGCCCACAGGTCCACCACCCGCTTCGCCGTCTGATCCCCGCCCCGGCGCTCCACGAACTCCGTCGCCTTCGCCAGATACTCCTGCTGAATCTCCAACGCGGAGATCTCCTTGCCCGAGGCCAGCCGCACCTTACGCCGGCCGGTGATGTCGTGCGACACCTCCCGGATCGCCCGGATCGGGTTCTCCAACGTCAAGTCCCGCATCACCACCCCGGCCTCGATCAACCGCAGCACGATGTCGGCGGTGCCCACCTTCAACATCGTGGTCACCTCATTCATGTTCGAATCACCGACGATCACGTGCAGCCGGCGGTACCGCTCCGCGTCCGCGTGCGGCTCGTCCCGGGTGTTGATGATCGGCCGACTCCGGGTGGTCGCCGAGGAAACCCCCTCCCAGATGTGCTCGGCCCGCTGCGACAGGCAGTAGACCGCCCCGCGCGGCGTCTGCAGCACCTTCCCGGCACCACAGATCAACTGCCGCGTCACCAGGAACGGAATCAGCACATCGGCCAGCCGACCAAACTCACCGTGCCGAGACACCAGATAGTTCTCGTGGCAGCCGTACGAGTTGCCGGCCGAATCAGTGTTGTTCTTGAACAGGTAGATCTCACCCGCGATGCCCTCGTCGTGCAGCCGCTTCTCCGCGTCGATGAGCAGACCCTCCAGGATTCGCTCCCCCGCCCGATCGTGCGCCACCAGATCGGTGACCGAATCGCACTCCGGCGTCGCATACTCCGGATGCGAGCCCACGTCCAGATACAGGCGGGCCCCGTTACGCAGGAAAACATTGCTCGACCGGCCCCACGACACCACCCGCCGGAACAGGTACCGCGCGACCTCGTCGGGGGACAGCCGGCGCTGCCCGCGATACGTGCAGGTGACGCCGTACTCGGTCTCGAGGCCGAAGATTCGCCGCTCCATGATGTGACATTAGCCGCCCGAAGCCCCAGATGGGCAGCGCTCAACCCAGCCATCTCACCCACGCCCGTCCCCAACCGTCAGGGCAACCCACCCCACGCAATTTCCACAACCGGTACGGTCGGCCACCGTGAGGATCCTCGTCACCGGCGGCGCCGGCTTCATCGGGTCGACGTACGTCCGGCGACTGCTCACCGGCGCCGAGCCGGCCCTCCACGTGGACGCCGTCACCGTGCTCGACGCGCACACCTACGCCGCCACCGAGGACGCCCTCGAACCGGTCCGCGCCGACCCCCGCCTACGGACCGTCCACGGCGACGTCCGCGACCCCGACCTCGTCGACGCCACCGTCCGCGGACACGACACCGTCGTACACCTCGCCGCCGAGTCGCACGTGGACCGCTCCATCACCGCAGCCGCCACCTTCGTCACCACCAACGTGGTCGGCACCCAGAACCTGCTCGACGCCGCCCTACGGCACGGCATCCACCGGTTCGTGCAGGTCTCCACCGACGAGGTGTACGGCTCGATCGCCACCGGCTCATGGACCGAACAGGCGCCACTGAACCCCAGCTCCCCGTACTCGGCCAGCAAAGCCACCGGCCACCTGCTCGCCCTCGCCTACCACCCACGGCCGGGCCGGCGGCGTCTACCACCTCGGCGGCACCGAACTGACCAACCGCGAACTGACCGACCGGCTACTGACCGCCTGCGACGCCGGCGGGGACCGCGTCGCGCCGGTCGCCGACCGCAAAGGCCACGACCGGCGCTACGCGCTGGACTCCACCACCACCCACCGGGACCTGGGCTGGACCCCCACCACCGACCTCGACAACGGGCTCACCGCCACCGTGGAGTGGTACCGCGACAACCGCGCCTGGTGGGAACCCCTCAAACCACACCGCTGACGCGGGTCATCACTCCCCGGACTGCTCGTCCTGCTGCCCCTCCAGGTCGGCCGAGCCCGCCGACGAGAGCGGCTTCTTCGCCTCCCCGGTCGGCACCGTCGGAGTCTGCGCCCGCCCCGGCGCCGGCGCGGTGTCCGCGCTCGCATCCCCTTCCAGCAGCGCGGTCAACCCCGCCCCGATCACCCGCCGGAACGTACGCCCGACCCGGCGCCGATCCAGGACCGCCACCTCCAACTGGTTCGCGGCGATCGAACGAGCCGCCCCGCCCTCCCCGCCGACGCTGCCCAGCGCCTTCACCGCCGCCCGGACCGCCTCCGACAGCGACATCTCCGGCCGGTGCTCGTTCTTCAACACCCCGGTGATCGCCTCGGCCTGCCCGCCCATCGCCATCCGGCCCGGCTCATCATTGACCGAACCGTCATACGTCACCCGATAGAGCGAATCGTCATCCGGCGTCGCGCCCACCTCCGCCACGCAGATCTCCACCTCGAACGGCTTCGACTGCTCGGTGAAGATGGCACCCAGCGTCTGCGCGTACGCGTTGGCCAGGGCCAAGCCGTTCACGTCCCGCCGGTCATAGCTCAGACCGTTCAGATCGGCCATCCGCACCCCCGCACGGCGCAGATTCTCGAACTCGTTGTACCGGCCCACCGCGGCGAAACCGATCCGGTCGTAAATCTCACTGACCTTGTGCAGGGTGCTGGACAGGTTCTCCGCGACGAAGAGCACCCCACCCTCGTAGCTCAAGACCACCGCGCTGCGGCCCCGGGCAATGCCCTTGCGGGCCAACTCGGAACGATCGCGCATGATCTGCTCGGGCGAGGCGTAGAACTGCATGGCCACGGCGGCGGTTCTCCTTCGGGCGCTGTACTGCGGAATGCTGACGGGTGAGGTGGGAGCGGGATCAGCCGCCCGGGTTCTCCATCCGGCCGGCCACCACGCCTTCCGCGATCGTGGCCGTCTCGGCCTCGGTGAGCCGGTGCGTGCCGTCCGCCGTCGCGGTCATCACCACCGGATAGATCCGACGGGTCAGATCCGGGCCACCGGTGGCGGTGTCGTCATCGGCCGCGTCATAGAGCGCCTCGACCGCCAGCCGCATCGCGTCGTCGATCGACAGGCCCACCCGGAACCGCTTCTTCAACGCCGACTTGGCGAACAGCGAACCGGACCCGATCGCGTCGTAGCCGGTCTCCTCGTACGGGCCGCCGGTCACGTCGAAGCTGAAAATCCGCCCGGCCCGCGCCGGATCCTTCGCGGCCAGGTCGAAGCCGGCGAAGAGCGGAATCACCGCGAGGCCCTGCATGGCCGCGCCCAGGTTGCCCCGGATCATCGACGCCAGCCGGTTGGCCTTGCCGTCGAGCGAGAGCATCGCGCCCTCGATCTTCTCGTAGTGCTCCAGCTCCACCTGGAACAGTCGCATCAGCTCGATGCCGATGCCCGCGGTGCCCGCGATGCCGACCAGCGAGTACGCGTCGGCCGGGTGCACCTTCTCGATGTCCCGCTGGGCGATCAGGTTGCCCATCGTGGCGCGCCGGTCGCCGGCCATCACCACGCCACCGGCGGCCGAGATGGCCACGATGGTCGTCGCGTGCGGCGCCAGGTCGGCGGCCATGCCGGGCGGCAGCGCCCGCCGGCCGGGCAGCATCTCGGGGGCCACCTTGCTCAGGAACGCTGTGAAGGAGGACGTCCCCGCGTTGGTGAACACATCTGGTAGACGCCCGGATGGATCAAAACCCGCTGCCACGTGGTTCCTCTCAGGTACGTGATCGCCCTGGTCAGCCTCGCGGGACTGTCGCGGAACTGGCCAAGACCACCGTTGCAGTTAAAGCAGAGTATCCCGCGCACCCATCCGGTGCGATGATCGTGGTCCACATGTTCCGGATCGGGGGCGCCGCAGACCGCGCAGACGCCGCCCTGCTCGGCCAGGAGCTCCTGGACCTCCTTCTCCCCGATCCCGTACCGCCGGCGCAGGTGATACTCGCGTGTGCCGCCGTAGAGCCGCTGCGCGGTCACCTTGCCCCGGACGTTGTGGCACGGCTTGCAGTAGCTGTGCCGTCCGCTGGCCTTCTTCGTTCGCGGAAAGTCCTCAAGCGGCGTGACCTGGTCGCAGTCCGGGCACCATTTCGACCCGGCAGGAACCGGCGACGACGGCTTCTTCTGCGGTCCGATTCCGCGCTTGCGGCGGCTCGCCTCTGAGCGGGCCGCCGCGCAGGTCTTGCAGTAGTAGGCGAGACCGTCCACCCGCCGCCGGTTGCGATGGAACTCCGTGACGGGCAACAGCCGCTCAGACTGCGGGCATTCCTTGTCCGATTCGCTGGGCAAATCGGACATTTCTCTCATTCACCCCCTTTTTGTACATATCCCCTCACGAATTCCTCTGCGTTTTCTTCGAGGACGGAGTCGATCTCGTCGAGCAGGTCGTCGACGTCCTCGGTGATCTCGGCGTGCCGCTCGGCAACCTCGGGGTTGGCCTGCGCGGTGACCTCCTCGACCTCTTCGTGCGACTTGCCGTGCTGGGTCTGGCCGCCTTCTTGGGTCGCCATCGTTGCCTCCTCCACGATCGCCTGCGATCAACTTACCTCGGGCGAGCGACGAAAAGCCCGCCGCGCGCCGGGTTCCAGCGCGGGGCGGGCTTTCCGGCATCCGGCTCAGCCGCCGGTCAGCGTCTCCAGCAGGTCCTTAGCGGTGTCGCACCGGTCGAACAACGCCCCGACGTGCTTACGGGTGCCCCGCTCGGGTTCCATCATCGGCACCCGGACCAGCGACTCGCGGCCCACGTCGAAGATGACCGAGTCCCAGCTGGCGGCGACCACCTCGGAGGCGTACTGGGCCAGGCAGCGACCCCGGAAGTAGGCCCGGGTGTCCTCCGGCGGCTCGGTCATCGCGGTGCGCGTCTGCTCATCGTCGAGCAGGGTCTTCATCGCCCCCCGCGAGACGAGCCGGTGGTAGAGGCCCTTCTCCGGCCGGACGTCGGAGTACTGCAGGTCGACCAGTTGGAGCTTGTGCGCGCCCCAGCCGAGCTGCTCCCGCTCCCGGTAGCCCTCCAGCAGCCGCAGCTTGGCCACCCAATCCAGCTCGTCGGCGCAGAGGAACGCGTCGCGGCCGAGCCGGTCCAGCACGCTCTCCCAGCGGTCGAGAACGTCGACGGTCTGCTCGTCGACGTCGTCGCCGTACCGGTCGTCCACGAAGGAGCGGACCCGCTCCAGGTACGCCCACTGCACGTCCAGGGCGGTGAGCCTGCGGCCGTCCCGCATCCGCATCCGGTGCGTGAGCGACGGGTCGTGGCTGACCGCGCGCAGCTCGCCGACCGGGTCGGCGATGCCGAGGTCGGAGCCGAGCGCCTTCTCCTCGATCATGGTGAGGATCAGCGCGGTGGTGCCGACCTTCAGGTAGGTGGAGATCTCCGACAGGTTGGCGTCGCCGATGATGACGTGCAGTCGGCGATACTTGTCGGCGTCCGCGTGCGGCTCGTCGCGGGTGTTGATGATCGGCCGTTTGAGGGTGGTCTCGAGGCCCACCTCGACCTCGAAGAAGTCCGCCCGCTGGGAGATCTGGAAGCCGCTCTGGCTCCCGTCCTGGCCGATGCCGACCCGGCCGGCGCCGCAGACGATCTGGCGGGTGACGAAGAACGGCGTCAGGTACGCCACGATGTCGGCGAACGGGGTCTGCCGCCGCATCAGGTAGTTCTCGTGGGCGCCGTAGCTGGCGCCCTTGTTGTCGGTGTTGTTTTTGTAGAGGTGGATGGGGTGGGTGCCGGGGATGGTGGCGGCCCGCTTGGCCGCTTCGGCCATCACCCGCTCCCCCGCCTTGTCCCAGCGCACCACGTCGAGGGGGTTGGTCACCTCGGGGGTGGAGTATTCCGGGTGGGCGTGGTCGACGTAGAGCCGAGCGCCGTTGGTGAGTATGACGTTGGCCAGCCCCAGGTCCTCGTCGGCAAGCGCCTCGGCCGGGTCGTAGGCCGCCCCGGAGTAGGTGAAGCCTCGGGCGTCGCGCAGCGGCGACTCTTCTTCGTAGTCCCAGCGGGCCCGGCCGCCTCGGTTGAGCTCCGGGCGCGCCCCGTAGGCGTTGACCACCTGTGAGGAGGTGACCATCGGGTTGGCTCCGGCCTGGCCGGGCACGGAGATGCCGTATTCGACCTCGGTACCCATGATCCGTCTGACGCTCATCGACCTGCCCGCTCCGCTCGCCGTTCCGGTCCCCCGTCACGTCGAGGGTAGTCGTCGCCCGGCTGAAAAGGGGGTGGCTGCCCCGGGCTGTCCGGTGTGGCGGGTTACGGCGGGTCGGACGGGACGCGCGCAGGCCCGCGACGTGGGTGCGTCGCGGACCTGGCGTGGTGCCGTCGGGCCTGCTACAGGTATTGGCCGGTGTTGCTGGCGGTCTCTATCGACCTGCCGGCCTCCGCGCCCTTGCCGCCGGAGACGAGCGTGCGAATGTAGACGATCCGCTCGCCCTTCTTGCCGGAGATGCGGGCCCAGTCGTCGGGGTTGGTGGTGTTGGGCAGGTCCTCGTTTTCGCGGAACTCGTCGACGCAGGCGTCGAGGAGGTGCTGCAGTCGCATCCCTTTGCGCCCGGAGGTGAGGAACTCCTTGATGGCCATCTTCTTTCCCCGGTCGACGATGTTCTGGATCATCGCACCGGAGTTGAAGTCCTTGAAGTAGAGGACTTCCTTGTCGCCGTTGGCGTAGGTGACCTCGAGGAAGCGGTTGTCCTCGGTTTCCGAGTACATCCGCAGCACGACCGCGTCGATCATCGCCGCCACGGTGGCCTGCGGGTCGCCGCCGTGCTCGGCCAGGTCGTCGGCGTGTAGCGGCAGGCCGGGAAGGATGTACTTGGAGAAGATGTCCTTGGCCGCCTCGGCGTCCGGCCGCTCGATTTTGATCTTGACGTCGAGCCGGCCGGGGCGCAGGATCGCCGGGTCGATCATGTCTTCCCGGTTGGAGGCGCCGATGACGATGACGTTCTCCAGGCCCTCGACGCCATCGATCTCGCTGAGCAGCTGCGGAACGATGGTGTTCTCCACGTCGGAGGAGACGCCGGAGCCGCGGGTGCGGAAGACCGAGTCCATCTCGTCGAAGAACACGATCACCGGGGTGCCCTCGCCGGCCTTTTCCCGCGCCCGCTGGAAGATCAGCCGGATGTGTCGCTCGGTCTCGCCGACGTACTTGTTGAGCAGCTCGGGGCCCTTGATGTTGAGGAAGAAGCTGGTGTGCTTCTCCTCGCCCCGCTTCTCGGCGATCTTCTTGGCGAGGGAGTTGGCCACCGCCTTGGCGATCAGGGTCTTGCCGCAGCCGGGCGGGCCGTAGAGAAGGATGCCCTTCGGCGGCCGGAGCTGGTGCTCGCGGAACAGGTCGGCGTGCAGGAACGGCAGCTCCACCGCGTCGCGGATCTGCTCGATCTGCGTGTGGAGGCCGCCGATGTCCTCGTAGTCGACGTCGGGCACCTCCTCCAGCACGAGCTCCTCGACCTCGCTCTTCGGGATCCGCTCGTACGCGTACGCCGAGCGGGGCTCGATCATGAGCGAGTCGCCGGCCCGGATCGCGCTGCCGATCAGGGTCTCGGCGAGGTGCACGATGCGCTCCTCGTCGGAGTGCGAGACCACCAGCGCCCGGTCGCCCGGCGCGCCGTCGGGACCCGCGAGGATCTCCTTGAGCATCACGACCTCGCCGACCCGCTCGTAACCGAACGCGTCGACGATGTTGAGCGCGTCGTTGAGCAGGACCTCCTGCCCACGGCGCAGGTCGTCGACCTCGAGCGAGGGCGAGACGGCCACCCGAAGCTTGCGCCCGCCGGTGAACACGTCCACCGTGCCGTCGTCGTGCTTGGCAAGGAAGACACCGTAGCCACTCGGTGGTTGGGCGAGGCGGTCGATCTCCTCCTTGAGCGTCACGATCTGCGCGCGAGCCTCCTTGAGGGTGCTCACGAGCCGTTCGTTGTTCTCGGTCAGCCGCGCCAACTGTGCCTGGGTGGCCGCCAGCCGCTCTTCGAGCTGCCGGACGTGTCGGGGGCTTTCAGTCAACTTGCGCCGCACCAGGGCGAGTTCCTCTTGCAGGAACGCGACCTGCGTGGAGAGATCGTGGGCCTCCTTCTCCCACCGTGCGGCGCGCGAGTCCGCGTCGTCGCTGCGTGCCACGTCCCACCTCCCCGGGGGGCTTGAACGTTCTGAGCTAACACTAGCCGCTATGAGCCCGATTCGGTCCCACGCAACGCGCTCGTCACCGAAGCTTGATCGCCAAGGGCTGGTCGTCGGGCGGGTACCGGCGTTCGGGTACCGTCGGGGCGTGGGACGGGAGAACATGGGGGGTGCACCGGTGGCGGAGGTCGCGACGGACCAGCTTCAGGTCTGGGTGGATCAGGACCTCTGCACGGGCGACGGGCTGTGCGTGCAGTACGCGCCCGAGGTCTTCGAGTTCGACGTCGACGGCCTGGCGTACGTCAAGGGCCCCGACGGCGAGCTGCGGCAGTCCGCGGGCGCCCGGGTCGACGTGCCGGAGCACCTGCGCCTCGAGGTGATCGACTCGGCGAAGGAGTGCCCGGGCGAGTGCATCCACGTGGTGCGCGGCAGCGACGGTGTTGAGGTGGCCGGGCCGGACGCCGAGGAGGACTGACCCCGACGAGACGTGCGGCGCGGGTCGGGGATGGGTGTCCCCGACCCGCGCCGCGTTTCACAGCAGGGGCCGGCCGACGACCGAGGCGACCAGGCGGGCGAACTCCTCCAGCCGGGCGATCTGGCCGGCGCCGCCGTCGTCGAGGGTCTTGCCGAAGCGCAGCGCGTCGTGCCGGGGCGCGCCGACGACCTCGTCGCTGGGCGGCGCCTCGTCCAGGGAGCTGAGCAGCAGGTAGACGTCGATGCTGTCGACCCGGGCCCCGCCGGTGTCCGAGCGGGTGAGCCGCCGCCGGCAGCCGACCTCGGTGACCGTGGAGACCGGCACCACCCGCAGTGAGGACGTCATCGAGCCGGGCGGCCCCTCCCCCGGCGGCACGTCCTCGCCGTGCCACAGGATCAGGCGGCTGCCGTCGCAGACGACGACCTCCTGCCACACGCCGTTGACCTCGTTGACGAAGCGTTCCAGGGTGAAGCCGAGCACGGAGGCGCCGCGCAGCACCCCGCCGAGGGCTTCCAGTGCGATGTCCGGGTCACGCAGGTAGGCCCGGGCGGCGGACTCCAGTTCGGTGTACGGCGACCAGTCCGGAAAGACGGCGGGCAGGTCGCCGTTGCCGTAGCCGGGTTTGCTCATGCCGCCGCCTCCCGGTGTTCCCGCAGCTGCCGGTCCCGTCCGCCGGGGCGCTCGCCGCGCACCCCGATCCGCTCGCTGATGGCACTACCTCCACCCGTCCGGTGCTGTCCCCGCCGGGACACATGATCCAGCCGCGCACTGCCGGCCACGCCGCAGGGTCACGGCTGGTCGATTTCCTGATCCGCCTCGGCCGCCGCCTGCCGGGCCGCCTCCGCCTCGCGCAGCGCCTGCCGGCGCTGGACGTACGCCTCGGTGCCCTTGCTGGGCTTGCGACGGCGCGGCGGCGCGGTGACCCCGGGGGCAAGCTTGCGCGCGGAGACCAGGAACGCGGTGTGCGCGATCATACGATGGTCGGGGCGCACGGCGAGCCCCTCGGCGTGCCAGTCCCGGACCAGCGACTCCCAGGCGCGCGGCTCGGTCCAGCCGCCGCGCTCGCGCAGCGCCTCGACCAGCTCGGACAGCTGCGGGGTGGTGGCCACGTAGCCGATGAGCACGCCACCGGGAACGAGCGCCCGCTCGACCATGTCGAGCATCTCCCACGGGGTGAGCATGTCCAGGATGATCCGGTCGAAGCCGGTCTCCGGGCAGTCGGCGACGTCGCCGACGTGCAGCCGCCAGGCCGGGTGCGGGCCGTTGAAGAACGCCTCGACGTTACGCCGGGCGATCTGGGCGAAGTCGTCGCGCAGCTCGTACGAGTGCAGCTCACCCTCGACGCCGACGGCCCGCAGCAGCGAGCAGGACAGCGCCCCGGAGCCGGCGCCGGCCTCGAGGACCTTCGCGCCAGGGAAGATGTCGCCCATGGCGACGATCTGCGCCGAGTCCTTCGGGTAGATCACCTGGGCGCCGCGGGGCATGGAGAGCACGTAGTCCGACAGCAGCGGCCGCAGGGCGAGGAACGCGGTGCCGCCGCCGGTGGTGGTGACCACACTGCCGTCGGGCAGGCCGATCAGCGTGTCGTGCCGGAGGATCCCCCGGTGGGTGTGGAACTCCTTGCCGGGCTCCAGCGTCACGGTGTGCATCCGGCCCTTGGGGTCGGTCAGCTGCACCCGGTCCCCGGGGCGGAACGGCCCGCGGTGCACCGGCGGCAGTGGGGGGACGGTGGAGGATTGTGCGGTCACGTGTTCGTCTTCCGTTTGGGTTCCAGGAGTTGCGCCAGATCCGCGATGTGCAGAACGCCGACGACATCTTCGCCTGCGGTCACCACGTACTGCGCGCCCGGGTGGGTGCGTAGGGTCTCCAGCACGCGTTCGCCGTCCGCGCCGACCGGCAGGGCGGGCAGGGTGTCCAGGCCGCGGGACACCGCGTCCACCGCGAGCCACGGCCGCCGTTGCGGGGGTACGGCGTCGGCGCGGGCCGGGTCGACCAGGGCCACCGGCCGGCCGGCGGCGTCGACGACGGTGAGCGCGGCGTCGGGGGTGGCGGCCTCGGCGCGGCGGCGCTGCGCCTCGGCGAGCGGGGTGCCGCTGGGTACGGGGAACATCGGGCGGGCGAGCCGGGCCAGGTCGACCAGCGGGAGACGGCGGTTGATCTGAGCCATCCGGATGGACTGGCCGGCGCCCCGCCAGAGGGTGACGGCGACCAGCAGCACCAGCGGCAGGGCCACCGGGGCGAGCGCCCGGCGCAGGGTGAGCAGGACCACCACGGCCGCGGTGGCGACGGCGACGCCGCGGCCGACCCAGGCGGCGACCTCGGTGCCGCGGTGGCGGTCCCGGGTGAGCGCCCAGACGGCGGCGCGTAGGGCCCGGCCACCGTCGAGCGGCAGCCCGGGCAGGCTGTTGAAGACGGCGACCACGATGTTGCTCACCGCCAGCTGGAAGGCGAGCTGGTGGGCGAGGGTGCCGGTGGGCAGGGCCAGGGTGGCGGCGACGGCGGTGGCGCCGAGCACCGCGGACACCGCCGGGCCGGCGAGCGAGACCAGCAGGTCGACGCGGGGGCTGGGGGCGTCCCGGTCCATCTCGGTGTAGCCGCCGACCAGCTCCAGGGTGATCCCGCGCACCCCGATGCCGAAGCGGCGGGCGGTCAGTGCGTGGCCCAGCTCGTGCAGCAGCACCGAGCCGAGCAGGGAGATCACGAAGCCGAGGCCGACCAGGTAGCCGCCGAGCCGGCCGAGGTCGAGCTGGTTGCGGGCGAGAGCGGCGTAGAGGACGGTGATGATCAGGGCGAGCAGCAGCACCGAGGCGTCGACGCGCAACGGCACCCCGCACACCCGACCGACGGTCAGGCCGGGCCGACGCGGCGGTCGAGACTCCTGCTCCACCGGGTCGATGGTACGCGGCGCGGATCATGCCCCGGCGCGGCG
The DNA here is from genome assembly GCF_040636055.1 of Micromonospora sp. NPDC006766. Lineage (NCBI taxonomy): Bacteria > Bacillati > Actinomycetota > Actinomycetes > Micromonosporales > Micromonosporaceae > Micromonospora > Micromonospora sp. NPDC006766. Next base: position 17,755 of record NZ_JBEYIX010000060.1, on the reverse strand, counting down.
GCGGGGGCCCTGTCACACCGGTGCCCTACCCTTCCGGGCATGACGGCGGAACCGGTGATCGACACGCAGGAATCCCCGGCGGCGGCGGTGGTGGCGCCGCCCACGGTGCGGGCGTCGCTGTCGCCGTCGCGGGCGGCGGATTTCAAGACCTGCCCGCTGCTCTACCGGTTCCGCAGCATCGACCGGCTGCCCGAGCGGCCCACGCCGGAGCAGGCCCGGGGCACGCTGGTGCACGCGGTGCTGGAGCGGCTGTTCGACCTGCCGGCGGCGGCGCGCACCCCGCAGTCCGCCGGCGACCTGGTCGCCCCGCAGTGGGACCGGCTGGTCACCGAGCAGCCGGAGCTGGCGGCGCTGTTCGCCGAGGGTGACACCGCGGGGTTGGCCGATTTCCTCCGCTCGGCCGCCGCGCTGTTGGAGGGCTACTTCGCGGTGGAGGACCCGCGGCGGCTGGAGCCGGCCGAGCGGGAGGCGTTGATCTCGGCGGTGGTCGACGACGAGCTGCTGATCCGGGGCTACCTGGACCGCCTCGACGTGGCCCCGGACGGCGCGCTGCGGGTGGTCGACTACAAGACCGGCGGCGCGCCTCGGGAGGCGTTCGAGGCGCGGGCGCTGTTCCAGCTGAAGTTCTACGCCCTGGTGCTGTGGCGCACCCGCGGGGTGGTGCCCCGGGTGCTGCGGCTGCTCTACCTCAAGGACGCCGAGGTGTGCGACTACAGCCCCGACGCCGACGAGCTGCTGCGTTTCGAGCGCACCGTGGTGGCGCTCTGGCAGGCCATCGAGCAGGCCACCGAGCGGCAGGATTTCCGTCCCCGGCCGAGCCGGCTCTGCGACTGGTGCAGCCATCAGGCGCTCTGCCCGAGCTTCGGCGGCACCCCGCCACCGTTCCCGGCGACCGGCCCCGGGGATCCGCTGACCGACGCCCGGTCCCGGCCGATCGCCCCCGGGGCGGACGAATAGTCCCCCTCGCTGAGGGCCGGGTTCGGCCTGCGTGACCGGGTGCCGACTGTGACGCTGGCCGACGAGACGGGCCCGGGGCGCCCAGAGGCCTGACCGGCGGACGGGAGTGGCGACCGTCACCTACCGTGACCAGCAACGGCGCGGCAGGGTTGACCATGACGCGACGTGGCGTCCCAACGTCGACGGCGCTGTTTCAACGGCGGAGTCAGGGAGCACCCTGAGCCGATCTCGGGGGCGACCCCCAGCGTGAATTCCGGCGACGGATCCACCCGGAGTCGGACGGATCCGCGTCCGGCGACGCCGAGGATGGGAACTGCCGCACCGGCCAGCGGGGGCGGTGCGGATCAGCAGGTTGGACGGAAGAGGTAGATGACGTGACCGCGACGATAGGCCAGCAGGCGCAGGCCGCGGCCCGGGCGAACGACGTGTGGAAGGTGTACGGCAGCGGTGAGGCCCAGGTCACCGCGCTGCGGGGGGTGACCGCCGAATTCGAGCGGGGCCGCTTCACCGCGATCATGGGCCCGTCCGGGTCGGGCAAGTCCACGCTGATGCACTGCCTGGCCGGCCTCGACTCGGTGACCCGGGGCACGGTCTCGATCGGCGAGACGATGGTGACCGGGCTCAACGACGCCGGCCTGACGAAGCTGCGCCGGGACAAGGTGGGCTTCATCTTCCAGCAGTTCAACCTGCTGCCCACGCTCACCGCCCAGGAGAACATTCTGCTGCCGATGTCGATCGCCGGCCGCAAGCCGGACCAGGCCTGGTACGACACGGTGATCGCGACGGTCGGCCTGCGGGACCGGCTGGGGCACCGGCCGGCGCAGCTCTCCGGCGGCCAGCAGCAGCGGGTGGCGTGCGCCCGTGCCCTGGTCGCCCGCCCCGAGGTGATCTTCGCGGACGAGCCGACCGGCAACCTGGACTCCCGCTCCGGCGCCGAGGTGTTGAACTTTCTGCGCAACTCGGTCCGCGAGCACGGCCAGACGATCGTGATGGTGACCCACGACCCGACCGCCGCCGCGTACGCCGACCGGGTGGTCTTCCTGGCCGACGGGCAGATCGTCTCCGAGCTGATCGAGCCGACCGCCGACACGGTGCTGGACACGATGAAGAAGCTGGACGTCCCGGCCGAGGTGGCCAACTGATGCTCCGGGCCACACTGAAGAGCCTGCTCGCGCGCAAGGTACGCCTGCTGCTGTCCGGTCTGGCGGTGGTGCTGGGCGTCATGTTCGTCTCCGGCGCGTTCGTGCTCACCGACACCCTCGGCCGCACCTTCGACGCGATCTTCGCCGACGCGTACGCGGGGATCGACGTCAACGTCGCGGCCAAGCCGAAGATCGCGGGAGCGGAGGTGCAGGGCGACCAGGCGACCCCGCCGTTCCCGGCGGCGACGGTGGACAAGGTCCGCGCGGTGCCCGGGGTGGCCGGGGCCACCGGCATGGTCGTCGCCGACGGGGCCCAGCTGATCGGCAGCAACGGCAAGGCCGTCGCCTCGTTCGGCCCGCCGCAGCTGGGCGAGAACTGGACCGGCGAGTCCGACCAGCTGCACCTGCGCGAGGGGCACGAGCCGCGGGCCGACGACGAGATCGTCATCAACCAGGGGCTCGCGACCGCCGGGAAGGTGAAGCTCGGCGACCGGGTCGGCGTGCTCACGCCGCTGGAGCCCAAGCAGGACTTCACCATCGTCGGGATCGTCGGCTACAGCGGCGGCCGCGACTCGATCGGCGGCAGCAACGAGATCATGTTCACCACTCCGACGGCGCAGCGGCTGATGCTGGGCGAGCCGAACACCTTCAACAGCGTGAAGGTCACGGCCGCCGACGGGGTCTCCGACGAGTCGCTGCGCGACGCGGTGGCCGCCGCCGTGGGCGACGGATACGTGGTCAAGACCGGCGAGCAGCTCTCCGCCGACGCCGCCCAGGGGTTCAAGACGGCGCTGTCGTTCTTCAACCGGATCCTGCTCGGCTTCGCGGCCGTGGCGCTGCTGGTCGGCACGTTCCTGATCCTCAACACCTTCTCGATCATCGTCGCGCAGCGGACCCGTGAGCTGGCCCTGATGCGGGCCGTCGGGGCCAGCCGCCGGCAGATCATCGGCTCGGTGGTGGTGGAGGCCGTCACGGTGGGCCTGATCGCCTCGGCGTTCGGCCTGGCCGCCGGCGTCGGCATCGGCGCCCTGCTGGCCTGGCTCTTCGGCAACCTGGCCGGCGGGCTCACCCTGGCCGGCATCGGCGTACCGGCGGCGGCGGTGATCGGCGCGTTCTCGGTCGGCCTGGTGATCACCGTGGTGGCGGCGCTGCTGCCGGCGCTGCGCGCGTCCCGGATCCCACCGATCGCGGCGATGCAGGACGTGGCCACTCCCGACCGTCCGCTGACCCGGATCACGGTGGCCGGCACGCTGGTCACCGCGGTCGGCGCCGGGCTGCTCCTCCTCGGGCTCAACGGCAACGCCGGTGACAACACCCTGGCCACCATCCTGGGCGGCGTGCTCTTCGCCTTCATCGGCGTGGCGTTGCTGACCCCGCTGATCAGCCGCCCGGTGGTCTCCCTGCTGGGGGCGATCTTCGCCTGGTCGGTGCCCGGCAAGCTGGGGCGACTCAACTCCGGGCGTAACCCCCGCCGCACCGCGATCACCGCTGCCGCGCTGATGGTCGGCATCGCCCTGGTCACCGGGGTGACGGTGATCCTCGACTCGGCGAAGGGAAGCATCAGCGCGCTGGCGAAGGACACCATCAAGGCCGAACTGGTGATCGCCGGGACGCAGAACGGCCCACGGCCGCCGAGCTTCGACCCGGCGGTGCTGGACCAGGCCGCCGCGCTGCCCGGCGTGCAACTCGTCGACGGCGAGTACGGCGACATGGCCGAGGTCAACGGCGAACGGACCTGGGTGGCCGCGTCCAGCAACAGCGGCGCGCTGGAGCAGATCTTCGGGGCGAAGGCCACCGCCGGCGACATCAGCCGGCTGGGCCCGGACCAGATGCTGGTCAGCTCCGACACCGCCAAGGCCCGGGGTGTCTCGGTCGGCTCGACGGTGACGGTGCAACTGTCCCGCGGCGACGCCCACACCTACACGGTCAGCGGCATCTACCAGAGCAACCAGCTGACCAACCCGGTGATGCTGCCGCCACAGGCGGTCCGCGACTTCGTCATCCCGAAGCCCATCCAGGGCTTCGTGCAGCTCGCCCCGGGCGCCCGGGTGGCCGACGTCCTGCCGCAGGTGGAGCGGCTGCTCGCGGACTCCCCCGAGGTGTCGGTGGCAGACCGGGACGCGTTCATCAAGCAGCAGACCGGTCAGCTTGACGGGCTGCTCAGGATGATCCAGATCCTGCTGGCGCTGGCCATCGTGATCGCGGTGCTCGGCATCGTGAACACCCTGGCGCTGTCGGTGCTGGAACGCACCCGTGAGCTGGGTCTGCTGCGGGCGATCGGGCTGCGCCGGGCGCAGACCATGCGCATGATCACTGTCGAGGCGGTGGTGATCTCGGTGTTCGGCGCGCTGCTGGGCGTCGCCGTCGGCAGTGGCCTCGGCGCTGCCGTGGTCCACGCGCTGAAGGACGAGGGGATCAACGACCTGATCCTGCCCTGGGGTCAGATGGCGGTCATGCTCGGCCTGGCCGCGATCGTCGGGGTGGTCGCCGCGATCCTGCCGGCGGTCCGGGCCGCCCGGATCAACGTGCTGGGCGCCATCGCCCACGAGTGAGGTGCAAAGAGGGGCCCCCTGTTAACGCCTGGCGTATAGCAGGGGGCCCCTCTTGACGCCCGAACGGGCCGGTCAGGCCGGCGGTTCGCCGAGCAACGCCGCGAGCAGTTCCAGATCCGCCCCGGTCAGGCTCTCCAACTGGTGCACGCCGTCCGTCGGTGGCAGCGGCACCTCCGCCGGTACGGCCAGCACCGCCGCCCCGGCCGCCAAGGCACTGGCCACCCCGGTCGGCGAATCCTCGATCGCCACACACCGCTCGATCGGCACCTCGAGCAGCCGGGCGGCCGTCAGGTACGGCTCCGGGTGCGGCTTGGCCGCGCCGACCTCGTCCCCACACACCACCGCGTCGAAACTGTCCCGGCCCAGGGTGTCCAGGGCCACCTCGACCAGCGGCCGGCCGCTGGAGGTGACCAGCGCCGTCGGAATCCCGGCCGCGCGCACCGCCCGCAGCAACGTCAGCGCGCCCGGCCGCCAACGCAGCCCGGTGCCGAACAGCTCCAGGATCCGCGCGTTGATCCACTCGGCGCTGGCCTGCCGGTCCCGTTCCGGTTGGCCGAGGTCGTCGTGCAGGATCCGCATCGACTCGGCCATGCTGGTGCCGATGATCGCCCGGCGCGCGGTATCCGAGAGGGTGCCGCCGTAGACCGCCGCGAGCTCCTGCAACGCGACGTCCCACAATTTCTCGCTGTCGACCAGGGTGCCGTCCATGTCAAAAAGCACGGCGGCGGGATGTCTGCTGCTCAGCGGGGACCTCCTCAGGTGGCGTACCCGCTGATCCTCTCAACCGGGCGCGGACGCCGGCCGACGGTGTCCGCGGAGGGTGACCTACGGCATCAGCCCACCGCGGGACGAGAGCAGCGGTTCAGCCGATGAAGCCGTGGCTGCCGTTGTTCCAGCCGTCATGCTGCGCGTGTGCCCGTTCGCTGAGGGTGACGCATCGGACGGGCGGCCCGGACAGATCCGTCGTCGGCCGCCCCGGCGGCACAGCTCACATACCGCTCGGGAGTTGACCGCGGCGTACCGTGTCGCCCTGCGCGGCGTGTCGGCTCGCCTCGTGCCGCTGCTGGGCGGCCCGGGCATCGCGCGGCCGTCCGGTCCTCGTCCGGGGTGGACCGCCGCCGGTCCCGCCAGGCGACGTAGCCGACCGCCGCGGCGACGAGCACCACAGCCACCGCTATTGACACCAGAATCGTCGTCATGTCCACCAAGGTACGGCCGGCACGCAATCCGTGAGAGACACCGAACCGGCTACGCTCCCGGCATGATCGGCACCGACTTCGACACGCACGAACGGTCCCGGTGGGCGGGGCGGGCCGAGGCCTACGAGCGCAGCTTCGGCCGGCTCTGCGCGTACCCGGCGGAGGAACTGCTGGACGCGGCGGCGGTGCGGACCGGGCAGCGGGTGCTCGACGTCGGCACGGGGCCCGGCACGGTCGCCGCGGCGGCCCTCACTCGCGGCGCCGAAGTGACGGCGGTCGACGCGGAGCCGAGCATGCTCGGCGCGGCGCGGCGCAACGCGCCGGGCGCGCAGGTCCGGCAGGCCGTGCTGCCGCGTCTGCCGTTCCCGGCCGGCGGGTTCGACGCGGCGGTGGCCAACTTCGTGCTCAACCACGTGAGCGAGACGGTCACCGCCGCCGGGGTCACGACGCCGGCGGACCTGCCCCGACTCGCGACGGACCGGGACTTCCCGCGCACCGAGGCAGGGCTGGCCGGGCTGCTGGCCGCGGCCGGACTGACCGACGTCCGGTGCGTCACCGTGGCCTGGAAGCACCGCACCGATCCGGAAAACTGGTGGGCCGGGCCCGCCAACGGCATCAGCACCATCGGCCTGTTGCTGGAGCGGCAGCCCGCCGCCGCACGGGAACGCCTCCGGCGGGAGTACGACCGGCTCAGCGCCCCCTACCGGGACACCGACGGAACTCTTCACCTGCCCACCGCCGCGCTGCTCGCCTGCGGCCGGGCCGACTGATCAGCCCCGTTTGCGCGCGGCCGGAGCTCAGTCCAGGCCGCGCATGATGTGTGGCTCCCCGTCGTCCTCGCCGAAGCAGCGGTGCAACACCTGCGCCCGGGCCCACAGGTCGAGGCTGCTCGGCGGTTCCTCGGGAGCGTCGGCCGACACGCCGACGATCGTGGGCGTGGCCGGCCGGACCTTGACGGGTGTGTCCTTGGCCATCGTCGTCCCCTTCCCTCGTCACCTTATCCTCGCCAGAGCTCCTCGGTGCCCACATCTACCGGGCTCTTCAAGTGTCCACGCGGTCCACGCCGTACGGATACCCCTGGCCATCCGGTCGACACCGGTACATGGGACCCCAGCCAGCCAGACTCCGCACCGGCTGCCGACGCAGCAACGTGCCCCTCAACCCGTCGGTGGCGGTCGGTAGCGGGGCCGGCGGGAACGCGCGACACGCCGGTGCCCCAGCGTCACTTGGCGTTGAAGTAGCTCGCCTCCGGATGGTGCACCACGATCGCGTCCGTGGCCTGCTCCGGCACCAGCTGAAACTCCTCCGACAGCTGCACTCCGATCCGCTCGGCCCCCAACAGCTCCACGATCTTCGCTCGGTCCTCCAGGTCCGGGCAGGCCGGGTAGCCGAACGCGTACCGGCAGCCGCGGTAATCGGTGCGCAGCAGGCCGGCCAGGTCCGCAGGGTCGTCGTCGGCGACGGTACGCCCGTCGGGCAGGATCAGCTCGGACCGGATTCGCCGGTGCCAGTATTCGGCGAGTGCCTCGGTCAACTGCACGGACAGGCCGTGCACTTCCAGATAGTCGCGGTACTCGTTGCCGGCGAACATCTTCGCGGTGTACTCGCTGATCGGCTGCCCAACGGTGACCAGCTGCAGCGCCACCACGTCCAGCTCGTCGCCCCGCGGCCGGAAGAAATCGGCCAGGCAGAGCCGCCGCTCCTGCCGCTGCCGCGGGAACGAGAACCGGGCCCGCTCGGTGTGCCCGTTCTCGTCCAGCACCACCAGGTCGTTGCCCTCGGCGTACGCCGGGAAGTAGCCGTAGACCACGGCCGCCTCGAGGACCTGGTCGGCGATCAGCCGGTCCAGCCAGTAACGCAGCCGCGGCCGGCCCTCGGTCTCCACCAGCTCCTCGTACGACGGGCCCTTGCCACCCCGGGCGCCACGCAGCCCCCACTGGCCGAGGAACGTGGCCCGCTCGTCGAGCAGCGCCGCGTAGTCGGCCAACGGCACTCCCTTGACCACCCGGCTGCCGAGGAACGGCGGCGTGGGCACCTCCGCGTCGGTGGCCACGTCGGAGCGGACCGAGGTGTCGTCCAGCTCGGGCAGCGCCTCCCGCACCAACGCCCGCTGCCGCTCCCGCCGCTCCCGGCGGGCCGCCAGGGCCGCCTCCCGCTCCGGGTCGACCACCGGCGCGCCGCCCCGCTTGGCGGTCATCACCCGATCCATCAGGGACAACCCCTCGAAGGCATCCCGGGCGTAGTGCACCTGCCCGGGGAACATCGACCGTAGGTCGTCCTCAACGTACGCCCGGGTGAGCGCCGCCCCGCCGAGCAGCACCGGCCAGCGCTCGGCCACCCCGCGCGTGGCCATCTCGGCGAGATTCTCCTTCATGATGACCGTGCTCTTGACCAGCAGCCCGGACATCCCGATCGCGTCGGCCCGGTGCTGCTCGGCCGCGTCGAGGATCGCGTTGATCGGCTGCTTGATGCCGATGTTGACGACCTCGTAACCGTTGTTGGACAGGATGATGTCGACCAGGTTCTTGCCGATGTCGTGCACGTCGCCCTTGACGGTGGCCAGGACAATCCTGCCCTTGCCACCGTCATCGGTCTTCTCCAGGTGCGGCTCCAGGTAGGCCACCGCGGTCTTCATCACCTCGGCGGACTGGAGCACGAACGGCAGCTGCATCTGACCGGAGCCGAACAGCTCGCCGACCACCTTCATGCCGTCGAGGAGCAGGTCGTTGATGATGGACAGCGGCGAGCGCCCGCCGGCCATCGCGGTGTCCAGGTCGGCTTCCAGGCCGTTGCGCTCGCCGTCGATGATCCGCCGCTTGAGCCGCTCCTCCAGCGGCAGCGCGGCCAACTCCTCGGCCCGGGTGGCCCGCGCCGAGGCCGCGTCGACGCCCTCGAAGATCTCGATGAACCGCTGCACCGGGTCGTAGCCCTCGCGGCGGCGGTCGTAGATCAGGTCGAGGGCGATCTCGCGCTGCTCGTCGGGGATCTTCGACATCGGGAGGATCTTGCTGGCGTGCACGATCGCCGAGGTCAGGCCGGCCTGCGCGCACTCGTGCAGGAAGACCGAGTTGAGCACCTGCCGGGCGGCCGGGTTCAGGCCGAACGAGACGTTGGAGATGCCCAGGGTGAAGTTGACCCCCGGGTAGCGGGAGGCGATCTCCCGGATCGCCTCGATCGTCTCGATCCCGTCGCGGCGGGTCTCCTCCTGGCCGGTGGCGACCGGGAAGGTCAGCGCGTCGATGAGGATGTCCTCCCGGCGCAGCCCCCACCGCCCGGTCAGGTCCTCGATCAGCCGGGCCGCGATGCGTACCTTCCAGTCCCGGGTACGAGCCTGGCCCTCCTCGTCGATGAGCAGGGCGACCACCGCGGCGCCGTGCTCCTTGACGACCGGCATGACCCGGGCGTAGCGGGACCCTGCTCCGTCGCCGTCCTCGAAGTTCACCGAGTTGACCACGCAGCGCCCGCCGAGCATCTCCAGCCCGGCCTCGATCACCGCCGGCTCGGTGGAGTCCAGCATGATCGGCAGGGTGGAGGCGGTGGCGAACCGGCCCGCCAACTCCCGCATGTCGCGGGTGCCGTCGCGGCCGACGTAGTCGACGCAAAGGTCCAGCAGGTGCGAGCCGTCCCGAGCCTGGCCGCGGGCGATCTCCACGCAGGCCTGCCAGTCGCCGGCGAGCATCGCCTCCCGGAACGCCTTGGAGCCGTTGGCGTTGGTCCGCTCCCCGACCATCAGGACGCTGGATTCCTGAGCGAACGGCACATGGTGGTAGATCGACGAGATGCCGGCCTCCGGCCGCGGCTCGCGGGCCACCGGCCGCGTACCGCGCAGCCGCTCGGCCAGCACCCGGATGTGCTCCGGGGTGCTGCCGCAGCAGCCGCCCACCAGGGACACGCCGTACTCGGTGACGAACTGCTCCAGCGCGTCGGCCATCTCGACCGGCGTCAGCGGGAAGTAGGCCCCCTCGGCGGTCAGCACGGGCAGCCCGGCGTTCGGCATCACCGACAGTGGGATACGCGAGTGCCGGGACAGGTAGCGCAGGTGCTCGCCCATCTCGGCCGGGCCGGTCGAGCAGTTGAGCCCGATCAGGTCCACGCCGAGCGGCTCGATCGCGGTCAACGCCGCCCCGATCTCGCTGCCCAGCAGCATGGTGCCGGTGGTCTCGACGGCGACGTGGCAGATGATCGGCACCTGGCGCCCGAGCTCAGCCATCGCCCGCTTCGACCCGATCACCGCCGCCTTGACCTGGAGCAGGTCCTGGCAGGTCTCCACGATCAGCGCGTCCGACCCGCCGACGATCAGGCCGGCCGCGTTCTCCTGGTACGCGTCGCGCAGCGAGGCGTACGCGGCGTGGCCGAGGGTGGGCAGCTTGGTGCCGGGGCCGATCGAGCCGAGCACGAAGCGGGGCTGCTCCGGCGTGGCGTACGCGTCGGCGGCCTCCCGGGCCAGCCGCGCCCCCGCCTCGGACAGCTCCCGGATCCGTCCGGCGATGCCGTACTCGGCGAGGTTCGGCAGGTTGGCGCCGAAGGTGTTGGTCTCGACGCAGTCCGCTCCCGCTGCCAGGTAGGCGTCGTGCACGCCGCGCACGACGTCCGGCCGGGTCAGGTTGAGCACCTCGTTGCAGCCCTCGAGGCCGTCGAAGTCGTCCAGGGTCAGGTCAGCCGCCTGGAGCATCGTCCCCATCGCCCCGTCGGCGATGACGATCCGCTCCGCCAGCACATCGAGCAACGTAGTCCGCACAGAGCCAGGTTAGTGCGGCAGTCCCGTGCCAGGTCACTGCAACACTGCGCTTCCCACATACTGTGAGCGGAAGCACCGCATACCGGTTAACCGGTTCGACCGGGTGGCCCGCCGAGCCAACCGGCGCGGCCGACGGGCCGCGTCCGGCGCCGGCACGTAGGCTGACGGACGTGAGGGACATCAGGGACGCGACTGTGCACGGCGGGCGAATGTGCTGGCGATGGCCCGGCACCGCCTGTGACGAGCGGGGTGGGGTGACGGCGTGACGGAGTTCGACGGGCTGCCGGTGCTGCGCTCCCCGGTCGCCATCGCGGCCTTCGAGGGCTGGAACGACGCCGCGGACGCCTCCACCGCGGCGGTGGAGCACCTGGAGCAGGTCTGGCAGGCCCGGCAGGTGGCCGAGCTGGACCCGGAGGACTTCTACGACTTCCAGGTGAGCCGGCCGACCATCACCATGGCCGACGGCGAGACCCGCCGGGTGCAGTGGCCGACCACCCGTTTCATGGTGGCCAGCCCGGCGGGCACCGAACGGGACGTGGTGCTGATCCGCGGCATCGAGCCGAGCATGCGCTGGCGCACGTTCTGCGAGCAGGTGCTGGAGATCTGCCACAGCCTGGAGGTCGAGCGGGTCGTACTGCTGGGCGCGCTGCTCGCCGACGTGCCGTACACCCGGCCGTTGCCGATCAGCGGCAGCGCCTCGGACGTCGACGCGGCCAAGCGCTACCAGCTCACCCCCACCCGCTACGACGGGCCGACCGGCATCGTCGGGGTGCTGCACGACGCCTGCACCCGGGCCGAGGTCGACGCGGTGTCGTTCTGGGTGCACGTGCCGCACTACGCCAACAACCCGCCCTGCCCCAAGGCCACCCTGGCGCTGCTGCACCGGGTCGAGGAGGTGCTCGACCTGCCGGTGCCGATGGTCGACCTGGCCGAGGAGGCGGCCGAGTGGGAGCGGCGGGTGCGCAGCGCCGCCGAGCAGGACGCCGAGTTGGGCGAGTACGTCCGCGAGTTGGAGGAACGGGTCGGCGACGCCGGCATCACCCCGTTGACCGGGGACGAGATCGCCCAGGAGTTCGAGAAGTATCTGCGCCGCCGTGGCGGCTCCGCCGGCCCGACCGCCGGCTCCTGGTAGCCACTGACGTACCGGGCTCCGGCACCTTCGGGGCCCGGTTTCTCGTGTCCGGGGTGGCGAAGGTCACCCTGACTACGGCATCCTAGGAACCTAGCTGTTAAGAGGAGGCGGTATGCAGATCAACCCGGGTGCGGCCGAGTTCCCGCACCGCCAGATCGCCGCACAGCTCAAGGCCCAGGTGCGGCGCGGCGACTGGGGGCCCGGCGAGCGACTGCCGTCCATCCCGGCCATCGCCGAGATGTTCGGCGTGGCGAAGCAGACCGTGCAACGCGCCGTCGACCAGCTGCGGGTCGAGGGCATCCTGATCACCAAGCCCGGCTCCGGTACGTACGTCCGGGGCACCCGGCGCCGGCTCAACCGGCTCTCCCGCGGCCGGTACGGCGGCTTCCGCGGCTACCACACCGACCTCGCCGCCCGATACCGGCAGCAGCTCGTCTCCGTCGGCCGCGCCCCCGCCCCGCCCGAGGTGGCCGACGCGTTCGGCGTGCCCGACGGCACCGAACTGCTCTGCCGACGCCACCTGGTCCGCACCGACGAGTCACCGGTCGAGGTGGGCGCCTCCTGGTTCCTGCCCACCGACACCGCTGGCACCTCCCTCGAACGGGCCGAGGCGTTCGGCCGCCCGCTGTATCAGGAGGCCGAGGAGGCCACCGGCCGCCGGTACGTCACCGCGACCGACACGATCAGCGCCCGCCAGCCCAGCCGGGAGGAGGCGGAGACGCTCCAAATCCGGCCGGACACGCCGGTGCTGCACCTGCTGCACGTCGCGTACGACGCACGGCGCAAGCCGATCGAGGTCGCCCAGGCCACCTGGCCCGGCCCGATGACCACCCTCACCGAGGAGTACAAGGTCCCCGCCCCGGCCGCCGACCCGGACCCCGACCCCGGCCTGGTCCTCGGCTGACCCCCCTGCCCCGCCGATCATGGAGTTTGTGGTGGCAGACAGAAGCCGCCATCCGGCCAAAACGACCGCCACAACTCCATGATCGACGCAGCGGGGGTGGGGGTGGGGTGGGGGTGGGGTGGGGTGGGGGTGGTTAGAGGCGGATGCCGAGGAGGGCGTCGACGGTTTTCGTGAAAAGGGCGGGGGCGCCGGCGTCGGCGGCGACGCCGGCCAGGGTCTGCTCGGCCCAGACGTCGGCCAGCGCCAGAACGCCAGGGGTGTCGAGGTCGTCGGCGAGGCGGGCGCGCACCCCGGCGAGGAGTTCGTCACCGGACGGTCCGGCCGGCGCCGCGGCGGCCCGGCGCCAGCGGCCCAGCCGCTGCTGTGCCGTGGCGAGCAGGTCGTCGGTCCAGGAGCGGTCGGTGCGGTAGTGCCCGCTCATCAGGGCCAACCGGACCGCCATCGGGTCCACCTGGTCGGCCCGCAGCCGGGAGACGAAGACCAGGTTGCCCTTGGACTTCGACATCTTCTCGCCGTTCAGGCCGATCATGCCGGCGTGCACGTAGTGGTCGGCGAACGGCGCCTGGCCGGTCAACCGCTCGGCGTGCGCCGCCGAGCACTCGTGGTGCGGGAAGAGCAGGTCGTTGCCGCCGCCCTGCACGTCGATCCGGTCGCCGAGCAGGTTCAAGGCGATCACCGCGCACTCGATGTGCCAGCCGGGCCGTCCGGCGCCCAACTCGCCGCCCGGCCAGGACGGCTCGCCCTCGCGGGTGCCGCGCCACAGCAGCGGGTCGAGCGGGTCGCGCTTGCCGGCCCGGTCCGGGTCGCCGCCCCGCTCCGGGAAGATCTCCAACATCTGCTGACGGGACAGGTTCGACTCGTAGCCGAACGCCGGCGCGGCGGTGACGTCGAAGTAGACGTCCCCGGTGCCGTCGTCGAGGCGGTACGCGGCGCCGTCCTTGAGCAGCACCAGGACCTTCTCGACGATGTCCGGGATCGACTCGATCGCCCCGACGTAGTGCGCCGGGGGGATCATCCGCAGCGCCTCCATGTCCTCCCGGAACAGCGCGGTCTCCCGCATGGCCAGGACCTTCCAGTCCTCGCCGTCGCGCTCGGCCCGCTCCAGCAGCGGGTCGTCGATGTCGGTGACGTTCTGCACGTACCGCACGGCTAGGCCGGCGTCCCGCCACATCCGCTGCACCAGGTCAAAGGTGATCATGGTGGCGGCGTGCCCGAGGTGGGTCGCGTCGTACGGGGTGATGCCGCAGACGTACATCGAGGCGACCCCGCCGGGCTGGCTGGGATGGACAGCTTGCCGCGCCGAGTCGTACAAGCTCAGCGACGGGCCCCTGCCCGGCAGCCGTGGCACCTCGTGTCCTGCCCAAGACTCCATGACCGCCAGCCTAACGATCTGTCAGGCACTCGGGGTGCGCGCCTCAGGTGATCAACGCGACAACGGCTCACAGGGGCGGCCAGGGCATCGCCGGCCACTCCTGCGAGGGCAGCGGGAACCGACCGGTCTCCCGCAGCCGGCCCACCCGGGCCGCCAGCTCGGCGACCTCGCCGACGGTCAGGTGCTCGGCCAGCTCGTCGGCGAGCGGGCCGGTGGCGAGCTGGCTGGCCAGCCCGTCCAGCACCGCCGCCGCCTCCGGCGGGAGCTGCCGGCCGGCCCAGCCCCACAGCACCGTACGCAGCTTGTCCTCGACGTGGAAGCAGACGCCGTGATCCACCCCGTAGATCCGTTCGTCCGGGCCTGAGATCAGGTGGCCGCCCTTGCGGTCGGCGTTGTTGATCACCGCGTCGAGAACGGCCAGTCGGGCCAGGCGCGGGTCGTCCGCATGGGCGAGGGCGTACGGGGCTCCGTCGTCGTCGCGGGCCGCGGCCACCGCAAACCAGCGCGACGGCACCCCGGCGGCCGGCACGAACCCGACCAGCGGCTCGGCCGCCTCCGGCTCGTCGATCCAGAGCTGGCAGGAGCCCGGCCCGAACGGCCCGTCCCGCAGCACGGTCGGCGGCACCAGATCCCACCCGGTGGCCCGGGACACCAGGTATGCCGCCACTTCCCGGCCGGCGAGCGTGCCGTCCGGGAAGTCCCAGAGCGGGCGCTCGCCCCGGACCGGCTTGTAGACGCAGCGGGCCGTCAGCCCGTCCAGGGTGAGGATCCCACGCAGGGTGGTGTTGGAGGCGTCGACCAGCCGCCCCTCCAGGACGAGCTCACCGTCGCTGAGCAACCGCAGCGTCGCGGCGCCGTCCTGTCGGGGTTGAAGTTCCGACGAGGTCACCGGTGATAACCGTTGTGCCGCGGACAGAGATGGCCGGCCGGGTCCAACGGCTGGCCACAGAGCGGGCAGGGCGGTCGGCCGGCGTTGACCACGCGGCGGGCCCGCTCGATGAACGCACGGGTCGCCTCGGGAGTCAGCCGGACCCGGAGCCGGTCCAGGTCGTCGTCCGGCTCGTCCGGGTCCTCGTCCTCGTCCTCGTCGTCGTCGGCGACGTCGCTGAGCGCGACCTCGGCCTCCGCCTCACCGACGGCAATCGCCTCGATCACCACGGTGGCGCTGTCCACGTCGAAGGCCAAGCCCAGCGTGCCGACCCGGAACTCCTCGTCGACCGGGGTGTCCAGCGGATCGTTGTCGCCGGCCGCGGTGGGCGCCTCGGGCAACTGCACGCCAAACCGGCGCTGCGCCTCGGCGAGCAACTCCTCCAGCTTCTCGGCCAGCAGGGACACCTGGACCTTCTCCAGCGCCACGCTGACCAGCCGGCCGCCGCCGCGCGCCTGCAGGAAAAACGTGCGTTCCCCCGGCGGACCGACGGTCCCGGCGACGAACCGCTCCGGCGGCTCGAAGGCGTGCACCTGGTGGGTCATACCCACGACCCTATCCGGAGGCCGGAACCGCCGCGTAGCGCACCGACGTGGAATCCGCCCAGGGCGAAACGCCGGGGCCCACAGCGGCACTTTCCGGGCGTGGCGGGCCGGCTCACGGGGCCGCCCCCGCACCGCCGCCCACAGCCGCGTCCGAATCCGTACGCGCCGTCCGCCGGCGCCGCTTGCGCGGCGGCGGCACCAGGCTCGCCAGATCGCCGCCGGTGTCGTTGAGCCGGACCAGGAACGGCCGCAGCGGCGTGTAGCGGATCGCCGTCACCGACGCCGGGTCCGCGACGATCCGCTGGAAAAGATCCAGGTGTACGCCGAGCGCGTCCGCCACGATCGCCTTGATCACGTCACCGTGGCTGCAGGCCAGCCAGCAGGCCTCCGGCCCGTGCTCGACGGTGACCCGGGCGTCCCAGGAACGCACCGCGGCGACCGCCCGCGCCGCCATCGCCGCCATCGACTCCCCCTCGGGGAAGACGACCGCGCTGGGATGTTGCTGGACCACCGGCCACAGCGGCTCCTTGGCCAGTTTCTTCAGCGGCTGCCCCTCCCAGCTGCCGTACCCGCACTCGATCAGCCCCTCCTCCACCACCGGCTCGGCCTGCGGCACGGCCAGTTCCAGGGTCTGCCGGCAGCGGATCAGCGGGCTGGTCACCACCGCCGCCAAAGGCAGCCCTTTCAGCCGCTCGCCAACCGCCGCGGCCTGAGCGCGGCCGATCTCGTCCAGCTCGACGGGCCGCCGGCCGGCCAGGCCGCCGTCGGCGTTCGCGGTGGTCCGGCCGTGTCGCAGAAGCAGAAGGGTCGCCACGCTGACCACCCTAAGGCGGCAGAGCGCCCGGTGTGTCCCACCGTGGGCGGTCGCGGGGCCCGGTCCGCTTCTGGTTTGCGATGTCCGGGCGGGGGCCCGGCGTCGTGCGCGCGCCATCCGCATGCGTGGCCCGCACGTCCCGCGCCCGGTATACGCCGCGCACGGCTCGGCGGTGCGCGGCGCCGCCATGATCCGCCCAGTTTCCCGGAAAGTGCTGCCTCCCGCCGCCGCGAGGGGCCACCTTCGGGGAAGTTGCCCGGATCTTGCCGGCCCGACCGGTGAGCCGCCTGGGCGGCATGGGCGGGATGTCCGGTTTGCGGGTGTGGTGGGTGGCGTCGCGGGGCCGGAATGCCGGGCGGCGGGCGGTCGTTGAATACGGGTGCACGGCCGAGGAAGGCCACCCCGCCCGGCGGGTGTGCGAGGCCCGGAATGTTGGCGGGTCGCCGGTCGTTGGACATGGTCCCGGCGCCGCGAAGAGGCGATCCTGCCCCGCGTGCCCAGCCGGTCGAAGACTCTCCCCCTTTTCTTTGAGCGCCTGACGTGGTGCTTGCGCACAACAGCCGCCCCCCCCTGTCGGCGTGTGCGCCAACCCCCGAATGGAGCTTCTGGTTATGAACTCGATACTGCGTAAGAGCATTCTTGGTGTTGCTGGTCTGGCTTTCACCGGTGGTGTGTTCGCCGGTCCGATCGCCGCTCACGCCGCTGAGCCGGTACACGCCGCCCCGGCGGCTGCGGTGCAGGCCGCGAAGCCGGACATGGCGAAGCTGATTCCGCATGGTGTGCAGGGCGCGCAGTCGAAGATCAACCTGAACGGTGAGCAGGTCGATAACACCAAGGCGATCATCGCCGCGACGAAGAAGGCCGGCCTGCCCGAGCGGGCCGCGGTCATCTCGATCGCCACCAGCCTGCAGGAGTCGAAGCTGGAGAACCTGGGCCACCTGGGTGACGCCAACGACCACGACTCGCTGGGTCTGTTCCAGCAGCGCCCGAGCTCGGGTTGGGGCAGCCCGGAGCAGATCACCGATCCGGAGTACGCGACGACCGCGTTCCTCAAGGGTTTGAAGCAGGTTGACGGGTGGCAGGACATGCCGCTGACCAAGGCCGCGCAGACGGTGCAGGTGTCGGCGTACCCGGACGCCTACGCCCAGTGGGAGCAGCAGGCCGCCGACCTGGTCGCCCAGTACTGGAACAACTGACACAACGCCGCTGGCCGGCACCCCCGAACACGGGTGCCGGCCAGCGGCGTACGGGCGTACCCGGAGGAACCAGCACCAGGTGACGGCGATCACCCGAGGCAGCGGAAGACCAACGCCTCTCGTACCGTTGTGCGGAGCGTCGGTGTGTCCAGTGTCCCCGGGCCTCACCCAAATTGCCTTCGCGGAATACCGTTCGGCTGGAGCCGCGTCGTGCCACTCGCCGAGAGGCGACCTGCACACCGACGCCCAGTGGCGCCCCGACCGGATGGTCGGGGC